>NZ_SGPG01000032.1:0-386893 GCF_004208955.1 Pseudoalteromonas sp. CO325X
CCACAGCATCAGACCCAGAAGGTGATGAGTTAACGTTCAGCATCACTAACCAGCCCACCTGGGCAGCCTTCGATACCGCGACTGGACAACTGCAAGGTACACCCGGTGAGAGCGATGTTGGCACCAATAGCAATATTCAAATTACCGTCAGTGACGGCGACTTGAGTGCGCAACTCCCGGCGTTTGCTATCGAAGTCACTGCGGCTAATCAGGCCCCTCGTATTATCACTCGCACCATGAGTGTTGAAGAAGATACGTCAAAAACGGTGACCCTAGAAGTAGACGATGAACAAGCCGAGCAAGTCACTATTACTGTCGTTTCAGCGCCTGAGCAGGGTGAGCTACTCGTCAATGGCTTGAGCCTTACTTACACGCCCAATACTGACTTCCAAGGCACTGATAGTGCAACTTTGATAGCAAGTGACGGTGACTTACAAAGTGAACCTGTCGCTATTGAAATTACTGTCACCGGAGCCAATGACAAACCAATAGCCAATGATGATACTTTGAGCCTTACGCGCAATGACAGCGGCACATACATTCTTGAGGTACTTAGCAATGACAGCGATCCAGATCAAGGTGATACCTTACGCATAACAACAGCTAGCGCAGAATTAGGTGATGTCACTATCGACAATGGCGCGCTGCTATATACGCCTCCGGGTGGTCTTAATGAAACCACGACACTGCGCTATCGCATCGCCGACGAGCAAGGTTTAGCGGATACAGCAACGGTCAGGTTCTCCCTTGATGGCCCTATGGCCGACGATATCCCGGTACTCTCACTGCCGGCGGATGTCAGTGTTGATGCCACAGGCTTGTACACTAAAGTAAATCTTGGTGTTGCCACTGCTGTCGATGCAACGGGTAAAGCCATTGCGGTTAGAATCCTAGACAATCCGGTGTATTTCAAACCAGGCGTGCATAAAATTTACTGGCAAGCTACAGATGATCAAGGTCGCAGTGCCTTGCAATCACAGCGTGTGGAGGTCAACCCACAGGTAAGCTTGAGTGCACAAAGTATTGCCACAGAGGGGCGTAGTCATAGCATTACCGCTTACTTAAACGGTCCTGCGCCAAGCTACCCACTTATAGTACCTTTTACCGTCAGTGGCAGTAGCAGCAGTGATGACCATTCACTTACCAATGCAGAACTACGCTTCACCTCTGAGCAAGCAACCATCGACTTTGATGTATTCGCTGATGCCCTTGATGAAGAGGATGAAACCATCATGATAACACTGGACGAAAGTATCAATAGAGGCCCAACGTGGCAGCACCAGGTAACGATTACACAGCGTAACCTTGCCCCACAAGTGAAGGTAACAGCACAGCAAAACGCGCAAGCGATGACGTTATTTGTTGCCGACCAGGATATTGAGCTTGTTGCCCAAGTAAGCGATGCGAATATCAATGACTCTCATACTTATCAGTGGCAAATAAACCCGACACTACCTTTGAACCAATCGAGTAGTGAACGCGCTATTATTGAGGCCAGTGATCTAACTCCGGGTATCTATCATGTCAGCCTCGAAGTCACTGATAGCGGCACTCCATCGGCCAGTCAAAGTGTCAAACTACAGTTAGATGTGCGCAGTACGCTACCGCCTTTGAGCGATAATGATAGTGACGGCGATCTGATCCCTGATGATAGCGAAGGTTACCGTGATAGTGACGGTGACGGCGTTGCTGATTATTTAGACGCCATCGGCGTGTGTCACTTACTTGCAGCAACACCAGCGCAAGAAGATAACTTTATCGTCGAGACTGAATATGGCAACTGTCTGCAAACCAGTATATTTGCTGATGCTGCGAGCGCAGGTGCTGAGCTGATGCCAGAGCAGGTCGCAAGTGATGAAGACACACGTCATGTTGGCACACTTTACGGTGTGGTAGTCAGTGCCCTACCGGTACCTGGTGCTGCCGTTGATTTTGTGCTTCCGCAGCGTCAGCCACTGCCGCAAAATACACTCTATCGCAAGTATATCAATGACCAATGGCAAGATCTGGATACCCAAGGCGATGATGCTATTGCTTCAGCGTTAGGTAGTAAAGGTTACTGCCCAGCACCTGGCAGTGAGCTTTGGCAACCCGGGCTGACAGCCGGTCACTGGTGCGTACAATTAACATTGACAGATGGCGGCGCCAACGATGCTGATGGCATCATCAATGGCAGCATTGTTGACCCAGGTGTGGTGGCTATAGCACTTGACGCCAACCAGCCACCGATTGCAAACGATGATGTGTATACGGTAGCAGAGAACGCCATGCCGATGCTCGATGTGCTAAGTAATGATACTGATGCCGAGAGCGATGAACTCATGCTTACTGGCGTGGAGGCGGAGCTGGGTGATGCCAGTATTGTTGATAATAAAATCCAATACCAAACACCTAGCCAGTTCATTGGTAACGACCGTTTGATCTACAGCATTCGCGACGCTGCAGGCAATAGCCACAGTGCCGAGGTAAGTATTAACATTGTCGCTAACCAAGCGCCAGTTGCAGTCGCTGATAGCGCATCGGTTGCCTACCAAGGTACGGTTACAGTGGATGTACTCGCCAACGATAGCGACCCAGAGGGACAAGTGTTAACAGTGACCCAAGCGAGCAGTGAACATGGGGAGGTAGTAATTAACAGTGACTTCTCATTACGCTTTAGCGCCGCCGATGGCTTTAGCGGTAATGCGTTAGTACGCTATACCTTAAGCGATGAACTCGGAGCCACCGCACAAGGCGAGCTTAATATCGAGGTTGCTGCTGAAGTAGACAACTCACAGCCGCCAAAGCGTAAGCAAAGTAGCGGAACTCTAGCATGGCTAGTTATGTTACTTGCGTTAGTGGCTATTCGCCGACAAGCCAAGCGACTGAAATAACCGCAACGTCATTAAGTTAATGAATAAAAGCCTCGCAGAGCGGGGCTTTTTTATTGTGTGCGATAACGGGAAAATAATAACAGTAAAAAGAATATGCTTCCGATAGCCGACGTGATCACCCCAACTGGCAGTTCTTGATTATCTAACACTGTGCGTGCGGCCAAATCTACCCACACCATAAATAGGCCGCCGCTAAAAAAGCTCGCGGGATATAAATAACTACCTACACGGGGAGCGATTATTCGCACCAAATGGGGGATCATCAGCCCGACAAAACCTATACCACCGCACACACTCACAAGAACGGCAGTGATCAGTGCACTTAATAGCAGCATAGCTAAGCGCAGTCGCGGCACATGAATACCCAGAGTATGGGCACTCTCATCCCCCAACAGCAAGGCATTTAATGGCGCCCGTAACAGCCACACGATTGCGAGGCTGACGCCCATAAGCACACTCACTGGTAGCAGCATAGCCATGGAAGCACCAGAAAAGCTGCCCAAAGTCCAAAAAACTACCGCGCTCACAGCCTGGGGCTCGCCAAAATACAGTAACAAGCTAGTCATCGCACTGAAACCAAAAGATAAGGCCACCCCTGCCAACACCAAAATGGAGTTCTGCATATAGCGAACACTGTAGGCCACAATCAGCAACAACACCACGGCCAGCATGGCACCTGCAAAGGCACTGAGGCTCAGCAGCACCGGGGCGCTAACCCCAAAAAGCACCATGGTCACGACCACGCCCAGAGCTGCCCCCGAGGAAATACCAAACAAGTAAGGATCCGCTAACGGGTTACGTGTGACCGTTTGTAAAATCCCCCCCGCTAACGCCAATCCACCACCCGCTAGAAAGGCAATGCCTACACGAGGGCTGCGCAATTGCCAAATAATTTGCTGCCACAGCGAATCACTGTCCTCGCCACTGAGTACAGCCAACAGTTGCGGCCAACTTAGGCTCACGGCGCCTTGCTTAAGTGCAAATAATCCACTAAGCACAAAAACCAAAAGTACTGCAATCAGGGGTAAAGTATATTTAACTGTCATGCTGATGCCTTTGATAGCCGTAAAAGTACTGCACCAGCGGCCATTTATCAGGCTGCTGCGGATGATCACTGACTTTTGCACAAACGCCAAAAACATCACTGAGCAGTTGCTCCGTTACTACCTTTTTCGGGGCACCATCTGCAACCAGTTGGCCGTGTTTAAGAATCAACAATCGGTCACACAACGCACAAGCCAAGTTAAGGTCATGAAATGACGCCAACACCGTTAGCTTTAACGACCGCACCAGCTCCATCAATTCTATTTGATATTTAATATCTAAATGGCTGGTGGGCTCATCCATGATCAGTAACTGCGGTTGTTGCACTAAGGCCCGAGCAATATGAGCGCGCTGCTGCTCTCCTCCCGATAACTGAGCTAAGGGTTTATGCTGCAAGTTACACAGCCCTACGTCCACCAAAGCCTGATGGACTCGCTGCTTTTGCTCCTGCGTTAATGCTCGCCACATACCCCCTTGGGGCAATAAGCCAAGAGTCACTACCTCATAAACAGTGAGTGACATATCGCTTTCTGGCTGTTGCAGCACCACGGCTACATTTTGTGCTAGTGTGCGCTGTGACAATGTCTGTAAACACTGGCCATTAAAGGCAATAGTCTCAGCCGAAGTGCGGTAATAACGATAAATGCAGCGCAGCAGTGAGGATTTCCCAGCCCCGTTAGGTCCCAACAGGCCCACAAACTCACCTTGCTCAAGCGAGAAACTAAGGCGTTCAAGTACCCGATGTTCGCCAAGCTGGTGCGATAAATTTTGAACCTGTAATAACGGGCGGTGCAACACGGTACTCACTTAGCTAGGTCAGAAAAGAGCTATTATGAAAGCATTATCGCGCAAAGTAAATTTTGTCTATCCAGACGTCTGTGAAGCCATGGCAACATGGCGTGATAGTACGCAGGGTAACTAAACGTATATAGACAACAAACCGCGTTACATTCTACTTTTCACTTTATTGGTAGCCTGCGCGGTACTTGGATCATCGGGCCAAAAGTGCTTTGGGTAGCGACCCTTCATCTCTTTTTGCACTTCGCGGTAACTACTTTGCCAGAAATGCGCAAGATCTTGGGTTATTTGTAACGGCCGCCGCGCCGGCGAGAGTAATTCGAGTTGCAGCGGCAGCTTGCCTTGCGCCAACTCCGGGCTTGACTGCCAACCATAAACCTCTTGCATACGGACGCTGAGTTTGGCCGGACCATCGAGTTGATAATGAATACGATGACTGGCGCCCGAGGGCAGAGTTATTGTCTTTGGTAAGAGCTGCTCCAGGCGCTGTTGGCTCGCATAATCTAACAGGCTGAGCAAAGCGCTCCGGTAGTCAAACTGCTGTAATTGCGATAATGACCCCACATGGTCTAAAAACGGCGCCAACCATTGCTCTGCTTGGCGTAATAGCTGCGCCTCATCGGCAAGGGTGAACTCGCCACCAAGCAATTGACTAGCCAGCAACATACGCACTCGTAGTTGCTGCGACTGTGGATGCTGAAACAGCTCCCAACCCCGCTGCTGTATTAACTCCAACCACGCCTGCACTTTCATTTGTGTATCAATTTTTTTGCCACTGGGCTTAGTGGCAATAACGATTGCACCCAATTGCTGGCGCTGTTCATTAATAAAACGCCCTGATTTGATATCAAATTCGCACACTTGACGCTCACTAAACAAATGTGGCAAATGGGTTTGCAGCATGGCCGGGGAAAAGGCGGTGGCGCTAAAAATATGTTGTCCATCTTTACCACCAACATCGGCAATGGCCACATACTGCTCATCCAACCACAACTGCGGATGCGCACTCACCCCCGCGCCATTACTGAGCAACATACCCGAGCCACGCCGTTTGGCTAGGCGGTCAGGATAAGCCAAAGCTACGACCACAGGCAGCAAGTGCATAGGTAAGTCTTTGTTCGCCGGCAAGGATAAACGCTGGCGCCAGTACTTCAGTTGTTGTGTAAATTCTGGGTGAGGACGATGCTGTTGCGCACTGATAGCGGTAGCCAGCTCGGCATCAATGCGCACCCGTGCCTCCATCAAGGCGACAAAATGTACCGCCAAGTGCACAAAACCAGGATGCTGAGATTCACGTTGCTGAGCTTGATACAGCAAATGGGCAAAACGTAAATCGCTGCCCATAGCATGTATTTCTTTTGCCTTTGCGGTGAGCTTGCCATCGGCAATCAGCTCTAACATCTGTAACAGTTCGCAGGCTTGGTGCTGCTGCGCCGCAGAAGGCGGGTCAAGCAGCTGTAATTGCTCGATATCGGCCCCCCACAACTTCGCCTCTAGCATTAAAGGACTAATATCACTGGTTAATATTTCCGGTGCATCATGTTGCGCCCGTCGCTCTAATTGCTCTTTACTGCCTAAACGATAGACCACTCCAGGCTCTACACGCCCCGCTCGCCCAGCCCGTTGCAGCGCCGAGGAGCGTGAGATATTCACGGTTTTCAGCTCACTCACACCGGTTTTTAGATTGAACTGCGCGGCGCGGCGTTTACCGCTGTCGATAACAATGCGAATGCCCTCAATAGTCAGGCTGGTCTCGGCCACATTGGTGGTTAATACCACCTTGCGCTGACCTTGCGCTGCGGGTGCTATCGCTCGTTGCTGGGCGGCTTTGTCTTGCTCGCCATATAAGGTGTGGACTTCAATATCGCTGGGCAGCCCGCTGAGCTGCGCGGCGACATAGTTTATTTCTTTTTGTCCTGGCAAAAACACCAAGGCGCTGCCACTTTGCTCTTGCAGTGCTGTGATTACGGTAGGCGCAATCGCCTCAAGCCACTGCGTTGGCTGCGCTAACGGGCGGTAAATTTCATCTATTGGGTAGCTACGACCTGTTGAACTAATGAGTGGGCAATCAAAAAAGCGTTGATAGCGCTCGCCATCAAGGGTGGCGGACATCAATAAGATCTTTAGATCATCACGCAGCATCTGGCTTTCTAACGCAAAAGCTAATGCCGTATCAGCAGCCATGGAGCGTTCATGAAATTCATCAAAAATAACTAAATCGATACCGCTGAGCTCAGGGTCTTGCTGCAACATGCGCGTTAATACCCCTTCGGTGACAATTTCTAGGCGCGTCTCAGCGCTTACTTTGGTCTCTTGGCGCAACCTTAGGCCCACGCTTTGTCCTACCGCTTCTTGTTGCTGCGCAGCCAAAAAGCGCGCTATGTTGCGCGCAGCTAAGCGCCGGGGCTCAAGCATGATAATACGGCGAAAATGGCCTTCGCGAAGCAACTGCAATGGCAACCACGTTGACTTACCTGCGCCAGGTGGGGCTTGCAGTAGGCACATAGGTACACGATGTAATTGCTCAACAAGTTGCGGGTAACTTTGCTCTATTGGTAAGGCCATAATCCCAAGGTATTCATACTCTTTGCCGCTATTGTACGTTATTCGTTTTGCCTATGCAGCTTAGCAAGCAACTGTCGGTTCACTTTCATAACTTGCTGTGGGCATAGTAATGCGGGGCAGCACTGTAGTAGCCGAGATTCAAAGCTAGCCAGATCAGGGGCATTAAATAAGTGTGCGAACCATATTTCTAAGGGGATACCTAATGCCTGCGTTAAAAACAGCTCACCCTGCCAATCGCGCGGTGAAAGTGATCTAGGTTGCTGGTTTTGCTTTGCCCATAAACACTGCGCAAACGCCCGCTTTATATAAATGAGCCCGAGGTCGGCACAGTCATTAATGCTGGGTAAGGTGAGTGCTGATAGGCGTTTATCATGCGGAAACTCGAATATGAAATCGGCCTGTCTGGGGTTAGCATAGTGAAAAGGAACATGTGCGCCCGCAAAAAGGCAAGTTGCCTGCGGCGGTACTGAAAATGGCACGGTTAAGCTTGATTGCCCTTCGCTTAAAACGCAGTGATTATAAACTTGGATATCCGTGGTTAGCGTAAAGTGGTCGTCACTTTGATGCTGCGCTGGGATAACAAGCTCACCACGTATATCGGTAATATCATCGCGTGCTAAGCGCAGTGCCGTGATTTTATCGAGGCGAAAGTACTCATCAATCAACACTCGCTCTTTAGCGCGCTCTAGCCAAGCTCGCAAAGAAACCACTTGAGGAATTAACACTCCCTGTGCTTGCAGATAACGCACGAGGTTTTTAAATATCCATACCTGGGGCTCACGACGAAGCAGTGCTGTCATCGTTTCAGAAATAATGATATCGAATCGACGTTGCGCGTCAGGTTGCCAGCAGGTCGCATCAGCAACCACATATTCGCTGATTAAGTGCCCAATATGCCAGCGTGCAACCAATTTTTTGACCGCCTCAATATTCTCCTGGTGAATATCCAACAATGTTACCCGCACCGGTAATTCGGGGTAGCATGCGAGGTAGGGCAATAATAAGGTGACAAAAGGGCCGGTGCCCGCATAGAGGATGTGGACGACTTTATCACCGTGGACTTTATCGTTAATAGCCGCCGCAACCCCTTGCATAAACACTTGGGTGCGCAGGGGCTCCAAGGAACAGCGTGCAGCTTGTACCGGAGAAATCGCAACGCCATGCTCGGTATATGTTCCGTGCGATGTATTCATATCCGCTCGCGACGAAACACCACTTTCTTGCTCTAACGCATTAACCAAAGCATGAATAGGTTGCTTAACAACACCAGCGTCCACTGGCGCTGCAACAATAGTTGCGACTAGCTGTTGTAACTGCATCAGGGTCATAAGTCAGACTTAAAGGGAAACATGCACTATTGTTAGCAAATCCCCTCTTGGTGTGTCATTACAGCGCATTACACTGTGCTCGGCTAATAAAGGTTGTGCAACAAGCTGACAATTCAATAAAATTTCATATAAGACATGAGCTTGGCGATTGACTGTTCTGCGGCCTTGTATGAGAATAGCGATAAAAGGAACATAGCATGGAGGCCTCAATGCTCATCAATGCAAGAGAAGAATTAAGAAATAAGCAGCGAGATCAGCAACTCGCTCATCTATTAAAGTCCAACCAGCATAACTTTATCCATCTTAATGACAGGGAATTTTTTGATTACGCTGTGAACGTAAAACGCACCCAAGGCCATTCTAATGAGCGAATCGCCGCCTGGTTCGAATCAATTATGGAACGCGCCAATATTGTACCTGAGCTTTGGCGAGCACATCGCGATTGGGTTAAAAATGGTTCAGGGCTCGTCCCTTTAGGGCTGGATGTGGCCGCTTTAACAGCCATTGCGCTAGAGATGCAGCGTAGCGGTTCAGTCTTTGATAAATTCAAAGTGAAGTCATATTCTGGGAAAAACTACATTATATTCAAAGGCTACTCGGGTCTCAGAAGACACCTGACGGGAACCCGATACTTAGCCAACAACCCTAAACTAGTGTCTTTCGGCATCGGTAAGCTGGGAGCGCAAAGCTCTATAAAGCAAGGGTTTGTGTTAACGATTCTTATCTCTGCAGGGTTTCATGCCTTGGAGCAACTGATTGATGACAGCAAAACATGGCACGACTTTATTGGTGGTTTATCTGTTGATGTTGCCATCGCAGCAGCATCATCAGGCATTGCCTGGGGAGCGGTAACTGCCGTTGTGGGAACAGCTGCAACCGTCGCCGTTGGCCCCATGATTGCCGTTGTTGTGGTTGGCGCAGCTCTGGCTGGTTTGGCCTATACATTCATTGATACTGATGCGATAGCAGAAAAAATAGCGGCTAGTCTAAGAGCGGTTGAAAACGATTTAAAACAAAGCTTTCAGCAAGCACGTAGAGAAATAGACCGGGCGCAGCGGTGGTACGAACAAGATCCCATCGGGTTTATGCACCGTTTATTTGGGCTTCCTTACTCTGGCGGATATAGATAGCACAATGGATGACGTGCAAAGTACAACGATGGACAGAGTAAAGCTATTCTGCTTTTTTGCTTTATTCTGTGTACTTACTTTACTGCTCCCTTATGCAACGTTCAGTGAAGTGAGCCAAGTAAGTACAGCCCTAGGGGAGCATGTTCTGGCTTTTCGGGAGCGCAGTTTTTCTCCTTCTTTGGTATTGGCCACCCCCGTTTTTGCCGTATTAACCTACTTACTGTGGTTACGAGCAACTCATACCCAAGTAAGTGATAGGTTACTCAGTGGTTGGTTTAAGCTGTGCGGCGTGACCTTAGTATTGATGTTAATTGCCACGCCTATCTACACCTATCTCATTGAACACCATATTAGTGCTCAGGGTTACACCCTATGTAGCGCCTACGGCCGGGGCACGATTGGCTCAGCCGATATCTGGGTGGCAAATGAGAGCCATTGTATAAAAGAAGGTTTCCCCGTACGCAACGAACTCGTTGATTGGCTATCTCAGCAACCATCAGATACCAGCGCGCAACAAGTAAAGCAGAAGTTGGCAACGCTTTTGGCTGCTCAGCATCATACAAAGTAATTGAGCAGCCAGCTCATGTTCCACTTGGCGCAAAAAAGTAAAACCTGTGGTTAATTTTCATACCCCAAATTCGGGCCTAGCCACTTTTCGGCTTGCTCTAGCGTCATTCCTTGGCGGTTAGCATAGTCCTCAACTTGGTCTTGTTGAATCCCTGCCACGGCAAAGTATTTCGAATCAGGGTGTGAGAAATACCAACCCGAGACGGCGGCACCCGGCCACATCGCATAGGAGCTCGTCAGTTTCATGCCGATGCGCTCTTCAACGCTCAGTAATTCCCAAATCTTAGCCTTTTCAGTGTGCTCTGGGCACGCTGGATAGCCCGGCGCAGGGCGAATGCCCTGATAGTTCTCACGAATGAGCTGATCATTGTTTAACGCTTCGTCTGCGGCATAGCCCCAGTACACTTTACGCACTTGCTCATGCAGGTATTCTGCGAAGGCCTCTGCAAGGCGGTCAGCCACCGCTTTGACCATGATTTTATTATAATCATCACCTTGGTCATCAAAGGCCTGGGCTAAGTCATCTTCTTCTAACCCGCCGGTCACGGCAAAGGCGCCAAAGTAGTCGGCAACACCTTTAGGTGCGATATAGTCGGCTAAACAATAGTTAGCAAAGCCCTTTTTGTGCGTTTGCTGGCGTAACTGACACGAACGTAAAATCACTTCGTCACGCTGCTCGTCGCGGTATATTTCTATGTCATCGCCGACGCGGTTTGCTGGGAATAAGCCAATCACCCCTTTTGGTTGAATGCTGCCTTGGCGCGCAAACTCATCCAACATTGCATTTGCATCGGCAAACAATGAGCGCGCTTGCTCACCCACCACCTCGTCATTCATGATACGCGGGTATTTGCCGGCCAAAGACCAGGTCATAAAAAATGGCGTCCAGTCGATATATTGCCTTAAGGTGCTCACTGGCACCGAGTGAAACTCTTGGACTCCTAGCTGTTTAGGCACAGGCGGAGTGTAGTTTTGCCAATCCAGCTGGGCATGATTGGCGCGAGCTTGTTGCAAACCTATGGGCTTGGAGCGGGGTTTCTTGCGTGCTTGTTGCTCTCGCACTCGCTCGTACTCTGCTTTAGTTTTACTCAAAAACTCACTTTTCGCGGTTTTACTTAGCAAACTAGATGCCACGCCCACCGCACGGCTGGCGTTATTAACATAAACCACGCCGTTATCATATTGGGGCTCAATTTTTACGGCGGTATGCGCCTTTGACGTCGTCGCGCCACCAATCAGCAACGGAATGGTAAAATCGCGGCGTTTCATTTCTTTGGCGACATGCACCATTTCATCTAACGAGGGAGTGATAAGCCCGGACAGGCCTATAATATCGGCGTTTTCGTCTATTGCGGTTTGTAAGATTTTTTCAGCGGGCACCATCACCCCTAAGTCGATCACCTCGTAGTTATTACACTGTAACACCACGCCAACAATATTCTTGCCAATATCATGAACATCGCCTTTTACCGTGGCCATGACAATTTTACCGTTGGTTTCACCCTCTTGTTTCTCGGCTTCGATATAAGGGTCTAAATAGGCCACCGCGCGCTTCATTACCCGCGCCGATTTCACCACCTGCGGCAAAAACATTTTCCCGGCCCCAAACAGATCACCCACCACATTCATGCCGTCCATCAACGGACCCTCAATGACCTCGATGGGTTTAGCAAACTGCTGTCGGCACTGCTCGGTGTCCTCATCAATATAATCTGTAATGCCTTTAACTAGGGCATGTTCTAGGCGCTTTGCCACCGGCCAACTACGCCACTGTAAATCCTCAACCTTCTCCGCTTGCGCCATGCCCGAATACTTAGGCGCTAATTCCACCAACCGCTCTCCGGCGCCGGCATCTTTATTTAAAATCACATCCTCAACGGCGTCTCTCAGCTCAGAGGGAATATCGTCATACACCGCTAGTTGACCAGCATTGACGATGCCCATATCCATTCCGGCTTGAATGGCGTGATACAAGAACACAGAGTGAATAGCCTCGCGCACCGGATTGTTGCCTCGAAACGAGAAAGAGACATTAGACACACCACCGGATACCTTGCAGTGGGGAAGGTTCTCCTTGATGCGGCGAGTTCCTTCGATAAACTCTACGGCATAGTTGTCATGCTCTTCTATGCCGGTGGCCACGGCAAAGATATTGGGGTCAAAAATAATATCTTCTGGCGGGAAGCCCAATTCATCGACCAGGATGCGATAAGAGCGCGCGCAAATAGCAAACTTCCGCTCGGCGGTTTCTGCTTGACCACTTTCATCAAAGGCCATCACCACCACAGCGGCGCCGAAGCGCTTTAATATCTTGGCTTGGTGACGAAACGGCTGCTCCCCCTCCTTGAGGGAAATAGAGTTCACTATCGCCTTGCCTTGAATGCATTTTAGTCCCGCCTCGATTACTTCCCATTTCGACGAGTCCACCATAATGGGCACTTTCGAAATATCGGGCTCTGAGGCGATAAGGTTCAAAAAGGTGACCATGGCCGCTTTAGAGTCCAACATGGCTTCATCCATGTTGATATCGATAATCTGCGCGACATTTTCAACTTGCTCACGTGCCACCTCTAACGCGGTTTCGTAATCTTCCTCGAGGATCAGCCGTTTAAAGCGCGCCGAGCCGGTCACATTGGTGCGCTCGCCGACATTGGTAAAAGTTGCAGTATTATTCATGTTATTGGCCCCTTAATTGAGATTACAGGCTTCAAGGCCACTTAAACGCATGCGCACCGGCAGCTCGGGCAAAGTACGTGGAGCGGTGTTTTTTAGCCCATCACTAAAGGCTTTAATGTGCTCGGGTGTGGTCCCACAACAGCCACCAACAATATTGATAAACCCTTGCTCCCCCCAGTCGATGATTTCTTGTGCCATTTCTTCGGCTTCTAAATCATATTCGCCAAATTCATTCGGCAGCCCTGCATTGGGGTGCACCGAGGTGTAGGTTTCACAAATACTGGCCAACTCTTCCACATACTGACGCAACAAGTCTGGCCCTAGCGCACAGTTCAAGCCAATGGAGAGCGGTTTAATATGGCGAATGGAATTATAAAACGCCTCGGTGGTTTGCCCTGACAAGGTTCGACCCGAAGCATCGGTGATGGTGCCGGAGATCATTACCGGCAGAGTCACTGCGGCCTGTTCGAACGCTTCTTCTACCGCAAAGGAAGCGGCTTTGGCATTGAGGGTATCGAAAATAGTTTCAATTAAAATCAGATCGGCACCACCTTCTATCAGTGCCAGGGTCGATTCGATATACGCGGCCACCAGCTTATCGAAGGTGATATTGCGATAGCCCGGATCGTTAACATCCGGCGAAATCGAGCAGGTTTTTGATGTTGGCCCCAGTACGCCGGCCACGTAGCGCGGTTTATTTGGCTCGCGAGCGGTAAACTCATCGGCCACCGCGCGTGCCAGTCGGGCCGATTCGAGGTTAATCTCACGGCTTAGGCTCGCCATGTCATAATCTTCCATGGAAATGGTCGTGGCGTTAAAGGTATTGGTCTCAATAATATCGGCGCCCGCTGCCAAATATTCACGGTGAATTTGTGCTATTAGATGAGGTTGAGTGAGGCTCAATAAATCGTTGTTGCCCTTGACCAACACGTGCCAATCTTGAAACCGCTCACCACGATAATCATGCTCTTCGAGCTTATGCTGTTGGATCATCGTACCCATGGCGCCATCTAAAATTAAAATGCGCTCGTTGAGGGCCAGTGTTAATGCATCACGTTTATTCGGCATAGTTGTTAGTCCTTACATCCTGGCTAACCAGATTAATATCATAGGGAGTGGTTTGGTAAACGTAGTAATTAAGCCAATTCGAAAATAACAAAAAGGCATGGCTTTGCCAGGTTTTCGAGGGCTCTTGCGCTGGGTCGCCATGAGGGAAGTAGTTTTCTGGCATCGGTGCGTCAGCGCCTTTATCGCAATCACGTAAATACTCTTTTTTCAGGGTATCGGCATCATACTCAGGGTGTCCTGTGATATACACCTGCGAACCACTCTGGTTTTTAAGTAAGTAAGCACCTACCTTGGGCGAGCCTGCTACCACGACTAATTCTTTACAGGCGTTTATCGCAGCAATATCAATATGGCCATAACGCGAATGCGGGACTAAGAAGCGATCGTCAAAGCCTCGGGTTAACGCCGCGTGGTCAAAGTAACACTGATGCTCAAACACCCCGCACAACTTATTTTTCTGCAATTGACGCTTAAGTCCATGATGATGGAAAAGCCCAGCGTGCGCCGCCCAACAACTAAATAGCGTCGAGGTCACATGGTGCTCCGCCCAATCAAAGAACGCTTGTAGCTCCGACCAATACCCTACCTCATCATATTCTAAGTGAGCCAAGGGCGCGCCGGTGACAATCAAGGCATCGTAATTGTTGTCTTTAACATCTGAGAAATACTGATAAAACATATCCAGATGCTGCTCTGAGTTAGCGCTAGAGCGGTGCGTATCTAAACGCAGCAAGTCAACATTGACCTGCAATGGCGTATTCGCCAGCAAACGAATAAATTGCACTTCGGTTTCCACCTTATTCGGCATCAGGTTCAAAATAGCCAAGCGCATGGGCCGGATCTCTTGAGTCCGAGCGCGACTTTTCGGCATCACGAATACATTTTCTTGGCGCAGCTCCATAATCGCTGGCAAAGCGTCTTGAACCGTAATGGGCATGGCGGTACTCCGAATTAAAAGATAAGGAGCTATTATGAACGCCACACTGGAAATTTCAACCTCTAGATGTTTAGACGTCCAAAATAAAGTTGCAGTGAATGAGTTAACTGCAATAATGCCCGCGATTAACTAACAAAGAGTCGATGATGGGTATAGGTGAAATTGCAGCAATCAGTGCAGCCGTGGTTTGGGCCTTTTCTACCTTACTGTACAAAGGCTTCAGTCATCATCTTTCACCGCTGCAACTAAATGTAAGTAAAGGCTTACTCGCTTCTTTAATGATGGTGATTGCCATGGCGCTACTTGGCGATGGGGCCATGCCAGTGCAGCTCACCTCATGGGGCTGGCTTATCGCCGGTGGGATTATCGGTATTGCCATTGGCGATAGCGCCTACTTTGGCGCCCTGCGCAGTATTGGCCCAGCACGAACCTTAATAATTGAATCTCTCGCTCCAGCCTTAACTGGCATACTTAATATTGTGCTGTTAGGTGTGTACTTACCGCTACTGGCCTGGTTGGGCATCGCCATCACTTCGGTGGGGGTTATCCTCGCGGTATTACCTCAACGCCACTTGCCCCCAGTTGATAAGAAGTTTTACTTTCAAGGCGTGGCTTTCGCATTACTTGCGGCTTTGTGCCAAGCCAGTGGCATGGTGATGTCAAAAGGGGCTATGAATACTGAGTCGATGAGTAGCCTATGGGCCGCCCTTATTCGCCTCCTTGCCGGCACATTGAGCGTGGCTTTACTGGTAATGATTATAAAACGCAGCGACCTGTACCAAGCCACTCGACTGCACGGTATTGATAACAAACGCTGGCTGCTCGTGGCTGTTTTTTTCGGCACCTTCGTTGGCTTGTGGCTGCAATTGGCGGCGGTGCAACATACCGACCCGGCTATCGCACAAACTATTTTTGCCACCGCCCCGCTGATGGTCATGACCATTGGCTTTTTTAAACGCGAGCCGGTGACTTGGCGTATGATAGTGGGCGGTTTATTGGCGCTGGCTGGAGTGGCCATATTATTGGCAAATTAACGGGCCATTCGTTGACGCTTTCACCATAGAGACTCTACAATAACGGCAGTTTAAATTAGTCACATTGTAAAGGCTCCTTTCATGGTTTTACCTGATAAGTTTATTTTCTCGATGAGTCGCGTGTCAAAGGTGGTGCCACCTAAACGCACCATCTTAAAAGACATCTCTCTGCACTTTTTCCCTGGCGCTAAAATTGGTGTACTTGGCCTAAATGGCGCAGGTAAATCGACCTTACTACGCATTATGGCCGGCGTGGATAAAGATTTTGAAGGTGAGGCACATCCTCAGCCTGGCATTAAAATTGGTTATCTTCCTCAGGAGCCTGAGCTTGATGAAAGCAAAACGGTGCGTGAAGTTGTAGAAGAAGCGGTCAGTGAAGTTAAAAATGCTCTTGATCGCCTTGACCAAGTATACGCTGAGTATGCCATGGAAGATGCCGATTTCGATGCGCTTGCCAAAGAGCAAGGCGAACTTGAAGCCATTATTCAAGCCCACGATGGCCACAACCTTGATAACGCCCTAGAGCGCGCCGCAGATGCATTACGATTGCCAGCTTGGGATGCCAAGATTGAGCATTTATCAGGGGGTGAGCGTCGCCGTGTGGCAATTTGCCGTTTATTGCTTGAAAAGCCGGATATGCTTATCCTCGATGAGCCTACCAACCACTTAGATGCTGAATCTGTCGCTTGGTTAGAGCGCTTCCTACATGATTATGAAGGCACTGTAGTGGCGGTAACCCACGACCGTTATTTCCTTGATAACGTGGCCGGCTGGATCCTCGAATTAGACCGTGGCGAAGGTATTCCGTGGGAGGGCAACTACTCTTCTTGGCTTGAGCAAAAAGACGCACGTCTGCAACAGGAGCAAAAAGCAGAGAAAGCAAGACAAAAATCCATCGCTCAAGAGCTTGAGTGGGTACGTTCAAACCCGAAAGGTCGCCAAGCAAAATCAAAAGCGCGTATGGCGCAATTTGCTGAACTACAACAAGGCGATTATCAAAAGCGTAACGAAACCAATGAGCTGTTTATTCCACCTGGCCCGCGCTTAGGTGATCAGGTCATTGATGTACAGGGCTTAAACAAAAGCTTTGGCGACCGTGTGCTTATTGATAACCTTGATTTTAGCGTTCCTAAGGGAGCGATTGTCGGCATTATTGGTGCCAACGGTGCTGGTAAATCGACCTTATTCAAAATGCTCAGCGGCGAGGAACAGCCTGATAGTGGTGAAATCACCCTAGGTGAAACCGTTGAACTCGCCACCGTTGACCAATTCCGTGGCAACATGGACGAGAGCAAAACCGTATTTGATGAAATCGCAGACGGTCAAGATGTGTTGAAAGTGGGCAACTTTGAGTTCCCAAGCCGTGCTTATGTGGGACGCTTTAACTTTAAAGGTAATGATCAGCAAAAATACGTCAAAGACCTTTCCGGCGGTGAGCGCAACCGTTTGCACTTAGCCAAACTACTAAAAGCGGGCGGTAACGTATTACTTCTCGATGAGCCAACCAACGACTTAGACGTTGAAACCTTGCGGGCGTTAGAGAATGCAATTCTCGAGTTCCCTGGCTGTGTCATGGTAATCTCGCACGACCGCTGGTTCTTAGACCGTATCGCCACTCATATTCTTGATTATCGCGACGAAGGCCAAATTAACTTCTTCGATGGTAACTACACCGAATACGAACAGTGGTTGAAGAAAACCTTAGGTGCCGAGGCTGCACAACCGAAGCGCATTAAGTATAAAAAGATTGGTTAATTAACCACATAAAAAAGCCCCATCTCGATGGGGCTTTTTTGTGCCCTTGGCATCCACCTATGTATGGCACTATGATTGCGCTAACGCGCCACTACTTAATGACCATTGTGATATTTTTAGCTTATTGAAATAGCGAAAAAAGTCATTCACAGCCAAGGACAACCTCAAGGCTGGCTACTACACTGGAGGGAGACGCGCCAATACAGGAACTGTTATGGAAAACCGCAGAAACTTTACTCGTGTTATTTTTCAACGCCCCGCCCTAGTGGTATTTAATAACCAGCATCATGGCTGTCATTTACTTGATCTTTCCTTAAATGGCGCTTTGGTAAGCCACCCTGATGACTTCAACCCACAGTTAGGTCAAAGCGTAGAGCTTATTTTCCACCTATCTGGCAGTGATGTTGATATTGATATGCTTGCTGAAGTGGCTCACATTGAGCCGCAACACATTGGCTTACATTGTGTAAAAATGGATATTGACAGTGCCACTCATTTAAAACGCCTTATTGAACTTAACGTGGGTGATGATAAGCTACTGCACAGGGAGTTAGCGCAGCTTGCTGCGCCCGAACAATAATAACGATTGCAGTGAGAGCACAATAATGATCATGGAATCCATCCAGGGCTTTGTCCCTTTTATCATGTACTTTGGTTTAGGCTACCTACTTATCCTAGCCTTTCTATTCATTTACACCCTTATCACCCCGCATTGCGAATGGACCTTGATGAAGGAAAACAATGCCGCCGCTGCCACCGCGTTTAGTGGCGCGTTCATTGGCTTTACCCTTCCAGTTGCCAGTGCAGCGGTGAACTCGGTCTCGCTGCTAGACTTTGCCATCTGGGGCGTTATCGCTGGCATTATGCAATTAGTGACCTTTTTCTTAGTGCGCTTATACATGCCGAAGTTGTCTGAAAAAATTGCCCAGGGCCATATGAGCGCAGGGGCATTTTTAGGGGTTGCTTCACTGGCCACCGGTATTCTCAACGCTGCCTGTATCACCTACTAAGGAGGCGGCAATGAAACGTACTAGCAAACTTAAACTGACACTTATGCTCGGTGCCAGTGCCGGACTGAGTGGCTGCACCGACCCTGAAGAACCAGCACTATTATTTACCGATGTAGATGATTGCACCGACTTTGGCGTCGAACGCGATGTATGCCAAGCACAATACCAACAGGCCTTGGCTAATCACGATATTGAAGCGCCAAAGTACGCCAATGAAAACCTCTGTGAAAATGACTTCGGGTTTGAGCGCTGTGAGCAAGAAGGCAGTATTTGGCGACCCATTATGGCAGGCTTTATGATCGCCGCCGTGGCTGAGGCGGTGGATGAAGGTTTAGACCTTATGAAGAAGAAGAAAAAACGCAAAAAATACGCGTTTTTAGGGGGGAATTACTACTCAGGTGCGAAGCCCCTTTATCGCTCACGCGATGACTTTTTCAGCTTCCGCAATGCCAACAACGATTACATTGGCTCAGTCAACAATCGCGGCACCACTATGGTGAAAAAGTCTAAAGTTAAATACGCTTCTAAGCCCAAGCGCGTTACTCGTAACCGAGGAGGCTTTGGCCGCCGCGCTTCATCACGTAGCTTTGGTGGTTAAATGTTTCGCCACCCTATTGCTGAGCGGCCGGATTTAGCCGCTCAGGCCGATTATTTCGGCTTTGACTTTTGCCGCATTGATGGTGAAAAGTATTGGGATGAAAGCGCTTATTACCAATTCACGCTAGAGCAAATTGAGAACGACTTAGAGCAACCGACCAATGAACTGGAGCAAATGTGCTTGCAATTGGTCGACAAAGTTGTGCGTGACGAGTATTGGCTGCGCAAGTTCGCTTTGCCCGAGCAGTATTGGGACTTTATCGCCACCAGTTGGCACAACAAAGAGCCTAGCTTATATGGCCGTATGGACTTTAGTTACCACGGCAACGGCCCTGCGAAATTACTGGAGTACAACGCCGATACCCCCACCTCCATCTATGAAGCAGGTTTTTTCCAATGGCTGTGGCTGGAACAGCAAGTAGATAGAGGCAAATTGCCACGGCAAAGTGATCAATTCAACAGTATTCAAGAGGCGCTCATTGAGCGTTTTAACTTCTTCTCTAACCGCGAATTGCTGCACTTTGTCCACAGTCGCGACTCCATTGAAGATAAAGGCACCGTCAGTTATTTACAGGACTGTGCCTATCAAGCAGGTATGCCCACGGCACGCATGGCCATTGAAGATATTGGCGTTGATGAGCACGGCCAGCTCACTGACCTAGAACATGCTCCTATCGCGCAACTCTTTAAACTTTACCCTTGGGAAGAGTTGCTGCATGACGACTTTGCTCCCCATGTGCTCAGCACCGACACCCTGTTTGTCGAGCCGCCTTGGAAGGCTGTGTTATCGAATAAAGCCATATTACCGCTGCTGTGGCAAATGTTTCCCGGCCACCCGAATCTCCTAGCCGCCTACTTTAGCGGTGAAGAAGGCGATGGGCTGGAGCAAGGCTTTGTCAATAAACCCCTGTTTAGCCGCGAAG
Organism: Pseudoalteromonas sp. CO325X; assembly: GCF_004208955.1. Taxonomy (NCBI): domain Bacteria; kingdom Pseudomonadati; phylum Pseudomonadota; class Gammaproteobacteria; order Alteromonadales; family Pseudoalteromonadaceae; genus Pseudoalteromonas; species Pseudoalteromonas sp. CO325X. The sequence continues at coordinate 20,306 of NZ_SGPG01000032.1, forward strand.
GTGAAAACATTACTTGGGTGCACCCAGATAAGGGCCGTGTGCACCAAAGCGGCAGTTACGGTAGCGAAGGCTTTATTACTCAAGCGTTAGCACCCTTACCCGTGTTTGCTGGTAATCACACCTTAATCGGCTCTTGGGTCGTCGGGCACCAAAGTTGCGGCCTCACTATTCGCGAAGATGATGGCCCCATCACCAAGGACACCTCCCGCTTTGTGCCTCATATTATTTTGGGGTAATGGCCTTAAAAGCACAAAAAGTCATTCCTAAAAATTCCCCTTTGTTCGTTATTAGATTTACAAAGCCAAAAACTATTGGTTTTGCTCATAATAAAAACGAAGGGGCCAAAATGAACCAACACACACTTCAGTATAAAAAACACCTTATTGCGCTTGCTATAAGCAGTGTACTTTTCAGTAGCCAAGCGTTCGCCGCTACAGAACCACAACAACAATCCGATAAAAAGCAGTTGCTCGACCTTGAGCGCATAGTGGTCACAGGGAGTGGCGGGCGTGGGCAAACTAAGCTTGAGTCATCGGTGTCTATCACCACCTTGAGCGCCGAAGATCTCGCCCGCGAAGCACCGCTGGGCACGGCAGACTTACTGGAAACCGTTCCCGGGTTTTGGGTTGAGGACTCTGGTGGTGAAACCAACAATAACGTCGCTCCACGGGGTCTTCGCGGCGGCGAAGGATTTCGCTATATAGGCGTGGAAGAAGATGGGCTACCGGTGGTCTACGACGGCGTCTGGGTCGATTTTTATCAGCGCCAAGACATCACTATCGAGCATATGGAAGCGGTTCGCGGTGGCACCTCGGGCTTGCTAACCACTAATGGTCCGGCAGCCTTGGTGAACTTTATTACCCGCAAACCCGATAGCGTTGAAGAAGCCACCATTCGCTTAACCACCGCCGACTATGGCATGTACCGCAGTGAGTTCTTTTACGGCACCCCTATTAGCGATGATTGGAAAATGTCGTTGGGCGGTTTTTATCGACGCTCAAACGGGGTCAGAGATACCGAATTTACGGCAGACCATGGCGGCCAGCTGCGCATGAGTTTAGTCCGAGAGTTTGATAAAGGTCAGTTAACTTTATCTGCCAAGCATTTAAACGATCACACCACTTTCTTTGTGCCGATCCCCCTGCAAAACCAAGATGATCCCGAGGGCATCCCTGGTGTCGACCCGCAACATGGCACCTTAATAGGTAATGGCCAGCGGCTGTTACAGTACTTGCAACAAGATGGCAGCTATCAAACCCGAGACCTCAAAGATGGGCAACATACTAAGTTCTCCACTTTAGGGTATAACCTGGATTGGGAGCTCAACGATCGCTGGCTACTCGACACCGCTGGGCGTTACTCTCGCTTTGAGAATGACATGTATATCCTGCTGAACTTTGATAACTCCACACTAATCAATGCCAACGAGCGCCTAGGCCAGCAAGATGTCACCGCAATGTTGACACAATTTGCCGATGAGGGCGCTGTTGCAGCGCGATATCGTTACGTGGATAACGGTGAACTACTGACAGATGTCAGTAATCTCAATGGCAATGGTTTGGTCACCACAAGCTACCCTTTGTACTCACAATACCAAGCCGAACAGTTCGTAAATAAGCTGAGCTTTACCTATGAGGGCGACCAACATACAGTGACTATGGGTTGGCTATTTGCTTATGTTGATGCCGATGCACTGCCAGTTGATCAGTGGCAATCACAGTTCCTTACCGAGGTAAAAGACAACGCCCGGTTGCTCGATATCGTAGCCGTAGACAATAACCAGCAGGTGGTGGGTCAACTCACCGATAGAGGCTCCACAGGGTATGCACCCGGATGGGGTCAAGCGACCGCTTTTGGCACCAGTACCTCGCATTCTTTCTTTATCAATGAACAATTTCAGGTAACGGATAAGCTGCGTATAGACGGCGGCCTTCGCCTCGAGTGGCTAGAGCTTGATAGTACTGCGTCGGGCACCGAGTTTGCGCAGCCGGTAGACGGTGCATTTGACGACAATGGCAACGATACCGACAACAACCTAGCTAATAACTACGTTGATACACCTTCGCAGCAATTCTTATCGAAAACCCGCAGTGAAACCGAGACAGCCTGGACCCTGGGCTTTAATTACCGCCTCTCTGAGAGTGTATCGACCTTTGGTCGTTATGCAGATGCGTTTGAAATGCCGCGCTTAATGAGCTTTGGTCAGAATATTCATGCCCAAAGCGAGGCAGACTTTAACGACAGTGTGAACCTGACCTTTGGCGAGCTTGGGGCCCGCTACTCGGGTGCGGACTTGGGCGCTTCTGTTACCTTATTCCGCACTAAGTTTAATGACTTAGTTGAACGTAACTTTACCGGCACTGATGGCCAAGTCGCTAATCAAGTAATTGACACTATTACCGATGGCGTCGAATTCGAGGCCGTATGGCAAGCCTTGGATGATGTCCAGCTGACCTTAACCGGGGTGGTACAAGATCCAAAAATGGAGGGCTTCACGGGCGCCTTTGCACATTGGCAGGGTAAACAGGTTAAGCGCACTCCAAAGGTGCAACTACGACTCACCCCAACCTATTATTTTGACGATGGCGATGTGTACTTAACCATCCACCACTTAGGTGAGCGTTATTCCGATGGCGAAAATAAGTTTGTTCTTCCCGACTATACCACCGTGGATATGGGCGTTAACTACCGCTTTAACGACACCGCTGCGTTGCATGTTAAAGCGACAAACCTCACCGACGAGCTAGGTCTAACCGAGGGCAATCCACGTGCCGTAAACGATGTTCAAGCGGGCTATGACTATTACTACGCCAGGCCTATTCTGGGGCGCACAGTGAGTGCCTCATTAACGCTTAACTTTTAATGTTCCCCGACTAATTAGCGCTTTGCCCAGTGCCAATTAGTACACCCAAGCCCGCTGTTGCGGGCTTTTCTCAGGAATTGACTATGAATGACAGTACCCTTTCTTACTACTTATCCAGCACCTTGATGGCATTCGCATTGTTTTTCAGCTGCCAACAGGCGTATGCCGATATCACCCCAAAACCCCATCATATAGCCTTTACCGAAGGCCAGTTTGAGCTCACTCAGGAGACCGAAATAAGCTTCAATCACCCCGATGCTAAACCGGTTGCTGAATATTTGGCAGAGTTTTTACGCCCGCCCACAGGCTATTTACTGCCTGTAACCAAGCAAACGCGTAGCCAAAGAAACGTCATCACGCTACATCTTGTGGATAGTGCGCTTGCCGAGGAGCAATACCGACTAGCAGTGAGTGCACAAAGCATAAAAATAAGCGCGCAAACGCCAACGGGACTATTTTGGGCGGTGCAATCATTGCGGCAATTGCTCCCTGCAGAGATAGAATCGCGCATGCCTATAAACCAAGCCAGTTGGGCTGTCCCCCTAGTGACCATTAACGATAAGCCGCGCTTTAAATACCGTGGTATGCACTTAGATGTAAGCCGCCATTTCTTCGGTGTCGATTTTGTAAAGCGCTACATCGATTGGTTAGCCATGCATAAATTTAATGTCTTTCAATGGCATTTAACCGATGACCAAGGCTGGCGCATTGCCATTGATGCCTATCCGAAATTAACTGAAATTGGCGCCACCCGCCCTCATACTGTGGTCGGTCATACCTATGACTATCAACCGCTGTTTGATCAGCAACCCGTTTCTGGCTTTTACACCCAAGCTCAGATAAAAGAAGTGATAGCCTATGCACAGGCCCGCCATATTGAGGTAATACCAGAGATCGATATTCCCGGGCACACCAGTGCCTTGCTGGCCGCTTACCCGGAACTTTCTTGCCATCAACAACCGGTCAAAGTACAACCCCAATTTGGTATTTTTGAGGACGTACTTTGCCCCCGAGAGGATGTATTTGCATTTTTAAGCACAGTGTATAAAGAGGTGGCCGAGCTTTTCCCTAGCCAATATATTCACATTGGCGGCGATGAAGTCATTAAAAAGCAATGGCTCGCTAGCCCCTTTGTAAAGCGGCTCATGCGTGAACACCAGCTCAGCACGCCTGAGCAAGTACAAAGCTACTTTATAAAGCGCGTCGCGAATATTGTTCAAGCGCAGGGCAAAACAGTAATTGGCTGGGACGAAATTTTAGAAGGGGGTGTCGCAGAGGGGGCTGTGGTGATGTCTTGGCGCGGGACGCAAGGAGGGATAGCCGCTGCCAAACTGGGTCATCAAGTGGTAATGAGCCCCTATCAGTATATATACTTTGACGCTTATCAATCGCGTAACCTCGATGAGCCCAAGGCCATTCATGGCCTTTCCACACTCAAAAACGTTTATCATTATGAGCCCCAGCCCAGCCATTTGAGCCCCGAGCAGCAAGAGCTCATCATTGGTGCGCAAGGTGCTTTATGGACGGAGTATATAAAAACACCGCGCCACGCCGAGTATATGGTTTTTCCGCGCTTAAGTGCGTTGGCCGAAACCTTATGGTCTGCAAAAGCAGATAAGTCGTGGTCTGAATATAGCCAGCAGCGCTTACCCAAACTAATGCAGCGCTACCAAAAAATGTACATAAATGCCGCCACCAGCGCCTACAACCCCACCATCAGCAGCACGATAAAAGGCGATCAACTACAGGTATCCATGCGCACTGATATCGAAGGCACTGAGATTTACTATACCCTCGATGGCAGCGAGCCGACACTCACCTCGTTACGTTATCAGCAACCTATTATTATCAGCGAGCGCACGCGCGTGCGCGCGCGCAGTTTTGCAAAGCCGCTCGGGCAACTAGTAGGAGACGCACAGCTTACCTTAGCGCCGCACCTCGCATTGGGGAAAAAAATAAGCTTTAGCTATCCGCCAGCAGAAGGCTCTGCCACTAAACTGCAAGACGGTCAGTTCGCCTATGATCAATTTTATAGCGTCAATGACTACGCCATTTTTTATGATAGCGACCTTGAAGCGGTCATCGATTTAGACAGCCCAACCTTAGTCGAGCGCGTGGAAATAGGCTATAACAGCGGTCGTCATCGACAACTGCATCCGCCAACGAGCATCAAGGTATGGGGTTCTAACGATAACAAAAACTGGCAACCGCTGGCCCACATTCAGCAACCTCCCGGGCCCATGTCGATTCTCTCTTTTGCGGCCACGCGTGTACGCTACCTCAAAGTGAGTGCCATCAATAGTAAGCAATCTCAGGATATACAAATCCCCAAATTGCCTTTATATATTGATGAAATAGCGGTGTATTAACCTTTTAAGCCCTAGTACTAAATACGTATTTAGGGCTTATTGCCATTTTTTATTCCCAAACCTTAACGCTAAGACGTTTATAGCAATAGAGCCACTTGCGGTACTCGCTCTCACTACACAATAACAACGTCTTAGGAGCCCTCATGGTTGCAAAACTATCTACATTCACACTCGCATTGGCAGGCTTGAGCTTATTGAGCGCGAGCCAGTTAGCCGTTGCTCAGCCCCATCCTGATAACCTCGATTTACACTGGCAAGTGGTCGATCACAGTATTGGCGAGAATATCTTTCTTGGCAGTTTAACCATCACTAATAACGGCAGGGAGCCACTTTCAGAGTCAGGATGGGCACTGTATTTCAGCTCAGTGCGCCCCCCAGCCAGTGTGTTACCAAGCGGCGATGCTAATGGCGATTATGCGCGTCAGCATATAGCGGCGCAAAACCTCAGTTTGGATAATGCCGATGTCGCCAAAAGCGGCGATTACTTTGTGTTAAAGCCGCAACCTGGCTTTGTGCCCATTCAACCTGGGCAGTCGCGAGAGATAGAGATAATCGCTCAATACTGGCAAATGCTTAAAAACGACTCGCCTTCTGGCTTTCATATCAGTTATGACGGACAAACGCCTCAGGCTGTGCTGGTGAATGTCACCATGGACCCCAGCGATCCGAAGCAAACCACTCAAGCCAGCAATGACACCATGCCAGTGCAAACCACGGCACTGCGATTTACAGAGAACACCACAGCGCTCACTCCCTTAGCCTTGCAACATCAGGTAGTGCCTCAGCCTTATTCAGTCGAGCATCAAAACGATGAGTTTCTCACCCTAATGAGCCAATTAACGGGCATCTCGGCGCCTTCCTCTTTGGCCACGGAAGCGGCCTATTTACAAACGGCGCTCAGCGATATTCTCAGTGGCTCTTTTCCTATTAATGGCGCTGCGCAAAATGGACCGAACCATATCACTTTGCAACTAGATGATCAGCTCGATACCAACAACGATGGCCAACCGGATGCCGGCGGTTATCGCCTTGAGATAGATGCATTTTCCGGTATTACTATCACCGGTCGCGATGCCCAAGGGGTGTTTTACGCTATCCAAACTTTGCGTCAATTAATTCCTACATCCGTATATAAAAATGCTGTTAATTCAAATACCTTGGCTGATAATGCAGTGCTGCCAGCAAGCACTATTTTAGATGCGCCTCGCTTTGCTTATCGAGGCATGATGCTCGATGTCTCGCGTAACTTTCAATCCCTTGAAACTGTTTTTAAACTATTGGATTTAATGGCGTTTTATAAGCTCAATAAATTTGAGATTAATGTTGCTAATGACGAGGGATGGCGCTTAGAAATACCCGGGCTGCCCGAGCTCACTGAGTTTGGTGCCAAGCGCGGACATGACCTTGAAGAGAACACGATGTTGCATACCTTTATGGGCGCAGCCAATGAATTTGCGCCCGGTGACGGCATCGACAACAAACCAGCCGATAAAGTAGCGGCTAACTTAGGCACCGAGCCACAGTTCCAAGGGTTTGAAATAGCTCAGCAAAACTTCCTTGGTAAAGGCTGGGGTTATTATAGCGTCGCAGAGTTTCAAGAGATTCTACAATACGCGGCAGACCGCCATATTGATGTCATTATTGAGTATGACTTCCCCGCCCATGCTCGCGCCGCCATCAAAGCCATGGAATACAGATATAACAAATACAAAGACACCGATCCGGTTGCCGCCAATCAATACCGATTGATTGACCCACTCGATGAGTCTCAATACTACACTCCGCAGTTTTATACCGACAATTTTGTCAACCCAGCGCTAGAGGGCACCTTCACTTTTCTCAACCATGTGGTCAGAGAGACTCGCGCTATGTACGATGCGGTGCCCGATGCCAAGCGCACGCGCTTACACGGCGGTGGCGATGAGCTGCCGCATTTAGGCGCAAATGAATGGTGGGCCAAATCCCCGGCCGTGCAGGCGAACCCAGCAACAGCAGGGAAAACCGACGCCGAACTATTTGACTACTTTTTCACGCGCTGGAAAGACATCATTCATAGCCATGGCTTTGATATGGCTACCTGGGGCGATGTGCTTTCTCATAACGGCACTGGCAATGTCGATTATGGCGACATATACCCGGTGTTTTGGAATAACGTTTGGGGCTGGGGCAATGAGCATCAAGCCTATAAATTTGCCAACCAAGGCTATAAAGTGGTGCTCGCGCATGCCACTAATATGTATCTCGATTTAGCCTACAATAAGCACCCTGACGAGGTGGGTTATCATTGGGCGGGCTATACGGATACCAAAAAAACCTTTACCTATCGCCCCTTTAATATCTATGCCAATGCCGAGTCTGATAAGCTCGGTAACCCGGTCCCTTGGGGAGAAAATTGGCTGCCATTGAGCGCCACGGGTAAACAAAATATTGATGGCATTCAGGCGCAACTTTTTGGTGAAAATCAAAAATCCCCTGAGATCCTTGATTACATGACCTTTCCGAAGTTACTCGGAGCCGCCGAGCGCGCTTGGGTACAAACCATGCCCGCTGAAGGCTTAGCAACACAGCAGGCCTGGGACACTTTTGCGAACACCTTGGGGCAGCACGCTCTACCACTATTAGACTATTACCAAGTGGTCGACATTCATGGTCAAATACCCCATCAACATGGCGTAAACTACCGCATCCCCTTGCCCGGCGGCGCCATAGAAAACGGAAAGCTGGTGGTTAATACTCGCTTTGCAGGGATGAATACCGAGTATTCCTTAGATCAAGGTGTGACCTGGCATCACTACCAACAGCCAGTCCCACTTACCACCTCGGCGTCAGTACAATTACGCACTGTGAGTGACTCTGGACGAGTGAGTCGAGTGGCCACGTTGTCTGAGTAAATCAAGGCGGCGGGCCTGCACTTAAGGCTCGCTGTACGCTAAATAAAAGGAATAGCAGGATGCGTAACCATGCCATCTTTATTATCGTTTAAGCGCAAAGCGGCGAACAGCGAAAGTAGCTATGAATCAGATAGACGTCAGCAAGTAGAGCAACTGTTTTTAAAGCAGCAACGCAAGCTCATCCGCCACATTATGGCCAAGGGGCTGGATAAGCGTGAAGCCGAAGACATTGCCCAAGAAGCTTTTGTTAAGCTGCTGGGTCTAGAGCAAGAGAAGGTAAGCAGCTATATAGCCGCTTACCTATATAAAATAGCCACTAACCTGGCCATTGATAAGCTTAGGCGTAAGGCTCGCAGCCCCTTTGATCACTATGTTAGTGACAGTGATGAATTACCTAAGCTGTGTGCGCCAACGGGACCGGAGCAAAACCATCATAATCACGAATTACTCAAAGAAATGGAAAAAGCCCTCGCGAGCCTTCCAGACAAGTGCCGCTTGGCCTTTTTGTTATATAAAATGCGCGGACAAAGCTATGAGGAGATCGCGTTGACCCTGCAAATATCGACCAGTATGGTGAGAAAATACGTTCTACGTGCAGTTCGTCATTGCTACCAACAACTTGAGCATGAGCTTTAAGCATGAGCAGAAAGGATATTGATATGACCCTTCCCGGTGATGATGAAACTGTCATCGAGCAACAAGCCACACGGTGGCTACTGACGCTCCATGAGCAGCAACTGGATCATGACAACGAAAGCCTATACCCTGAGGCGCTTACCCTATGGCTTGCCCAAAGTGCCCGCCACCGTGAAACCTTTACTAAGGTAAACAAACTGTGGGCATTGTCGACACAACTCGACCCAGCGTTTGTTGACAGTCAGCTTGCTCACCTTGACGCCGAGCCCGCAACCAAGCGCAAGCCAAAAAAACCAGCGACGCTTTGGTACGCAGCCTTAGCGGCGTCCTTTTTGCTTGTGAGCACCCTGATGCTGTGGCCGCCCAGCTCCCCGGCGCCACAACAAATAGTTAACAGTCCCGCCATACCTAGTAACAAGGTGTACAGCGAATTTTTCCACACCCCGGTGAGCGAGCATAAAACCGTGACCTTGGATGATAATTCGCAGGTCACCTTAGGTGCCAACACCCAGCTCGCCGTGCGTTATAGCGATAGCACGAGAGAGTTATTGCTATATCAAGGGGAAGCGCTTTTCAATGTCAGCAAGGACCCGACGCGACCATTTATCGTGCGCTATCAGCAAAGCCAGGTAGAGGCGTTAGGCACTATTTTTAACGTCCGCGCCAACCCTGACTCAGTGCGTGTTGATGTATTAGAAGGGCGAGTTGCCCTAGCGCAACAAAACGCCATTGAATTAACGGCAGGGCAAGCCGCAGAAGTGGCCACTGATGGTAATATTACTCGCAGCCAGGCACAAGGAAAAGGCACCCAAATGGCCTGGCAACAAGGTCACTTAATTTATCATAATGCTCGCTTAGGTGATGTACTGCATGATGTCGCCCGCTATAGCCAAATTGACATTACAATCAGCGACGAAAAGTTAAAGCACTTAGTGTATACAGGCACTTTTTTAACGACTGAAATAGAAGCGTGGCTAACGAGTCTGCAACAGCTTTACCCCATTAAGGTATTGCGCAGCGGTGATAAGGTGACCTTGGTGGCAAATTAGCTAAAAGTGGCATAGTGACCACAGCCAAAGTGTGGTACAAAATTCAAACAATAAAAATAAAGCTGAACCCGCCATGTTATTAAGGTTATTAGCCATCGCTCTGCCATGGTTAATATTATTTAGTAGCTGTACTTATGCCCAAAGCGAACATTCGTTTGCGCTGCCTGAAGCGACACTGCAACAGCGCTTGCTCGATATTGCTGCGCAGAGCAACTGGCAGCTCAATGCCGCAGCAATTGAGCAGTCGCCCCCCCTTGCGGCCCTTAATGGACGATACAGTCTAGAGTATGTTTTAAATCTCAGCCTGCGTGACACGCACTATGAATATGCCTTGAACATGAGCGAGCGCCGTATTGTTATTACTGCGGCAAGCGAAGCAACACCCAAGGGCGATTTTGAACGTATTATTGTCACCGGCGTCAGCGGTCAGCGCCGCAACATACTCAATTCGTCCATCGCCATTACCCAGTTATCTAATTTAGAACTGAGGCAACGCACGCCCTACTCCAGTGCCGAAGTGCTCAAAAACGTCACCGGATTTTGGGTCGAGGACTCAGGCGGCGAAACTAATAACAATGTCTCGCCACGAGGGCTCAGGGGCGGCGAAGGGTTTCGTTTTATTAGCTTAATGGAAGATGGCCTGCCCATGACCTACGACGGCATATGGAGTGACTTTTTTTTACGTCCAGACTTAACCCATCAGCGTATCGAGGCGGTGCGCGGTGGCAGTAGTGGGATCTTCACCCTGAATGGGCCGGCGGCAATGGTTAACTATATTGGTCGACGCGGCTCGCACACCCCGTTGCGACTGTTAAAACTCAGCCAGGGTCTAAATTATGACTACTCACGTTTGGATGGGGTTGCCAGTGGCCCCATCAACGAGCAACTATTTTATACTGTGGGCGGCTTTTACCGCTTCTCTGATGGCATTCGCGAGCCGGGGTTTATCAGTGATTTAGGCGGGCAGTTAAGCACCCGCCTGAGTTTGCGAACCGATGCCTTTGAGCTCGATGTTATTTACAAACACTTGCAAGACAATACCAGTTTTTACGCTCCCTTGGTGATGCAAAATCACCACGGTATTGAGGCCTTATCGAGCCTGCCCCATGACTACGGCACCCTACTCAGTAAGGATATGCAATTACTGAACTTTTATACCCCCGAAGGGACAACAACCCATGACTTAGAGGATGCCCAGCAAACGCGTATGAACAGCTACACCGTGCTGTTTAATGCACCGCTATCAACACACCTAACCATCGACAACCGCACTCGTTATGCGCTACTCAATAATAGCCTGTACACCTTGATGAATTTAGGCAACCAAACGGTTAATAGCGCCGAGCAGCGTTTAACCTTGGCCGATGTCAGTCAGTTCAGGGACAATGCCGCAGATGACACCTTAAGCTTGGCCTATCAACGGGTCAGCGACGGCAGCCTAATCGCCGACCCCTCAACGCTTAATAACAATGGCCTTATTACTGCAACCTTTCCACTTTACTCGCGCTACCAACAAACGCAATTAATCAATCACCTTAGCCTTAGTTACCAAGACACGGACTGGGCTGTGACGCTGGGTCATCTCTATGCCCATAGCGATTATGGCGCCCTGCCCTTAGATCAGTGGCTCGGTGAGCTGCTAACCGATGTGCAACACCAGCCTCAGCGCCTAGATATAGTGCTTATTGATGAGCATAACCAGGTTGTTGATACATTCACCGACAGTGGCTTTTTATCGCATGCGGGGCCGGTTTATTTAAAAGGTCATGGGGAGTCACAATCGCACTCCTTGTACACCAATATCGACTGGCGCATCACCGAGCAGCTACGCCTTGATGCGGCGATACGCCACGAACACCTAACACTTGACAGCACCAGCGCCCAAGGCCAGCGCTCTCAAGCTGATAACGGCCAACTTTTTTACTCGCATTACGCACCCAGCACCTCTTTGCGTCAGCACTTTAGTGACAATGCCATCAGTGTGGGGGTGAACTATCAGGCTGCGGAGCATATGGCTGTATTTGCCCGTTATGCCGATGCATTTGAAATGCCTCGCCTCATTAATTTCGGCAATGCCCTAGGCTGGGCTGGCAATGCTCATCAGCGCGGCGAAGTTGATTACGGCGAACCTATTCGTCTAACGCTCAGTGAGGTAGGTTTGCGATACCAAACAGCCCACTCACTCTTCAGTGGCGCGTTATTTACTACTCATTTTGATCCACTGCCATTCACCGTGTATCGCGGTGCAACGAGCCCGCAGCACGCCATTTTAATCAATACGCAAACAACCGGGTTCGAATTTGAATATGAATACCGCTACAACGCGAGCTGGCAGTTAAAAGCGATTGGGGTGTGGCAGGATGCAGGCTTTTACGGCATTCCTACATCTTTGCCGCAAAGCCAATTCAACGGCAATCAAATTACCCGAACGCCAGAGTTACAACTGCGACTAACCCCTCAGTATAGTCAAGGGCCTATCACCGCTGCACTGACCTTTTCGTACATTGGCGAGCGCTATTCTGATGTCGCCAACCGTTTTGCTCTGCCTGCTTATCATACTTGGGATCTGTTCTCAGAAGTCGCTCTGAATGAGCACCTAAAGATGCAATTAGAGATTAAAAACCTAACCAACACGCTAGGCCTTACCGAGGGCAACCCCCGCGATGATTTAAACCATCAAGAAGCGCTATTTTACGCCAGACCCATTTTTGGCCGCACAATCACACTGTCGATGAGTTATGAATTTTGAGTTTTGAGGGTTGCTAGAGCAACAAAAAAGCGAGCTAATAAGCTCGCTTTTTGACCATTATAAAAGAACACTCGTTTAGATAATTTGGTTCTCTTTCCAGGCTTGCTCTTTGGCCATACGTTTTTTACGTTTGTCACACGGGTCGTCACAGTCACAGGCTTTGTCGATGCCGACAGAGCCAAGACCTCCGCAACTACTGGCCATGGCTTTACGTTGTACAATAACGCCAACGGCCATCGCCGCGACGACTAAGACGAGTAGGCCAAATGTAAGAAGAAATAGTTGCATTGTCTGTGCCCCTTTAAGTTGACAAGTTAAGGCGCAAAACGCCTTACCCGCTATTATACGCCGAGCAAAAACTAACTACAAATATGGCTTAAAAGCTGTGCTTGCATGGGTTTGCAAACCACTGTCAGTCTTGCTGATCAAGTACACCGGTAAATTATGCTGCTCAGCATAGGCTTTGGCCTGCTCTGTGCCCATAACGGTCAGTGCCGTTGCTAAGCCATCAGCAGTCATGGCGCTGGGGTGCAATACCGTTACCGAAACCAAATCATGTTTAATTGGCATGCCTGTTTGCGGGTCAATCAAATGGGTATAGGTTTCGCCATCCATTTCATAGAAGATACGATAATCTCCTGAAGTGGCAACGCCCATACTACCTGGCTCAACTACACGGTGAATTTTGCGCTGCTCCGGCGGTGCATCGGGCTGCTCGATAGCAATGCGCCACGGCTTGTTATCGGGCTTATGCCCTGAGATACGCATTTCACCGCCAATCTCTACCATGTAATTGGTGAGTCCATGGCTTTGCAATAACTCAGCAACCTTGTCAATACCATAGCCTTTTGCGGTAGCGGAAAAACTCAGCTCTAAACCATCCACGGTTTTAGCCAAGCCTTGCTCGCTCAAAACCAGTTTATCAACACCAATATTCGCCAGCATGGCATCGAGCTCAGCTTGCTCTGGGCGCTGTGTGGGTCGCTTATCGGGGCCGAACCCCCAAAGATCAATAAGCGGTCCCATGGTCACATCCAGCGCCTTTGTCGATTGTCCAAGGCGAATAGATTCGCTCACCACAGCGCGGAAATCGCTGCTGATGGGCATCACTTCACCTGCAGGCAAGCGATTAAATTGATTAATCTCGGAGTCTTCAATGTACGTCGACATCGACTGATTCACTTTTTTAAGCTCCTCAGTGACATCAGCGTATAAATTAAGTTGAGGTAACTGTTGCTGCGGTACAAACACCTTAATATTAAAAGTGGTACCCATGGTTTTCCCTTGCAACAACACCTCTTGTTGGTCGGATTCTGGGGCGTTATCACACCCCGATAAGGCAAATAAAGAAAGGATGAATAACAAGCCAAATACGGCTTTTACGCTGCGTAACATTGCTAGCCTCAAGTTGGTGAACAGTAAACGAAAAAAGGCTTCCTAACCGAGTTAGGAAGCCTTTTATAAATCAATGACGAATGCGTGACATTCGTTTAGCCGCCGAAGTCATCCAGTAGGATATTTTCGTCTTCAACACCTAAGTCTTTTAGCATGTTGATTACGGCTGCGTTCATCATCGGTGGCCCACACATGTAGTACTCACAGTCTTCAGGCGCTTCGTGGTCCTTAAGATAGTTATCGTACAATACGTTGTGGATAAAGCCAGTATAGCCTTCCCAGTTGTCCTCTGGCTGAGGATCAGAAAGCGCTACGTGCCACACGAAGTTATCGTTTTCTGCAGCTAGACCGTCAAAGTCTTCAACGTAGAACATCTCACGCTTAGAGCGTGCACCGTACCAGAAGCTCATCTTACGATCTGAGTTCAAACGCTTCAGCTGGTCGAAGATGTGTGAACGCATCGGTGCCATACCTGCACCACCACCGACAAAGACCATCTCTGCGTCAGTTTCTTTAGCGAAAAATTCACCAAATGGACCAGAAATTGTCACCTTATCGCCTTCTTTAAGCGACCAGATGTACGATGACATCTTACCGCAAGGTAGGCTTAGGTTGTTTGGCGGCGGCGTAGCAATACGCACGTTCAACATGATGATGCCAAACTCTTCTGGGTAGTTCGCCATTGAGTAAGCACGAATAGTTTCTTCGTCTACTTTTGACTCTAGGTCAAAGAAGCCGAAACGCTCCCAATCAGGACGATACTCTTCAGGAATATCAAAGTCCTTGTATTTAACGTGGTGAGCAGGTGCTTCAATTTGAATATAACCACCGGCGCGGAAAGGTACAACCTCACCGTCTGGGATCTTAAGCTTAAGCTCTTTGATGAAGGTTGCTTTGTTATCGTTAGAGATAACTTCACAATCCCACTTCTTGATCCCGAAGATAGACTCTTCTAGCTCAATCTCCATGTCGCTTTTAACAGCAACCTGACACGCAAGACGACAGCCCTGACGTGCTTCACCTTTAGAGATGTGGTCAAGTTCGGTCGGCAGGATATCACCACCGCCCTCTTTAACATCAACACGACACTGGCCACATGAGCCACCGCCACCACATGCAGACGATACGAAAATACCTGCATCTGCAAGGGCACCCAGTAGCTTGCTACCTGGTGATGTTGTAATTGCTTTGTCAGGATCACCATTGATCCCGATGGTGACGTCACCTGTGGGTACTAGCTTTGACTTGGCCGCAATGATGACCAAAACCAGCATAACCACGATAGCGACGAATACACCTACGCCTAAATATACCTCAAGCATGATTTCTCCTCGCTACCTTATAGTGAAATACCAGAGAATGACATAAAGCCCAGACCCATCAGGCCTACTGTGATAAAGGTAATACCTAAACCACGCAAACCATCAGGAACGTCTGAGTACTTCATCTTCTCGCGAATACCCGCTAGCAACGTGATTGCCAGCGCCCAACCTACACCAGAACCAAGGCCGAAGACCACTGACTCACCGAAGTTGTAATTACGCTCTACCATGAACGATACCGCACCGAAAATCGCACAGTTTACCGTGATCAATGGTAGGAAGATGCCCAACGCGTTATAAAGCGGTGGGAAGAACTTATCCAATGCCATTTCTAGGATTTGTACTAGGGCAGCAATAACACCGATGAACGTCAAAAAGCGCAAGAAGCTTAAATCAGCGTCAGGGAAACCCAACCACTCCAGTGCGCCCGGCGCTAATACCGCGTGATAAACCAAGTTATTCACCGGTACGGCAATACCCAGTACGAAGATAACCGCTACACCTAGACCAATTGAGGTTTTTACTTTCTTTGATACCGCAAGGAAAGTACACATCCCCAAGAAGAAGGCAAGCGCCAGGTTTTCAATGAAAACCGCTTTAACAAATAAGTTAAGATATTGTTCCACGACTCGCCCCTTATTTCGCTTCTACTTGGTCTTTCTTATAAGTGCGTAGCACCCAAATGAATAGACCGATGATGAAGAATGCACTAGGCGGCAGGATCAATAGACCCATAGGCTGATACCAGCCACCGTCTTGTACTAATGGGATGATTTCTACGTCGAACAGCGACCCTTTACCGAATAGCTCACGAATGAAACCAACAGTCAGTAATACTACTGAGTAGCCTAAGCCATTACCAATACCGTCTAGGAAAGACATAAACGGCGGTGACTTCATCGCGTACGCTTCAGCACGACCCATTACGATACAGTTGGTGATAATCAAACCAACGAATACCGACAGTTCTTTCGCTGTTGCATACGAGAAGGCTTGCAGTACCTGGTCCACCACGATTACCAATGAGGCAATGATGGTCATCTGTACGATGATCCGCACACTTGATGGGATCTGGTTACGAATCATAGAGATAAACAAACTTGAGAAGCCCGTTACTAGGGTCAATGCAATTGACATGATCAATGCATTTTTCAAGCTTGATGTTACTGCTAGCGCCGAACAAATACCGAGTACTTGCAGAGCGATAGGGTTATTTGCG
Source organism: Pseudoalteromonas sp. CO325X (assembly GCF_004208955.1). Classification (NCBI taxonomy): domain Bacteria; kingdom Pseudomonadati; phylum Pseudomonadota; class Gammaproteobacteria; order Alteromonadales; family Pseudoalteromonadaceae; genus Pseudoalteromonas; species Pseudoalteromonas sp. CO325X. Next base: position 36,799 of record NZ_SGPG01000032.1, read on the forward strand.
AAGACAGGTCCAAATAGAACCGACTTCATTTCTTTAGTATCAGCCATTATTTCAACGCTCCTTCACGTACTTTCGCAAGGAAAGGACCAAAGCCGTTTTCACCTGTCCAATAATCAACCGTGTTATCAACACCGTTTGAGGTCAGGGTTGCGCCAGAGAGACCGTCTACTTCGTGCTCGTTGTCAGCACCGCTTTTCACTAAGTCTACCGGCAGCTCTTTGCCTTGCCACTGAGCCGTCCAAGCTGGGTTTTGGATTTCACCACCTAGACCTGGGGTTTCGTTGTGCTTGTAGAAGATGATGTTTTTAACAGTTTCGCCATCACTTTCAAGAGCTAAGAAGCCATACATAACACCCCAAAGGCCATAACCTTGGATTGGTAGAATGATTGACTTCACTGAGCCGTCGTCGGCACGGTTAATGTAAACCGGTGCTTCAGTAGTACGACGTTGAATGCCCGCTTTGTCTTGCTCTTTTGGCAACTTAATGCTCATATCGGCGTCAAACTTACTCTTTTCGAAGTCGTAAGATTTGATCCACTCGCTGCGAGCTTGCTCAGAGTCAAACTCAACTTGTTGGCCGTTATTAACATCAACAACGATGGTTTCAATGTTTTCGTCATACGTAGCTTGCACGTCTTTGACATCATTAAATCCAGCGGCTGAAAGAATATTGCTTTGAATATCCTTTAATTTATTTTCTTGCTGCAGCGGGCGCAATTGCACCGATGCGAACGATACGATAACCGCACACACCAAACATAGCGAAACAACTACACCGAGCGTTTTACCGATTGATTCGTTATTACTGGACACGTGCCAATCTCCTCTTGATGTTTGACTGCGCTACGAAGTGGTCGAATAGCGGTGCAAATAGGTTTGCAAACAAGATAGCGAGCATCATGCCTTCAGGGTATGCCGGGTTAACCACGCGGATCATCACCACCATAAAACCAATCAGCGCACCATAGGCCCACTTACCTCTATCGGTAAATGACGCTGATACCGGGTCGGTTGCCATAAAAAACATACCAAACGCAAAGCCACCAAGGACTAAGTGCCAGTGCCAAGGCATTGCAAACGCGGTGTTGGTGTCTGAACCGATAAAGTTCAGCAGCGTTGCAGTGACTACCATACCCAAGAAGGTACCTAGCACGATTCGCCAAGAAGCAATACGCACATAGATTAGGAACAAACCACCTAATAAGATTGCTAGGGTTGATGTTTCACCCATAGAACCTTGAATGAAACCGTAAAACGCATTCCACCATAGCTCCATGTTGGCATAATCAAGCGCACCTGTTGCCGCTTGGCCTAGGTAAGTCGCGCCAGAGAAACCATCAACAGCTGTCCACACTGTGTCACCTGAAATCTGCGCCGGATAGGCGAAGAACAGGAACGCACGGCCAGCAAGCGCAGGGTTCAAGAAGTTACGACCTGTACCACCGAATACCTCTTTGGCGATAACCACACCGAAGGTAATACCTAGGGCAACTTGCCAAAGGGGAATGGTTGCAGGCAGGATCAATGCAAATAACACAGAGGTAACGAAGAAACCTTCGTTTACTTCGTGCTTACGTATTGACGCGAATAGCACTTCCCAGAAGCCACCGACACCGAAGGTAACGGCATAAATTGGCAGGAAGAAACAGGCACCGTAGAACATTTTCGCGCCCCAGCCTGAATCAGCAGTGAGCTCACCGCCTAACAGTTGGAACAATCCTACTTGCCAAGAATCACCTAATGCAAAACCGTTTGCTAACGCTTCTGCCGCTTGGTGGCCAATGTTAAACATGCCAAAGAACATGGCAGGGAACGTTGCCATCCACACTAAAATCATAATACGTTTTAGGTCGATGTTATCGCGAACGTGAGTACCGCCTTTGTTGACATAGCCAGGGGTATAAAAAATAGTCGCAACTGCTTCATACAGTGCGTACCACTTTTCATGCTTACCACCCGCTTCAAAATGCGGTTCGATATCTTCTAAAAATTTCTTCAAGCCCATTTTAGCCTTCCTTCTCGATTGTTGTCAGGCAGTCACGAAGGATAGAACCGTATTCGTATTTACCTGGACAAACGAAGGTACACAACGCTAAATCTTCTTCGTCTAGCTCCAACGCGCCGAGTGAAATTGCCCCATCTAGGTCACGCGAGATTAAATCGCGCAGTAATAAGGTAGGCAAAATATCAAGCGGCATCACGCGCTCATAGTTACCGATTGGTACCATCGCACGTTTTGAACCACCGGTTGATGTGGTCATGTTGAACAAACGGCTTGGCGCTAAGTGGCCTAAGAAGGTACGCGTTACAGAGAACTTGTTGCTGCCTGGAGCAATCCAGCCGAACAACTCTTTCTCTCGACCCTCTAGCAGCACCGACACTTGCGTGTGATAACGGCCAAGGAACGCATGTGGACCCGTTGCATTGGTACCAGAAAGTACTGAGCCTGAAATGATACGGTTGTCACCGTCTTCCAGTTCACCAGACACTAACTCATCCAAAGCAGCACCGATCTGTGTTTTCACCAAACGTGGGTTCTTAACACGTGGGCCGGCTAAAGAAATCACACGCGGAGTGTAAATTTCACCACTTAGGAAAAGGTGACCGTAAGCGATCACATCTTGGTAGCCCAAGTGCCATACCTGCTTCGATGCAGACACTGCATCTAGGTGATGAATGTGAGTACCAACAAGACCTGCAGGGTGCTTACCGCCAAACTCATGAACTTCTACAGAAGCCACAGAAGAGCTAGGCACTTGAGCACCGGCTTGTTTACACACAAACACTTTGCCTTCTGTAAGACGAGAGACAACCGCTAAACCAGCTTCAAATGCTTCCGCATTCTCAGCAATAATTACAGCTGGATCAGCTGCAAGCGGATTAGTGTCCATCGCTGTTACAAAGATAGAGCTAGGTTTGGCATCAACAGCGGGTACTTTGCTGAATGGGCGGGTGCGAAGCGCAGTCCATTGACCTGAGTCAACTAACTGGTCAACCACCTTTTGGCGGTCAAGGTTAGCGAGCTCACCCTGGTCGAACTTTGCAAAGGTTTCCTGCTCGTTGCCATCGATTTCGATCACAACAGATTGCAGCACACGTTTTGCACCACGATTGATTTCTTTAACTACCCCGGCGGCCGGTGCAGTGTAGATAACGCCAGGATTCTTTTTGTCTTCAAAAAGAACTTGGCCTTTTTTCACTTGGTCATCCACACGAACTCGCATGGTAGGACGCATGCCGATATATTCTTCACCTAGCACGGCTACTCGTTTGACGGGTTGACCGTCGTGAATAACTTGCTGAGGTGCGCCCTCTATCGGTAGATCCAGACCTTTTTTTATGTTGATCATACGCACTTGCATTACATTAACGGAAAGAAACTTAAAATCTTACCAACCACGCTGCTAAGTTGGCCGAGTTGAGTGATGGCCGCGTAAAAGGCGGTTCGCTTATTGCTCGGTGCGCACTTACGCACTTGTGCAAGCAAAAGTCGTCCACACGATTAATACAAACGGTATAAAAGAGCACCCATTTCGGTTAGTGAGCAAAGCAACGCAGTGAACTTGTCACATATCTGCCGAATTTTAACATCAATCACGGCGACTATGCGAGTTAAAAAGTAAAAATTATCTAAGCAATCCGAGCTAAAATTAGTGAATAAACTTCAATATAGACCAAAGTCTTAATTTCACAGCCTGAGATTGTAAAAACACAAAAAAGCCAGTCTATTGACTGGCTTTCTATGTAAAACAGCGATACTTAAACGAGATTGTTGATTTCAACCTCAGGGTTAACATCACTTTCGTAGTCAACACCGTCTAGATCAAAACCGAACAGGTGTAAAAACTCACGATGATAACCAACATAATCGGTTAGCTCGTCAATACTGTCGGTATCCACCTGATCCCAAATATGCTGCACTCGTTGCTGCACATCGTCTTCAAGCTCTTTGTAGTTCTGGAATAAATGACCGCCTTCGTCAAAGCGCGGCGTTTCGCCGTACAAGTTCTCTTTAAACAACGCGGTAATTTGCTCGATAGTCCCCTCATAGGTGCCATCTTCTTTCATCACTTTGAACAGCGCAGAGATATACAAAGGCATAATCGGTATTGCCGAGCTGGCTTGCGTGACCACAGCATTAAGAGAGCTCACATAAGCCTCACCGGAAATATCAGCGGTAGATGCTTTGATTTCCTGAACGGCACGGTCCAAGTCTTCTTTGGCTTTGCCTATTGTGGCGTGACCGTAAATCGGCCAGGTCAGCTCTTTACCGATGTAGGTGTAAGCGGTGGTTTTGAAGTTATCGGCAAGCACGCCCGCTTCATTTAAGGCATCAATCCACAGCTGCCAATCTTCACCACCCATGACTTTCACGGTATTGGCAATTTCTTCATCACTGGCAGCCTCAACGCTTACTTCATCAATAATACGCTTTGAAGTATTGAGGTTCTTGGTGGTCACGCCTTCACCGATAGGCTTGAGTGTCGAAGAGAAGGTTTCACCGGTTTTTGGGTCGGTACGACGCGGCGAAGCAAGGGAATAGATAACTAAATCAATCTTGCCTAATTCATTTTTAATAACATCAATCGTTTTTTCTTTGATTTCATCAGAAAAGGCATCACCATTGATATTTTTTGCCCACAAGCCCGCTTCATCGGCTGCATTTTGAAAAGCAGCGGTGTTGTACCACCCTGCAGAACCTGTTTTCTTTTCTGTACCTGGCTTTTCGAAAAACACGCCCAATGTTTTGGCGCCATGACCAAAGGCTGAAACAATACGTGAGGCCAAGCCATAGCCGGTTGACGAGCCAATGACTAGGACGTTTTTAGGGCCTTGCCCTAAATCACCTTGGCGTTTTACGTAATCTATTTGTTGTTGTACGTGCGCTGCACAGCCCGCAGGATGAGCGTTAGTGCAGATAAAACCACGAATTTTAGGCTTAATGACCATGATAAAATTCCATATCGTTGCCGAAAAATTTAGCGCTAGTGTAACGACTAAAGTCTGTTACACAGGTCTGATGACTTTACTTAATCGAATTTGGAGCCACCTAAACAATTAGGAGACTGCGGAGCTTGCCCCTGTCGCTCACTGAACTCTTCAGGTGTGTAAGCATGAATCGCAAGGGCATGAATGTGTTCGCGCAACTCATCGGCCAACACCTCATTAATCGCGCGGTGGCGCTGTAATAAGCGTTGGCCGCTGAATTGCTCACTGACCACAGTGACTTTGAAATGAGAATCTTCACCTCGGGCGTGCATATGGCTTTCGTTTTCCACATGTAAATGCTTGCACGCAATGGCAGCAGCGAGTTTTTGCTCTATCTGAGTTTGCATAGACATAAATTACTGACTCGTCAGCGTAAACTGGAGCATTACTATAACAAAGAAGCGTCAATGTGGCGAAACGTTAAGTTAATGCGCCCTTGGGTCACTTTACGCTGCTTCGGTAGACTGTGCTCGAAGTGTTGCTGGCTTTGGCCTTTCATGATCAGCAAACTACCGTGACGCAAAGGCACATCTGTCACCACCCGCGAGTGCTTATGGCGTAACTTGAACTTACGCAGCGCTCCTAAGGATAACGATGCAATGGTCGGCTGCGCTCCAAGCTCAGGCTCATCGTCAGCATGCCACCCCATACTATCGAGACCGTTGCGATAATAATTAACCAGTACCGCATTAAATTTGCACCCTAGCTGATTATTGAGGCGCTCCCGCATGCGCGCCAAAGGTTCAGGCCAAGGCATAGGCGAAAACACTTGCTTTGAGTATTCATACGCGCTGTCTGGATCGCCGATATAGGCCTGTAAACGAGGTATAGGATGCCATTTACCGAAAACGTGTATGCTTGGCTGTTGCCAAGCCAAATTATCACGCAAATAATGATAGAGCTGGGTGGCCTTATCAGCACTCAGCGCCTGCAGCTGATAGTGAAACATGTCTGCTGGTAGCTCATCGGGCAACAGGTTGCCGGTATCAGTGTTAAACACCTTCGAATTCCCATCCATCGTGGTAAACTAGCGCTACTATCCGTTACACATTGACCGTTATGATAACATCCGCCCTACTCGGTGGCACCCACTACACCCTACACCGCTTTCCTCTGGAGCAAAAAAACCGTAGCCTACAGGCGTGGGATGCCGCCGACGAGTACTTAATTGATTATGTCAAAGAGCATCATCCCAGTGCAAAAAAGCTGCTTATATTAAATGACGACTTTGGTGCCCTCGCCTGCGCTTTGCATCAATTTGATATTAGTGCGCTCAGTGACTCGTACGTGGCCCACCAAGCTTGGCATTATAACCTGGCGCAAAATGCCTTAGATGAAAGTAATTTCACTGCACTTAGCAGCATGGATAAACTGGACGACTATGATTTAGTCATCGGCAGAATTCCTAAAAACAGTGGCTACCTGCAACATCAACTGGCCCAGTTATCACAGACATTAAGCCCAAACACGCCGGTGATCTTAGGGGGCAAAACTAAAGCTGTTCATACCTCAACAATCAATCTCGTATCGCGCTACATAGGCCCAGCAAGCACCACCTTGGCGGTGAAAAAAGCGCGGCTTATCACCGCCTCTATGCACAATAAAGCGCAACAAAGCCCTTTTCCTAAGAGTTGGTCGCTCGAAGGCACTCCTTACACCCTGCATAATCACGCTAATGTATTTTCCCGTGATTCGTTGGATATTGGCGCTCGCTTTTTCAGCAACTACCTACCGCAGTCCAAAAAAGCGCTGCGCATTGTAGATTTGGGCTGTGGCAATGGCGTCATTGGTCTACTTACTTTGGCTCAATGCCCACAAGCACAACTTACTTTCGTTGATGAATCATGCATGGCAGTGGCCTCGGCACGACTTAATGTTGAACAAAACCATGAACATGATTTGCACCGTTGCCAATTTGTGCAGTCAGATTGTTTAACAGGGTTTGCCGCTGCCAGCCAAGACCTGATCTTATGTAACCCGCCGTTTCATCAACAAAACGCGATTACCGACCATATTGCTTGGCAAATGTTTAATGACGCGAAAAAAGTATTGCGCCCCGGCGGCGAGCTTCGTATCGTAGGCAACCGACATTTACAATACCATGAGAAACTTAACCGTTTATTCGGTGGTCATAAGCTGCTGGGTTCGAATAAAAAGTTCGTCGTGTTAAGTGCAAAAAAATAGGTAGGATCATGAGCAACACAGTTATTCGTCTTTTTCTCTTGAGCGCTGCACTGGTTACTGTGAGCGGGTGCGCTAACCGCGCAGCCGAGGCTATTCTTGACCCACAATACCAAGGCGGTCAATATCATCAGTTTAATCAAACAGTATCACTGCAAGTGAATGACCAGCGTGCTAATAAAGCCACTGTGATAGTGAGCGATGGCGAGCATTCACAACAGCAGCTCACTCAGGGGCTTGATAGCAAGCTCACGCGGGTGTTTGAGCAAGGTCTACAACGTAATGGGGCTCAGGTCAGCGCCATGGGAGCCACCCATATCCGTATTGCTATTCATGATTTACACGCCCATGTTGAACAAAACACCGTCGATCATAACAGTACTGCGAAGATTGCCCTACAGGTGTTCGTGCAGCGTAATGGTAGTCAATTCAATAAAATGTATAATGGCCAAAGCCAGTTCAGCGGCCCATTTGGTTATGATCAAGCCAAAGTAGAAGCGCAGCTTAATAAGCAGATTGAGCAACTGGTAATTCGTATAATGAACGACCCTGAACTGAACAATTACATGCAAAAGGGAGCATCATGAACACTCGTTTTCTTGGCACACTTACCGCCGTATTCCTTACTTTCTTTATCAGCTTGCCCACACTCGCGGCTGTACAAGGTCAATTTGTGCAAAAGGACAACCTCTTCCCACGAGTAGAATTCGCCACCAGTGAAGGAAAGATTGTTGTTGAGCTGGACCGCTCACGAGCACCAATTACGGTCAATAATTTCCTGACATACGTACAAGACGGCAGTTATAAAGGGTCGGTGTTTCATCGGGTTGAACGCGACGAAGAAAACGACCGCGACTTTGTCATCCAAGGGGGTGGCTACGACAAGAATTATGACGGTCTGCATGAGAATGACCCTATTTTTAATGAAAGCGGCAGCGGCCTGGAAAACGATATGTATACCATTGCCATGGCTTACCAAGACCGCAAGCCGCATTCTGCAACGCGTCAGTTTTTCTTCAATATGGATAATAATGACCACCTAAACCCCGGCAGTGATTGGGGTTTTGCAGTGTTTGGCTCCGTCGTAGAGGGGTTTGAAACTTTAGATAAAATCATGCGTGTCGAGACCGACTACCAAGAGAAAATAGGCTATTCCTACGTTCCTAAACAACCGGTTATCATTTTCAATATTAAAGTACTCGAAGCGCAACCTTATTAGTTTTCAGCTATGGGCGGTCGTCACCGCCCGTATCCTCCCAAAATCTCAAGTAAGCCGTCATCATGAGCCATAACCCCGTATCACTTCAGACTTTTTTCAATTACTTTCGTGATCGCCGCTTACTCACTATTTTTATTTTTGGCATCAGCAGCGGCTTTCCTTGGGTGTTGATCGGCTCGGTGATGAGTGCGTGGCTTAAAGATGAGGGCTTAAGCCGCAGTATGATTGGCTTATTTGGCATGGTGTTTGGTGCCTACTCTATTAACTTCCTGTGGTCACCTTTGGTTGATCGGGTCAAAATTCCTTATGTGACTGCCTGGCTTGGGCAACGCCGAAGTTGGTTGCTTTGCTGTCAGTGCGTGATATTGCTGGGCACGCTGGCTATGACTTTTGTTGATATAGGCGCACAGCTGTATCTAGTAGCGCTGCTTGCCCTGGTAATTGCCACTGCTTCTGCCACTCAAGATATTGCAATTGATGCTTATCGTATTGATATTTTGGATGAAAATGAAAGTGAAAAGATGTCGGCAGCGGCGGCAATGGCAACCTGTGGTTGGTGGACAGGTTATGCTCTACTCGGTGCCATGCCTTTTTTCGCCGCTGATATCCCCGGTATTGAGTGGCCAGATGTCTACCTCGCATTGGCGCTGATAGTCGCCGCTCTCATTGCCTATGTGTTTGTTGCTAACGAACCACTGTCAAACCGTGAGCATGTTCATGAACAGTTGGAACATCAGTATCAGCAAAAGTTACAACAACATTCTAACGCTCTTCCTTTAGTATTGAAAAAAACCTTGGCTTGGTTAGGGGTCACCATCATCGAGCCGCTACGCAGCTTTTTTGCTAAAAATGGCGTGAAAACCGCTATTGCTCTGCTAGCGTTTATTTTCTTATTCAAAATTGGTGAGGCATTTTTAGCGCGAATGTCCATCGTTTTCTACAAAGAAGTGGGCTTTAGCAATTCCGATATTGCCACCTTTTCGAAACTCGGTACGGCGGTACTAACGATTATTTTCGCGTTCCTAGGGAGCTTATTCAATGCCCGCTTTGGTATTGTAAAAGGGCTATTTATCAGTGGCGTAGCAATGGCCGCATCTAATTTAATGTTTTCTTGGATAGCGGTTGCTGGCCCTAAGCTGCATTTATATGCGTTGGCCATTATTTTAGACGGTTTCACTCAAGCTTGGTCACTGGTTGCTATGGTTGCGTTTATTTCCATGCTGTGCGATCGCGCCTTCAGCGCTACGCACTACGCGCTGCTGGCTTCATTGGGCAACCTGGGGCGCACTTTGCTCTCTGGATACAGTGGTGTAGTGGTTGATGATTGGCTTCACGGCGACTGGTCCACGTTCTTTATACTGACTGCACTTATGGTGCTGCCATCACTACTATTTTTATATCTAATCAGAAAACGGTTATACCAGCTTGAACAACAGTATCATGCACGTTCAGCGAAGGTTAAAGAATAATTGGTAGGGTATAGGAAGAAGAACCTAGAGCCCTTCCTGGGCTCTGGTTTATCGGTATTACGCTTGTTCTTGAAGTAGTGACAGACCTTCATAAGGGTCAACTTCAAGGGCGTCGCAATAACGCATGAACTCAATAACATCTAAACGACGTTCTTGGTTTTCTATTTTACCGATAAAAGAGTGCGGCGTGCCCAAAACTTGAGCCAAGCTGCGCATAGTGTGGCCTTTTTCATGGCGTTTGTCTTTTAGCCACTTTGTTAGTCTTCCGTTTTCTTCGGAAGAAACGGTTTTACCCATCATAATTACATCTCCTACTAGATGAATTGCTATACATATCACGGTTGATAAATAGGATTGAATGAAATTTGCCCGTCTCATTCACGCGGTATTAAACCACATGTCCTATTTTAGGTATAGTTTATATACAAAAATTTACCTAATTCCGGCGCGAGAATTTTCACTGCAATTTTCGCAATGAATCACGCACTAGAGTTTAACAAGATATTAATTAATTTCACTCATAAAATCGATAGTTTATTTTTACCTTTAGCGTTAGGTACTTATAAGCTAATATGAAGGAAAACAGGGAATTTAGGGGAAAAAATGCTCAGATTGCTCTTTATCTTGCCAATTCTTTTGTGTTTATTGTGGTGGCTTTTTCTCCATTACAACCGTATACCGCTAAAACAAGGTCGTAAAGGATTTGTGTATATTGTTGCTTTGTCCACCTTAGTTTTAGGTTTCTTCACTTTGATGCTGTTTGTTACCAATACTCCGCTAGAATAACGTTCAACCACAAAAAATGCCGCGAATGCGGCATTTTTTTCAATTTCTGATTCAACCTAAAGCTTAAACGCTAAAACTAGCACCACAGCCACAGGTTGTAGTGGCATTCGGGTTATTCACAAAAAAGCGTGAACCCTCAAGCCCTTCGGTATAATCGACTTCACCGTCAACCAGATATTGAATACTCATTGGGTCGACCACTAAGGTCACACCATTCTTTTCTATCTGCATGTCGCCTGGATTGGCCTGCTCCGCAAACGTGAAGCCATACTGAAAGCCTGAACAGCCGCCACCAGTGACATAAACGCGCAGCATCAATGAAGGATTCTCTTCCTCTTCAATAAGCTGCTTTACACGCGCAGCAGCGGCATCACTGAATTTAATTGGTAATTGCTCGGACATACTCTTTCTCTCACTGCTCATTTACTGCGAATTATCTAATACCCGACTAAGTTAATCAAGTATTGCCGCGCGAAAGCATCATAACATGGCTCATGTGCGACGCTAGTGCGACCAGCAACATTAGTCTGCCATCATTGCTCTGACAAAGTGTGACGTTAAACAAGGATTTATATATAAACCTTTGGTAGACTTAAGCGCACTCCATAGTCATTAAGAACAAAGGAATAGGTATGCAACTAGAGGCGCTAAGACGACGCCTTGCTCGCCCTAAAACCTCAATCCAGCTTTGCCTTCTCGGTATTGCCGCAGGTTTGATTGCAGCGGGATTAATTATTCTATTTCGTTTGACTATTGTGTTAGTACAAAACATCTTTCTAGATAATTTTGATGACTTTACCACCTTATCGGCATTAGAACGGTTTTTACTGCCTGTTGGCGCAGCCTGTATTATCGCACTGTTTGCCTACCTTACTGGCTTTAAGCACTACCGACTTGGTATTCCCTTTGTTATTCACCGTATGAAAATGCACTACGGACAAATGCCTTTTTATAACACAGTAAACCAGTTCTTTGGCGGTGCTCTAGCATTGATTAGTGGTTTTTCGGTAGGTCGTGAAGGCCCCTCCGTTCATATGGGCGCAACAGGCGCAAGCATGCTTGCTAACCAGCTCCACCTGCCCTATAACGCCATGCGGACACTTAGCGGTTGTGGTGTAGCCGCAGGGATTGCAGCCTCCTTTAACACCCCTTTAGCAGCCGTAATTTTCGTTATGGAAGTGGTCCTCCGTGAATACAAAGTGCATATCTTTGTTCCTATTATGCTCGCCGCCGTTACCGGGGCTTTAGCTACTCAGTTTGTTTTTGGTGATGACATAGAGTTGGCGCTCATCAGCGTTACTCCACTGAGCTTTTGGCATTATCCCTACTTAGTCATTTGCGGCATGACCTTAGGCGCCATCGCCTATGCCTTTAACAAAAATCTGATGCTCATTATTCGCACCTTTAAACCCTTATCAATGCTGCCGCGATTGATTATTGCCGGCATTATTGCCGGCGGCATCGGTTACCTAGTCCCGCAAGCAATGGGCTCGGGAATGAGCGCCATTACTATCGCTACTCATTCACCGGATAATGTACAACTGCTGCTGACCATATTGATCGCTAAACTACTGGCAACGTTGTTTGCCATCGGCTTAGGTATACCTGGCGGCCTGATTGGCCCGGTTATTGGTTTGGGAGTTATTATGGGCACCTTAATGTCATTTTTCGCCCACCTTGTTGCCCCCGGCACCGACGTTGCTGGCACCTATGGTGTATTAGGCATGGCCGGATTACTTGCCGCGACTCTGCATGCACCACTGGCGTCGCTGACAGCGGTGATGGAGCTCACTTCCAGTCCGCAAATTATTGTGCCAGCGATGTTAGTGATTGTGACCGCTTACGTCACCGCCTTACAAGTGTTTGGCAACCGCTCTATTTTCCTCCAACAACTCGACTTTCAGGGGCTGACCTACCAAGTATCTCCAGCCACGGAGGCACTGCAAAAAGTCGGCATCATGGCAGAGATGAATGAAGACTTTAAGCTGCTATACGCCGAGGACAAAGAGCAAATCAAAGAGTCTTTGGATAATCTCGACGGACAAACGCCGCTGATTGTTTATGATGAAGAAAATGGCTACCGACTCGCGGAATATGATCTTAATTTAATGTCTGAGGAAAATATCAATATCCGCTACGTTACGCTCGAAGGGGTGAGCTCACAGGCCACCCTATCAGATGCCTTCGATGTGCTCAAAGACAAGCGTAGCGGCGCCGTGTATGTGTATGATATGCACGATCATAAAGAAATTCTGGGAATTATGCGCTGGGATCAAATCCGCCACATTCTCACTATTCGTAATGCCTTACTCTAACTGGGAAGTACAATGTCACTGATTTTGGTATATAAAGCTCTACACCTATTTTTCATGGTTGCCTGGTTCGCTGGTATTTTTTATTTACCACGCTTGTTTGTTTATCACGCGCTCAACGAAGAGAAATCATGCAGCTCTATGCTAAAAGTTATGGAGCGCCGGTTACTCCTGTTCGTTACCCCGTTTGCGATTTTAACTGCGGTGTTTGGGGTACTGATGATCGTCGAGTATGGCCGCGAGTGGTTTCGCGCTAGCATGTGGCTGCACTACAAACTCACTTTAGTGCTTATTTTGTACGCCTATCATGGCTACTGTTTTAAGCTATTAAGTGATTTTAAACACGACAAAAACACCCGTAGTGACCGGTTTTATCGTATTTTCAATGAACTTCCCGTATTAGTACTGCTGGCAATCATCTTTTTGGCAGTATTAAAACCGGCACTCTAAAAATTAGAAAAAATCTGCTATAGTGCGCCTCCAAACGCGGTGGCGTACTTGCGGCTTACACTCGATGGCGGTGTTAGCCCCAACGTACCCTCATACTGTCTCACTTTATTGTTTGGGAAGACCTCCATGCTACGCTTCTTAGGTGAAAACATTCTGTCTGTAAATCAACTTGATAGAGAAAGTATCGAGCATATATTTGCAGTGGCTAAACGGATGGAACCTTATGCCAAAAAACAAAAACGCACAAAAGTGCTCGAAGGGGCGATTCTTGCGAATCTATTTTTTGAGCCTAGCACCCGTACACGGGTCAGCTTTGGCACCGCCTTTAACTTGCTAGGCGGATTAGTGCGCGAGACAACAGGCATGCAAAGCTCCGCTTTGGCCAAAGGGGAATCCCTCTACGATACCGCACGCGTCATCTCTGCTTATGCCGATGCTGTCGCTATGCGCCACCCCGATGCCGGCTCCGTGGCCGAGTTTGCCACCGGCTGTAGCGTCCCTGTACTTAATGGCGGTGATGGCCCCAACGAGCATCCCACTCAAGCACTACTCGACTTGTTAACCATCGATCGCGAGTTAAACCGCTTTGGCCAAAAAATTGATGGCATGCATATCGCTCTAGTCGGCGACCTAAAATATGGCCGTACCGTGCATTCGTTATCCAAGTTGCTATGTCATTATAAAGACGTGCGCTTTACCATGGTTGCCCCGGATGGCTTGCAAATGCCACAAACCATTCTAGACAGCGTCAGCGATGCCGGCCACCGCATTGTCCTTGCCGATAAAATGGAAGGTAATCTGGCCGCTGATATCGTCTACCAAACTCGCATTCAAGAAGAGCGCTTTCCAAGCCAAGAAGAAGCCAATAAATACCGTGGTGGTTTTCGTATTTCCCAGTCCATCTACAACGCCCATTGCAAGCCCAGTTCAGTGCTGATGCACCCGTTGCCACGTGATAGTCGCAGCGATGCCAATGAATTAGATAATGATTTAAATGCCAATGATAATTTAGCGATTTTCCGCCAAGTTCAAAATGGTGTGTTAATTCGTATGGCGCTGTTTGCATTAACCCTTGGGGTCGAGAACCAAGTAGAAAAGTATGAAACCACAGTACCGTGGTTCAGCCGTAAACGTGAAGACTAAAACCAACGTGTATGCATATCGCTGAGGGGCCCTGCCCCGCCTGGATACGCAGTTAAACTTACACAGGCTCAGATTCGTAAATATGCCAAGTGAGCTGCTACACACTTAAAAGGTCAACTGACCCGAATTTATAGGAAGCATTATGAGCAAAAGCCAAGACTTATATTCCCGCGCCCAAGCCTCTATTCCCGGTGGCGTTAATTCTCCCGTACGTGCTTTCAATGGTGTAGGTGGTACGCCATTGTTTATCACTCATGCCGAAGGTGCATACACCTATGATGCCGATGGCAAAAAATACATCGACTATGTGGGCTCTTGGGGACCGATGATTTTAGGCCACAACCACCCTGAAATTAAACAAGCAGTACATCAAGCGGTAGAGTGCGGCTTGAGCTATGGCGCACCTACCGAAGCCGAAATTGATATGGCTGAGAAAGTAAAAGAATTAGTGCCTTCCATTGATTCGGTGCGCATGGTTAACTCTGGTACAGAAGCCACCATGAGCGCGATTCGTTTGGCGCGTGGTTACACCGGCCGCGATAAGATTCTAAAGTTTGAAGGCTGCTATCACGGCCACGCCGACTCTCTGCTGGTTAAAGCAGGCTCTGGGGCATTAACCATGGGTGTGCCAAACTCGCCAGGGATCCCAGAAGATTTTGCCAAACACACCCTCACTGTGTCGTTCAATAACCTTGACGAAGTGAAGGCTATTTTTGCCGAGTATCCACAAGACATCGCCTGTATTATTATCGAGCCGGTGGCTGGCAATATGAATTGCATTCCACCGCAACCTGGCTTTTTAGAGGGCCTGCGTGAAATTTGCGATGAACACGGCAGCGTCCTGATCTTCGATGAAGTAATGACCGGCTTTCGCGTTGCACTAGGCGGTGCTCAAGCTTATTACAATATTACCCCTGACCTGACCTGTTTAGGTAAAGTGATCGGCGGCGGCATGCCGGTGGGCGCTTTTGGCGGTAAACAAGCAATTATGGACTATATCGCGCCAGTTGGGCCTGTTTATCAAGCCGGTACTCTCTCTGGGAACCCCATCGCCATGGCTGCTGGCTTAAAAGCCTTGCAGCTGCTCAGCGAGCCAGGTTTACATGAGCAGCTGGAAGCGAAGAGTAAGGCGCTGTGTAGCGGTTTCCAAGCGGCCGCTGACAAAGCAGGGATCGCCCTAACAACTAACTATGCAGGCGGTATGTTTGGCTTTTTCTTTACCGACGCCGAGCAGGTAAGCAGCTACCAGCAAGCTACCGAATGTGACCTTGAGCGTTTTAAGCGCTTTTTTCACCTAATGCTAGAAGAGGGGGTGTACCTCGCTCCATCAGCGTTTGAGGCTGGGTTTGTATGCGCCGCTCATGGCGATGAGCAAATAGAAACAACGATTGCCGCCGCTGAGCGTGCATTTGCAAAGCTATAAGGCGGTGAAGCCATAAACCCATGGTTCATTAGCTGACAAAAAGCCGCCCTTGAGGCGGCTTTTTAATGCATATCGATTAACGGCTTTTACTGCCGACACGGAGGGCGTGGATTAAACTCGCGCTCGCGCACTGGTAGCTGGATAACCTTGCCACAACCAGGAGGCGCTTGCTCACCGGTGGCCTCGTTAACGAAAGCCCAACGAATACCTTCAGGGCGAGTATCGGCGATAGATTGAGGGTTGAGCTGACGCAGATAACGAATATAGAGTTCCAATGCTCCCACCGAACCGGTTAATCCGGTACTTTGGTTGTCATCTCGGCCCACCCAAGCAACAGTGACGGTACTTTGGTCAAACCCAGCGTACCAGCTATCACGTAAGTTGTTACTGGTGCCTGTTTTGCCAGCCAATTGAATCGTTGGGAAGTGTTTATTTAAACGCTTACCCGTGCCATCTTTAGTCACCCGTTTCATACCATACTTGGTCATATAAATCGCATCTTTAGCAAAACGTTGCTGCGGGGCAAACTGATGGCGATACAGCACTCGGCCACTGTTATCAGTCAATGCCGAAATACTGCTTAGCTGGCCATAAGCGCCATCATTCGCCAATGTGGTGTACATTTGCGCCACTTCAAAGCTCGATAGCTCCAATGCCCCCAACAGCAGCGATGGATATTGATTGATACGCGACTGCACACCCAACCCCTGTAAAGTATTGGCAACCTTGTCGACGCCCACGTCTAACCCTAAATTGACCGCTGGAATATTAATACTTTGACTAAAGGCACGGTATAAAGGCAACATTCCTCGGTGTTGATGGTCGAAGTTGTCAGGTTGCCAAACCTCACCTTGCTCGTCAGTCACCTCCAGTGGCCTGTCATCCAACAAAGTCCCTAAGTTATATTGTGGTAACTGCAAGGCTGTTAAATACACCGCAGGTTTCACCAAAGAGCCGATATTCCGTTTAGTATCCAGTACCCGGTTAAAACCGGAATAACGGACATCGCGTCCAGCAACCAAGGCAGATACGCCCCCTACTTCACGATTAACTGACAGCATCGCCGCTTCCAACTGCTGTGTTTTCGGGCGCCGTTCTAAATAGGGGAGCGACTTTTCAATTGACGCTTCCATCGCTTCTTGTTTTTGTAAATCAAGGTATGTAAATACCCGCACTCCAGCATCCAATGTGGCTTTATTGGGAAGTAGCTCTTTGAGCTCACGATTAACCAGCTCTAAATAGCCTGGGTAGGTTTTATTAATATCACGACGCATCGCGACGATATCCAGAGGCCGTTTTAGGGCCCGACGATATTCGTTGGTTGTTAGCAAACCATTTTCGGCCATTAACCGCAGTACAAGGTCGCGTCGCTCCATGGCGCGCTCTTCATAACGTCGCGGATTATAGTACGACGGCCCCTTCACCAAAGCGACCAGTAGCGCAATTTGGTCAAACTCCAGCTCATCAACAGGCTTGGAAAAGTAAAACTCCGATGCCAGCCCCATACCATGCACGCCTTTAGTGTATGACTGACCTAGGTAAACCTCATTAAGGTAGGCCTCGAGTATGGCATCTTTGGAATAGCGGTAATCCAAGATCAGCGCGATTAACGCCTCGTTGATCTTGCGGACTAAAGTGCGCTCTCGCGATAAGTAAAAGTTCTTCGCAAGCTGCTGTGTTAACGTGCTGCCACCTTGTACCGTGCGCCCAGCTCGAATATTGGCATACAAGGCGCGCATAATTGACCAAAGCGAAACGCCATGATGCTGATAAAAGTCCTGATCCTCCACCACTAGCAAGGTCTCTTTTAATAATGATGGGAACTTATCTAGGGGCAAAAATTCTCGGTCTTGGGTTTTGTCATTACCGATACGAGCTATTTGCACCGGCTCCAGTCGCGCACGCTCTAAGCGCTGGCCTATATTGTTTTGTACGCTGGCCAAGCGGTCACCTTTAAAACGCAGCTCAATAATATGTGCTTGCTCTGCGCCATCGGCAAACTCAAAAGCACGACGATAAATGCGTAGCCGAGTTCGACTTTGCTCATATTGCCCAGTATGAGCAAGCTTAGTCACTTGCGTGTAGTTTAGGCGTTGCAGCTCCCACTCTACTTCCTCTAGAGATAGGTATTGCCCAGGATAAAAGTTCATTGCCCGGGCGTATACCTGCGCAGGTAACTGCCACTTATTGCCCTCAAACTGCCTGGTTACTTTGACATCGAGATAAATCATGTACAAAGCCACACTAATGAATGTGACTAAAGCCAGCTTCCAGGCAATGGAAAATAATCGCTTCATAACCCGCTTAAAGGTTGATGATGGCTGCTTAGAGGCTGCTTTTTTGGAATTGGACTTCTTTTTGCTGGGAGATTTTTTCGACGCCATGTATGTGCAAATGCTAGCTAGGGTGAAATTGTTGAGAAGCTTAGCATACTCGTGATTGAAATTAACCGCCCACGAGCATGCCAAGCAGGGTGCGAGTGAACTCTAGCGTGGTAAAACTTAACTGTGACTGACTTATGCAGCAGCAAATAAGCATAAAAAACGCCAGCACTGGGGCTGGCGTTCTATGAGAACGGGTGAGCTTAACTAGAACGTACAGACACAAACTCCGGATAAGCATCAATACCGCAATCGTGCTGGTCCATACCGTTGAGCTCTTCTTCCTCGCCGACACGAATGCCGATGGTTTTCTTCAAAATGGCCCAAACAATAAATGACGCTACGAACATGAAGCCAAAGATACACAATAAACCAATTAACTGCGTGGCATAGCTGGCGTCAGCGTTCGACAAGGGCACTAACATTAAGCCAATAGCACCGCACACCCCATGCACTGAGATAGCACCCACCGGGTCATCAATACGCGCCTTATCCAAAGCGACAATGCTAAAGACAACGGCAATGCCCCCTATCGCGCCAAGTAAAATAGCCAGCAAGGGGGAAGGGGACGCCGGCTCAGCGGTGACCACCACCAGCCCAGCAAGAGCACCATTTAATACCATCGTTAAATCGGCTTTACCCCAATAAGTTTTGCACACAAGTAAGGAAGCCACGGCACCGGCTGCTGCGGCAGCATTGGTGTTGAGCATGATTTTACCCACTGCGGTGGCATTCTCAGCATCGCTAATAAATAACTGCGAGCCGCCATTGAAACCAAACCAGCCCATCCACAAAATAAAGGTGCCCAGTGTTGCCAGTGGCAAGTTAGAACCAGGAATGGGGTAAATTTCACCGTTTTTACCGTATTTACCTCGGCGCGCACCGAGCAGTAACACACCGGCCAACGCTGCTGATGCACCCGCGCCGTGCACAATGCCTGAGCCGGCAAAATCAATAAAGCCCATTTCCGATAAAAAGCCTCCACCCCATGTCCAGTAGCCTTCAAGTGGGTATAGCACCCCAGTGAGAGCAACACAGAAGATTAAGAATGCCCACAGCTTCATACGCTCCGCGACAGCGCCAGAGACAATAGACATGGCGGTGGCAACAAAGACAACTTGGAAGAAAAAGTCAGACTCTAGCGCATGATCGGCATCACTGGCTTGGGTGCCTATCAAGGCTCCAAAGCTAGGTATAAAGCCGCCCTCAGCGTTATCCACGTACATGATATTATACCCAATCAGCAAGTACATGGTGCAAGCGATAGCATATAAAGCGATGTTTTTCGTTAGGATCTCGGTGGTGTTTTTAGAGCGCACGAGCCCTGCTTCGAGCATGGCAAAGCCTGCTGCCATCCACATCACCAGCACCCCGGAGATTAAAAAGTAAAAGGTATTGAGTGAAAACTGTAATTCTACAACCGTATTTTCCATGATGGCTCCCCTTAAATCGCTTCTTCGTCGAGCTCACCCGTACGGATGCGCACAATTTGGTCAAGGTCATAAACGAAAATCTTACCGTCGCCAATTTTGCCAGTGGAGGCCACCTGGGTGATGAGTTCAACCACTCTGTCGACGTTGTCGCTCAAGGTTGCGATTTCGATTTTAATTTTGGGAATAAAGTCCACCTGGTATTCGGCGCCGCGATAGAGTTCGGTGTGTCCGCGTTGCCGGCCAAAGCCTTTAACATCAACCACAGTCATCCCCTCTATACCCAGCTCCGCCAAGGCTTCGCGTACTTCATCAAGTTTAAATGGCTTGATGATGGCGCTGATCATTTTCATACGGCCCCCTTAGGCAATATTCATTATTATTGTCTAAGGACCAATCCAACCTTTATGCCAGTTTAAATTCCCTTTATTTAACAGCACATTAACTTATCAGGGCATAAAAAAACGCACCATTGTGGTGCGTTTATCAGTCGCTCTGACCAAAGTTGTGCGTTAACTCATCACAGCGATGATGTTATTCACATACCAGCTGACATTTACCTTGCGCCTTAGCGCGATAAAGGGCTTTATCAGCAGCACTTAAGCAGGCATCGAAGTCATGATGATTCATCGCTGCTAAGCCAATGCTGACACTTAGTGTATGCGTGCTATCGATTAGCTCTATTGGCTCATCGCGCAGCGAGTCGTTTACATTTTCCAGCTGCTGCTGCAATTGTGCACTGTCGTGACAATGTGCCAACACGGCGAACTCTTCACCACCAAACCGCGCAACGATATGCTCATCAAGGTGCTGCTGTAGTCGCTGGGCAAGCTGTCGAAGCGCGCTGTCTCCGGCTTGGTGACCATACTGGTCGTTGATCTGTTTGAAGTTATCGGCGTCGATAAGCGCCACCGTGACAGCGTGTTTATCTTTTGCAAATAGGCGCCGACCATGTTCTTGTAAATAGCGACGATTAAACATGCCGGTGAGGTAATCACGCTCTGCCGTGGCTTTAATTTGTTCGATTAAATGCAGCTGCTCTACCGTTTGCAGCACGCGACAATGAAACTCTTCATTCATAAACGGCTTGGTCAAAAAGTCATTGGCGCCGTATTTGATAAACTTCGCCGATAAACCATTGTTGCCCGCGCCGGAAATACCAATAATGGCCAAATCATCACGGCCTCGGTGGTTACGCACCGCTCGCACTAATTCGAAGCCGTCCATTTTCGGCATAGCATAATCACATAGCAGCAGCTTGATACTGGTGTCTTCACGCAATATCGCCAGCGCTTGTTCACCGTCTTCAGCCTCTATAACATGATAAAGCTGACGTTGTAGTAACTGCTTAAGTACTTGTCGGCTTAATTGCGAATCATCAGCCACCAGCACGGGTAGACCTTTATTACGCAGTAGCTGCGTTAATAGACGCACGGCATAAAGGTAGGAGTCACGGTTATCTTTAATAACATAATCAACCACGCCGAGTTCCAGCATCTGTTGGCGCTGAGACTCGTCCATACTCGAGGTTAAAATGACTGAAGCGACATTATGTTCAATCGTAAGGCGAGCAGCATCGCCGCTGGCACAGTCTGGCAAGGTCATGTCAACCAATGCCAAATCATATGTGTGCTGCTCAAGCAGCTCTTGAGCTTGCTCATAATTCCAAGCAAAATCAACGTGCTTAATAAATTCACGGGCAAATTTTTGCGTTAGCAAATGGCGCAATACTTGCTGTACAACTTTACTATCTTCAACAATCAATACTCGGGCCATCGCCAACTCCAAGGTGAATATCTTTCATTAAGCGGACCAAATTTAACCACACTTTGGCATTAAAGGACATCTTTGACTTTATAAACTTGTGTCGCTAGGGTGAGTTCCACCAATAGATGACCTTCGTTGTTATTATGTCTACTATCATGCTATCCGGCGCTACCGGGTTACTCGGTCGTGCGCTTTATCAGCGTCTTGCGCCACATCACCAAGTGATTGGGTTAGGTTTTTCCCGAGCTCAGCCACCCCTTGTTAAAGTCGACCTGACCGATACCGAGGCATTGTCCGCGCTTTTTTCAAAGCATCGCCCCGAGGTGTTTATTCATGCAGCCGCTGAGCGCAACCCAGACCAATTTGATACCGACCCACAACGCAGCATACAACTGAACTGTGATGTTACCGAACGTATCGCCCAGTTATGCACCGAGTACCAATGCCGACTCATATTTATTAGTACTGATTACGTATTTGATGGCCAGCACCCGCCCTATGAAGAAGGCGCTGCCGTCAACCCACTGAACCTCTATGGTGAATCCAAAGCGCGTAGTGAAACACTATTACAAGCAAACTACCCCGATGCAGCCATCGTTCGTATCCCGGTACTTTACGGTGAAGTTTCTCACTTAAAAGAATCGGCTGTGACCACCATTGCGGCACAACTAAAAGCCGGACAACGGCAGTTTGACGATGAGGCGCAGCGCTTGCCAACAGATGTTAACGATATTGCCGATGTGCTCAGTAATGCGCTGCATATGATGAACAACGACCTAAGCGGTATATTCCATATCAGTGCCAGCGAAAAGCTCACTAAACTGGCAATGGCCCAAGCCATGGCACCGCTATTACATATTGACCCTAATAGCCTCAGTGCTGCCAGTGTGGATAGCAGCGCCGCACCACGGCCCAAGGATTGTCAATTGCGAGATACTCGACTGGCGCCGATGGGACTGGCCATTGATAGTGGTTTTAGTGCCCGTATTGCCACAGTGATTGCTCCCCACTTGTCGCATTAACTTGTACTTGTCACTTTGAACTCCTTTAATGGAGAAAACTACAGGAACTAAGGGTGAATCATGTTCGCAACACAATTAAAGGCGTTGAGCCTAACTCTTGCAGTGGCACTGTCGCCACTGGCTGTTGCCGAGGTCGATCAGCACGACGCCTCACAGCACAGCCGCCAAATTGATATCGATAGTAAAGTTATTACCGAGCACAAAGCGCGCATCAATGGCGATCGCTTATCGTACACCGCCGAGACGGGCACGCAGCCGGTGTGGGACGACCAAGGCCATGCTGTGGCTACACTGCACTATACCTACTATAAGCGTGATGGTGTTGATGATGACACCCAGCGTCCGCTGCTTATTTCATTCAATGGTGGACCTGGCTCGGCGTCGGTGTGGATGCACCTAGCTTATACCGGTCCCAAGGTATTAAAAATTGATGACGAGGGTTACCCAGTCCAACCCTACGGTGTTAAAGAAAACCCCTACTCGGTGCTAGATGTAGCGGATATTGTCTATGTAAACCCAGTTAACACCGGGTACTCTCGCGTACTGCCGGACGCTGATGGCAAAATGCCTAGCCGCGACAAGCAAAAGGATATGTTCTTTGGCGTTAACGCCGATATTCAATATTTAGCTGAGTGGCTCAATACCTTTGTACACCGTCATAATCGCTGGCGCTCGCCCAAATTCCTAATTGGTGAAAGCTATGGCACCACCCGAGTGTCAGGTTTGGCGTTAGAGTTACAAAACAGCCAATGGATGTACCTCAACGGTGTGGTGCTGGTATCACCTACGGAGATCGGTATCAAACGCGAAGGCCCCGTGGAAGCCGCTAACCGTCTGCCCTACTTCGCTGCCACAGCGTGGTATCATAAGGCGCTAGATGAGCAGTACCAAAACATGGACCTCGAGCCGTTTTTAAGCGAAGTAGAAACCTTCACTGTCAATGAGCTGATCCCTGCGCTGGCCAAAGGTGGCTTTATCTCTGACGATGAAAAACGTCGCATCGTTACACAAATGGCCCGCTATGCAGGTGTCTCTGAAACCTATATTGAGCGCAACAACCTCGATGTGCCCACCATGTCTTTTTGGAAAGAGCTATTACGTGAGCGCGGGCAAACAGTGGGACGTTTGGACTCTCGTTATTTAGGTATTGATAAGCGTGACACCGGCGAGCGTCCAGATTACTGGGCGGAACTGACTTCTTGGTTGCACTCGTTCACACCGGCTATCAACTACTACCTTAGTGAAGAGCTAAATTACAAAACCGATGTGAAATACAACATGTTTGGCTCGGTGCATCCTTGGGACCGTAGCAATAACAACACTGGTGAAAACCTACGCTTGGCGATGGCACAAAACCCCTACCTCAATGTGCTAATCCAATCAGGCTACTACGATGGTGCAACCAACTATTTTGATGCCAAGTACACAATGTGGCAGCTAGACCCAAGCGGTAAAATGAAAGAACGCTTGAGTTTTAAAGGCTACCGCAGTGGTCATATGATGTATTTACGTCGAGCTGATTTAGAAAGCTCAAACAACGATTTGCGCGAGTTCATTTTGAACGCTCTGCCAGAACAAGGAGCAGCGGCTAAATACTAAGCCGGGTACTCACTGTATCTATTAA
Organism: Pseudoalteromonas sp. CO325X; assembly: GCF_004208955.1. Classification (NCBI taxonomy): domain Bacteria; kingdom Pseudomonadati; phylum Pseudomonadota; class Gammaproteobacteria; order Alteromonadales; family Pseudoalteromonadaceae; genus Pseudoalteromonas; species Pseudoalteromonas sp. CO325X. Next base: position 60,996 of record NZ_SGPG01000032.1, read on the forward strand.
AGCCCACCCAATGGTGGGCTTTTTCTTTTTAAAAAAAAGGATTTATACTCACAACTACACAATCGTTGTAGCTGTATCAGCACAGCAGGATATCTATGAGTGAACAATATAGGTTAGTATTCGCCAGCCTCGATGAGGGTCTTGAGCAAACCGAAGTCGCACATGCGTTGCAGCAGAAACTCAAACTGTCACCCAAGCAGGCGCAAGCGTTTTTTACTGGGCGTAGTATCTTTGCTCCCAGTGATAAAGCCAAAGCATTAAAACAAGCTAAGGTGTTGGCTTCGTTAGGCATTCGTACACGACTGCAAAGCATGCAAAGTACGGCCAATGAGACCGCGAATACGGCATCGGCCGCGGCTAGAGACGAGCAAATTTTGGCGGCCCTTGATTATATTACCAGTAGCCTTATTCGCCTTGAGGAACGTCTTGATGATATGGATAACCGCCTCAATGATCAGCTGCAGCAAAATTCTAGCAATGAAGTGAATGATGATTTTGCCGTTGATCTCAGCCTCGACGAGGAGCTCGAGCTGGCGCCTCAGCCAAGTCGCAAACGTTGGCCTTTATTTACCTTAATCGCGCTGATTGTGCTTCTGCTTGGTGTGCTCGCGTTGGCTTTCATCTACCCCGAATTACTGACTTTTTAAGCTATGAGTGCGAATCAGTTTAACCAGCAACGTATTGACATCCGCAAGAAGATGCGGGAAATGAGAAAAAGCTTATCCACCTCTGAACAAAAACGTGCCGCCGATGACCTCATTATTAATTTTCTTCAAGTAGCAAAAGTTACTGAAGGGACCCAAGTAGGCGGGTACTTGGCGAACGATGGAGAACCCAGCCTATCTCCCATATTTGAAGACTTGTGGGCTAAACAAGCAGTGCCAAACCTGCCCATTATTCACCCCTTTTCAAAGACTCATTTGCTCTTTCAGAGGTATGAAGAAAATTCACCCATGAGCACAAACCGCTATGGTATCTTGGAGCCCAAGTTGAATTGCAGTCATGTGTGTCCGGTTGCGCAGTTAGATTATATTCTAACGCCACTGGTTGCATTTGATAGTCAAGGCAATCGGTTGGGTATGGGTGGCGGATATTATGACCGCACATTAGCACAAATCCCCGCCGATCGAAGTCAGCGCCCTCTGCTCATAGGCATTGCCCATCAATGCCAAGAAGTGGCGCAACTACCGATCGCGAGTTGGGATGTGCCACTTGATTATATTGTGACACCGAAGACAATTTATCGCCCCGGTGCACAGTGATACACTAACCGAAACCCTTTGCTATTAACTCTTTAATGAGCACACCATGACTCAAGATGAAATGAAAAAAGCGGCTGCTTGGGCAGCGCTAGACTATGTAAAAAGCGACACGATTGTTGGTGTTGGCACCGGTTCTACTGTGAATCACTTTATTGATGCACTGGCGTCGATAAAAGACACGATTCGTGGCGCCGTTTCCAGCTCTGAAGCCTCAACACAACGGTTAAAAGCGTTGGGAATAGAGGTATTTGAGCTCAATGATGTCAGTAGCCTCGATATTTATGTTGATGGCGCCGATGAGATCAACGCCAATAATGAAATGATTAAAGGCGGCGGTGCGGCATTGACTCGTGAGAAGATTGTCGCGGCTGTGGCCAAGCGCTTTGTATGTATCGTTGATGAGAGCAAAATCGTCGATACCTTGGGTGAGTTCCCACTGCCAGTGGAAGTGATCCCGATGGCGCGCAGCTATGTCGCCCGTGAAATTGTTAAACTCGGGGGCGACCCAGTTTATCGCCAAGGTGTCACCACTGATAACGGCAATGTCATTTTGGACGTGCATAATTTGCATATTGTTGATGCCAAGTCGCTTGAGCAGACATTAAACCAAGTCGTCGGTGTTGTAACCAACGGCCTATTTGCCCATCGTGGTGCCGATGCTGTTGTCGTTGGTACTGCGCAGGGGCCTACTACACGTTAGAGGAATGAGGAACATGAGTAAGGTATCGTTAGCAAAAGACAAAATTAAAATTCTCTTGCTAGAGGGCGTACACCAAAGTGCGGTGGAAACGCTAAAACGCAACGGTTACAGCAATATCGATTACGTTAAAACCTCGCTACCTGAAAGTGAACTTGTAGAGCGCATTAGCGACGTGCACTTCGTTGGCTTGCGCTCACGTACACAACTCACAGAAAAAGTCTTAGATGCAGCGCAAAAGTTGGTCGCTGTCGGTTGCTTCTGTATTGGTACTAACCAAGTTGACCTCGACGCCGCGAAGCGCCGGGGGATTGCGGTCTTCAACGCGCCATTTTCCAATACTCGCTCGGTCGCCGAATTAGTGCTGGGTGAGATTTTATTGTTACTGCGCGGTATTCCTAAACGCAATGCGATGGCTCACCGAGGCCAGTGGTTGAAATCAGCAGAAGGTTCTTTCGAGGCTCGAGGCAAAACATTGGGTATCATAGGCTATGGCCACATCGGTACTCAGTTGGGCATTATGGCTGAGAACATTGGCATGCAAGTGCGTTATTACGATATCGAAGATAAGTTATCTTTAGGCAATGCCCAGCAAGTAGAAAACCTCACTAAACTACTGCAGCAATCGGATGTAGTCAGTTTACACGTGCCGGAAACTCCGCAAACAAAGAACCTCATCGGCACCGCTGAGTTGGCGGTCATGAAAAAAGGCAGTATCTTGATTAACGCCTCACGCGGCACCGTTGTCGATATTGACGCCCTTGCCGAAGCACTCGAAGAGCGCAGCCTATCCGGCGCGGCCATCGATGTGTTCCCTGTTGAACCGAAATCAAACGATGAAGAATTTGTCTCGCCACTGCGCCAATTCGACAACGTTATTTTAACCCCCCATGTTGGCGGCTCTACGCAAGAAGCGCAAGAAAGTATTGGTGTGGAAGTAGCCGGTAAGCTCGCTAAATATTCCGACAACGGCTCAACAATGACAGCCGTCAATTTCCCTGAAGTCGCCCTGCCAGAACTGGCGAATCGCAGTCGCCTGTTGCACATTCACCAAAACCGCCCTGGTGTGTTGACACAAATTAACCAAGCGTTTGCACAGCATGGCATTAATATAGCCGCGCAGTACCTGCAAACCGATGACAACATAGGTTATGTCGTTATTGATGTGGATAGCGACCACTCCGAAGTGGCATTGAAAGAGCTCAGCGCTGTGGACGGCACCATACGTGCGCGAATTTTGCACTAAATGGTTTGTCTAGGTAGACTAAAAAGCACAGCTTCGGCTGTGCTTTTTTGATCAACAATAACCAATAGGGATCACCTTATGGACTCTAACAATAATAACAAAGACAAAGCGAAAGAACGTCGCGGCCATATCACCCTCATTGCCTTTTTAGTGGCGGTGGGTATTTTTGCCTTGGGTATTAAAGTAGGCGAGCTTCTAGCGTAATACCCAGATTCTCGCCAATCTAAGCGGCTGATGGTTTAGGTATCAAAGTCGCTACTGGCATGGCGCTCTTTGAGTTGCTCGCTCGGCTCACCCCATACACGATTAACTCGTTGGCCCCGCTTTACTGCAGGCCGAGCGTCAATTCTCTTGGCCCACGCCAACACATGCTTATACTCGTGTACACTGAGAAACTCAGCAGCATCGTATAACCGTCCTAACACCAAAGCTCCATACCAAGGCCAAATAGCAATATCCGCAATAGAGTATTGCTCACCGGCCATATACTCGTTTTGCGCCAAGTGCTTATCTAACACATCCAACTGGCGCTTAGTTTCCATGGTAAAGCGATTGATGGGATATTCCATCGGCTCTGGCGCATAAGCATAAAAGTGACCAAAACCGCCACCTAGATAAGGCGCGCTGCCCATCTGCCAAAATAGCCAATTCATACACTGCGCCTTTGCATAAGGCTCTGAAGGGATAAGCGTGGCAAATTTCTGTGCTAAATAAAGCAGTATTGCTCCCGATTCAAAAACCGGTGTGGCGGGGGTGCTTGAAGTGTCCAGTAACGCCGGGATTTTTGAGTTCGGGTTAATGGCAACGAAGTCAGAACCAAACTGGTCGCCTTCGCTAATATCGATTAAAAAAGCATCGTATTCGGCGTCTTTAATCCCCTGCTCTAGCAACTCTTCAAACATAATCGTGGCCTTTTGGCCATTGGGAGTGGCCATAGAGTACAGCTGAAAGGGATGCTGCCCGCTTGGCAGATGCTGCTCGAACGTGGCTCCTGCTGTGGGTTTATTTAGGCTTGCCCATTTGCCGCCGCTTTCGCTATCGAACTGCCAAACTTTTGGTGGAGTGTAGGTCGATTTACTCATTGTCGCTCCTGATGATGTAAAAACGTTTTGAGTATAGACCTGAGGGTGGATAATATAATTACAAGAGCAAAAAAGGCACCTTCAGGTGCCTTTTTGAATTTTACCGCCCACATCCGTGCGCGCTATGGATCATCATTATTTACCTACAGCATGCAAGCTAAAGTAGTTAGCCAACTCTTCCGGCTTACCCATTAGTGTCATCATTTGCTGATTAATCTCTGCCACCGAGGTATTTTCGGGAACCTGCATAGAGACTTCAAACTGCTCCGTGCCCTCGATAAAATTCAGTGCCGCTTCTCGCAATACCACCGGCGCCGGTGACATGCTCAATTGTTGCTGGGCATTTTGTTGGAATTGCTCATAGGTCATGCCTTGCTCGCCAATTAGGCGCTCAAGAAGCGCCTTGAGCTTACCGTTGTTGGCTAATTTAAAGCTCACTTTCTTTGGCACCAACTCGGTCACAGCACTCATCATCTGGCTTTGTAGCGCCAGCTGCTGCTGTAAATTCCCCTGCTCTTGTTGCGATTGCTGTTGCATCTCATTTAGTTGCTGCGACACTGCCATTAACGCCTGTGAATTGGTCATGGCAAAGCTAAACTCAACATCGGCCAATTTACCTGCATTGAGCTTGGTAAAAATATCCGCATCACCACTTTTTTCATCATAAGTGAACTCACTCAAGACATTGATATTCTCGCCTTTAAGCTCATCCATGCCTTGCACTGCGGCGCCTGAGAAAGTTAAGTCTTTGATTTCGACACGAGAATATTCAGAAATCTTATTCGGCTCATAGCCGGTCATTTCAACACGCTCAATCTGAGCAATTTGCTCGCCGAGGTGGTCATTGACAGAAATGTCGGCCAACGCCAACGCATTGTCCAATACATTGGCAGAAATCTCGTCGTAGCGGATATCAAGGCCTGTTTGTGTTTGAATTTGCATTAGCTGCTGATCAATGCCCTTGCGCGCTTCTTTCGACACATAATAATTGGCATAGCTGTAACCGCCAATGGCGATGGCACCCACGGCACCGACAATGAGTAGTTTTTTCATGTTGACTTCCTTGGGAGTGTCCAGCTCCCTCCTAGTTTGGACATTACTTTAAAATAACGCATCGAGTGCATCGCTTAAGCTTGCGACTGCTGTGACTTCCATGCCCTCGATTGCCTCTTTCGGTTTATTGTCAATGGGTACAATAGCACGTTTAAAGCCATGTTTCGCGGCTTCACGCAGTCGTTCTTGACCACTGGGCACTGGACGAATCTCCCCACCCAGGCCAACTTCACCAAATACCACCAGCTCACGGGCCAAGCTATAATTTTTAAAACTGGACACCAAAGCCACAATCAAAGCCAAATCAGCGCTGGTTTCCGTGACCTTGACACCACCGACGACGTTAACAAACACATCCTGATCGGCCACTTGTAAACCGCCATGGCGGTGTAGCACCGCCAATAACATCGCGAGGCGATTTTGCTCCAAACCCACCGTGACGCGACGAGGGTTTGCAAGCTGCGAATAATCGACGAGCGCCTGCACTTCCACCAGCAGCGGTCTGGTACCTTCCCATACCACCATCACTAACGAGCCCGGTGTTTGCTCTTGTGAGCGGTTCAGGAAAATAGCCGAGGGGTTTTTTACCTCGCGCAACCCTTGCCCAGTCATGGCGAACACTCCAAGCTCGTTTACTGCGCCAAAGCGGTTTTTGTGACCACGCAAAGTACGAAACCGGCTATCACTGCTACCTTCAAGTAAAATAGAACAATCAATGCAGTGTTCTAATACCTTGGGGCCGGCTAAGGAGCCGTCTTTGGTCACATGGCCCACCATGATCATGGCTATTTGATTTTGTTTAGCAAAACGGGTGAGGTACGCCGCACTTTCTCTCACCTGGGAAACACTACCCGGTGCCGATTGCACATCGGCCATATGCATGACTTGAATGGAATCTATGACCATGATCCCGGGCTTTTCTCTTAGCGCCAGCTGGCAAATGGTTTCGACATTGGTTTCGGCTAAGGTTTGTAGCTTATTGGTGGGCAACCCCAAGCGCTTTGCCCGCATAGCCACTTGCTGCAAAGACTCCTCCCCGGTGACATACAGGGTTTTCATATTTTCTGCGAGACCACACATGGTTTGCAGCAAAATAGTACTTTTACCGGCTCCGGGCTCGCCACCGATAAGAATGGCACTCCCCGGCACCACACCGCCCCCTAACACGCGGTCAAACTCAACAAACCCGGTGGAGAAGCGCGGCAGGCTTTCAAGATTAACCTCATCCAGAGTTTGAATTTTGGCCTCAACCATGCCGGCATAGCCGCTCGCAGCACTATTGCGTGGCGCCGATTTAACCGAGGGCACGCGAAATTCGGTTACTGTGTTCCATGCTTTGCACTCGCTACATTGGCCTTGCCAACGCGCAAACTCAGCACCACACTCATTACATACAAAAGCTGTTTTCTTTTTTACCATATTACGGGCATAATTTTTGCTGGATAAATCGTTTAAATAACGAATAAACAATAATTTGACACCCAGTATAACGGTTTTTGCCGACTGGGTAATGGTTTAATGCATGGCTGAAGACACCCTTTTAAAACACCAACCCTTAGTTGACGAACTCAAGCAAAGCCTCGGGCAGGCGAGCTTTAGCCGCGATTTTGCCGCTAAAACGGCACAACTACCTAAGGGCGATCAATTTATTATAAAGATGGAGTTTAATCGTCTTCGTCAGCCGTGCAGTCGCACCATTGATTTACGCGGCACGGCTTCCGGTGAAGTGCAAAGCTACTCATACAAGAGTCAGCAGCATTTTATGGATGCTCAAGCCATCGCAACCTTTGAAAAAGGCGTCGCTCGCTTCGGCGACTACACCATGGCCGTTTATGAAATGGTGATGGAAGAGGTGAACAATCAGCGCCAATTACGCCAAGGTGCAACACCACAGCCGGAAAATACTGAAAAAAGTGCCCGTGTCATCCACTTTGCCTCCTATGATTTTCGTCAGCAAGAGCGCATGAATTACACCATCAAAGTCAGTGTTATGGTGAATGACAAAACCATTGAAGGTAAAAGCAGCGATATTTCTTTGGGGGGATGTAAGCTTAAGTTGCCTAGTCATGCCATGCTTGAGCGTGGGCAAAAAGTGCAGGTTCGCTTTACCGGTCTAGAGGAAGATTTCGAACTGGGCCTCAAAAACGGCTTAGAATATGAAATTGTGGGCATAGATCCTGCGAGCACCATCGACTTTTATTACGCCCGCATGAAGCGCACCGGTAGCGAGACAACCCCTGGATTCGATGAGTTTCTAGCGCGCTTTATTAACGGTAATAAACGCCGCTACAAGGTCAACCTTGATAACACCCTCGATGCGGTTTTAACCAAAGGTTATGAGCAGTATTACTTGCCAAGGGTCAGTTCGCTGTTCAGTTTCATTTGCGTAAACGATAAAAAGCTCACCCCTAAACTGCTGCTTACCACCGAGAATAATGCCTACATTCACTATTATTTCAGTGATGAAGAGCGCCGCTCTGTGCTGCCGAGTATTCTTAATACGCAGCGCATAAGCAGCATTTTGGCACGCAAGGGGCAAGTCAAATCAACCCTACTTTACAGCTTTAGTCACACCCAAAATGGCAAGGTCTTCTTTTACAGCGCCACCGATATCGAACTGGCCACCTACCCTAAGTTACGCTCGTTATTTTTTTCCTATGCCAGTAGGAAGCCGTCTTGGCGGGTATTTAAGTTGCAATTGGTTCCCGTGCAAAGCGAAGACTCCCATATTCCACTCTCGCTCCCCGACAGTGCCGGCGAGGCAATTGCTAAACTTAATAAGCCTCCGAGCGCTCGCGTGCAAAGCTATTTAAAGGGTCTTAAGTACCTGTGTACCTTATCGGAGGTGAGCTCTGCTAATTTAACCGCACACAAGCGCCGCTACCGCCTCGATAAAAGCTTAGTCAACCAGCTCAAAGTATTTGGCCATCGTAAAGTGGCAGAGCCAGAGCTTGAAGTCGTTGCGTTGGAGTATGCTAACTTACGGGCTCACAAGCGGTATCTGTACCAAACAGAAGTGATTGTTGAAAGTGGTTTGGCAGCGCCGATGTCAGCACAATCTCGTGATTTCAGTGTACTAGGAATGCAAATAGAGCTGAGCCAACCAGCGCCTGAGACCAAAAAAGGCGATGTTATTTATCTGCGCTTACCGCAACTGCAAGAAATAACGAAAAAATTTGAGCTCACTCAGCTACCTTACGAGGTGATGGCTGTCAGTAAGACCGGCACCATTTTAAACTTAAAAGCCTACCAAAAAAGTAAGCAACCCCATGTTGGCGTACAGTTTTTCTCGCAACTAGTAGAGAACAACAAAGACAAACTGCAAGTGTGTGAGGAAGAGCCGAAAGTGCCGGGGCTATCCAAAGCCTTGCGCAATATTGTGGTCAAGAATCTAGCGCAAACACCGCTGTATATTACCAAAGAAGAAGCACACCTGGAGCTTGGTGCAATAGGTGAAGGACGTTATCAAAGCGCGATTCACCATATTTGGCGTCAGTTTGGTGAATTCTCTACGCAAATAAACTTAAAACCCTTACTGAGTATCAAGGAGTTCCAACAGCTCAGTGATACCCTACGCGATGGAAACCGCCAAGATAAGCCCAAAACTTTCGACCTGTTTATTCGCTTAAACCTTAAAAAAGACGACCTCAGTGGTGCAGTCACCAGCCGCTGTATTAGCACCGAAGAGGACTACAGCTCATTGCTGCCTTTTGTGAACAAGGCGCTTAAATCGGGCTTGTTGTTTGCGTTTCGCCTGCATTTATCGAAAACTGGCCGACCAGACACGAAATACCTGATCAGTGAGCTAAAATACATCAGTCACTATGCGTTGCATAAAGCCAAGGAGTTAGAGCAAGCGCTATGGCGTGTTGAGGGCGTAATTGATGCCCTCGCTATTGATGAGTTAGTGCCAAAGCTCTGTGATATAGAGGTTCAGGATTATCAAAAAATGCTTGAACGCCGCAACCTGTGGCTACAGCGTTTAGGTTAGTTGAACGCGGGAATACTGAGTAGATACAGTATCTGCGCCAAACTGCCAGCATTGATGGCGGTGGGAGCCTGCGCCACCACTTTAGGCTTACCGTGAACAGCAACACCTAGCCCAGCTGCGTGCATCATCAGCAGGTCATTGGCACCATCACCGATGGCCACCGTTTGCTCTGCGCCCACGCCCAACTCATCGCAGTAAGCTAATAAAAAGCGTGCTTTTTCTTGCGCATCAACAATATCCCCATTGACCACTCCGGTTAGCACGTGGCCATCGTCTGCTAATTGATTGGCATGAATACGATCTAGTTTGAGTTGTTTTTGTACCTGCTCAGCAAATGGAATAAATCCTCCCGAGGCGATGGCCAAATGCCAATTATGGCGTTTTAGCGTTGCGCATAGGTGGTCGATCCCGGGCATCAAGGGAAGCTGCTCTTTAAGCTCTGCAAGCAAAGACAACTCGACGCCCGCTAGTTTCGCGACGCGCTGACGCAGGCTGTCACTAAATTCCAACTGCCCACCCATCGCTTGTGCGGTGACCGCAGCGACCTCGTCGTACACCCCTGCTAAGCGCGCAATTTCATCAATACATTCGATGGTGATCGCCGTCGAGTCCATATCCATCACTAATAAGCCGGGTGTATGTAAACGTGGCGGGTTGCTCAGCAGCGCGCACTGCACTGCGTTTTCAGCTGCATATTGCTTGAGCTGAGAGTTAAGCTCAGCCTGGGGGTTAGCAATCGCGAACGCAAACCCTGGAGGTAAATCATCATCGGCGTGATACCGGACCACCGCCTGCACCTGACATTGCCAGTCACGCAGCTGCTGTGCCAGTTGAGCAACGTGCATGCCCAGTTGAAAACCAAATACACTGACATAAGCCAGTGGCTGTTCGCTCTGCTGACTTGCCACTAAAGGCGAATCGTCAAAAGAATACCAAGTATTTAAACTTAGGGTTTGCTGTAAAGACAAATCGTCTTGCTGTGCTAAAGTAGACAAGAGCATGCTTTGGTGCGACATTAAAACTCCAAATAGGTGAACACGTTAGCTGATGACAACGGATGCTTAATTTAACCACCCTTAGCAATGAAAGTCAGTAAGTACACCCATGATATGAAAAATAAACAAGTGAAAAATCCGGTTCGAACATCGCAGTGGCAACGGCTACTGCGCTTGGTGTTTGCCGCTTTTTGCTTTGTATTACTGACTTGGATGGCCTTTAATACCAGCTTTCAAGGCCACCAAATGCTCTACCAGCAAAGCTATCAATATGCCAAAAGCCTCACCGAGCAGTTAGCCTTGACCGCAGCGGAGCCTTTGGAGCAGAGCAACAAGCCTCGTTTGGGACATTTGGCCAATCAATTGAGTACAGACTCGAGTATCCAAAGTGCAGCCATTTATGATGCCCACGGCACTGCGATGGCGCTCAGTGAGGCGTTTAGTCCCTATCAACGTGAGTTTGGGGTGACACAAGCGACCCCGGGGGTGAGTAAATTGAGTCAACCTATTGTCATCCCCATCACCTCATTGCAAAGCAATAAGCCCATCGGTTTTGCTCGCGTTAATTACCTGCCCCAAGTCGCCATTGATGACAGTCACCGATATTTTCATGAGGTCGGTCGCCAAGTACTTCTTATGCTATTGATCACCTGCGTATTCACTTGGCAGCTTGGACGAGGATTAAAACGTTGGCAGTTAAAGCGTTACTTTCGTAAAAAAGCTAAGCAGTTAAAATAGAGCTGCTCACTTAAGGCGCTGAGGTCTTGGCATTGCAATAGCCGTGCTAGGGCTATAAACACTTGAGGAATACGCTCTGGCGTATTGATTTGCCCTTGGTATCCGCAAAGCGGCATACTCGGTGCATCACTTTCCAATAACAGATGCTCTATTGCGACACTACGCAGTGCTTGCTGGGTCTTGACCGATCGAGCATAGGTAATGGTTCCGCCCACACCCAATTTAAAGCCTAACTTGATATAGTATTTAGCCACTTGTTCGGATCCAGAAAACGCATGGATCACGCCGCCATAACGCGGCTGACAACGCTTAAAACTCGCGGCGATTAAGTCATGGCTCTGACGGTGATGAACAATGAGTGGCAACGCCAGTTCATTCGCTAAGGCAATCTGCGCTTCAAAGAGCGCCACTTGCTTGTCCATTTCTCCAATACTGCGATCAAGGCCGCACTCTCCGATGGCGCACCAACGGTGCTTATGCGCTGTTGCCAGTTCGCCTAGGCCGACTATATGTTCACTCGCGTGTTGCGATAGAAAGTAGGGATGTAAACCAGCACCGATATGAGTAGGTCCATGGTGCTGGCTAAAGTCGAGCAACTGCTGAGATTGCGCCAAGCTAATGCCAGGCACAATAAACTGCTCCACGCCCAACGCTTGGGCATTCGCTATTATCGCCTCTCGCTGGCCATTGAACTCGCTAAAATCGAGGTGGCAATGAGAATCGATAAAACGCATTTAAGGGTTTAGGCGCTCGACACGCCAGCTTCCATCTGGCTGACGACGATACATAAAGCGATCATGAAGGCGATGCGCTCCTCCTTGCCAAAACTCGACCTTAGTCGGCTCGACACAGTATCCTCCCCAAAAATCAGGCAGCGGGATTTCACCTTTAGCAAATTTACTTTTCATTTGCGCAAACTTTTCCATGAGCGCCTGACGTGATGACACCGGCCGACTTTGGCTAGAAGCCCATGCCGCTAACTGGCTTTCTTTTGGCCGCGATAAGAAATATTTTGCCACTCGCGATGTTGGCAACGGTTTGGCCTCGCCGTAAACAATGACTTGACGCTCAAACATGTGCCACGGGAAGTGCAGACTAATTTTATTATTCTGGGCAAGTTCCTGCGCCTTGCGTGAGCCGGTGTTGGTGAAGAATACAAACCCTTGCTCATCGACATGCTTAAGCAACACAATACGCTGCGAAGGCTGACCCTGCTCGTCAACGGTGGCAACGACCATGGCCGTCGGATCGGGGATTTGCGCATCAATGGCTTGTTGTAACCACTTTTCAAACTGTGCTACTGGCGTCGCATCGAGCATGGTTTCATCTAATCCACCTTGCAAATACTCACGACGAATATCTTCCAATTTCATATTCATTCCTTCTCACTAAGCGCCAAGAATACCCGACAATCAATCAAGCTATGTCACCTTACCCAGCCACTCAGCTTGTTCCAAAGCAAAGCCTATTGGGGGATGGTGTAATCGACCTCTCCACCAGCCGACTTTGGATAAAGCGCGCGGTTCGGTCGATTAGAGGGATATCAGCAAACATTGAGCTGATTACATTTGCTCCATCACCTCAATGCCAAGCAGGTCTAACCCTTTGTGCAAGGTTTTTGCTACCAATGAACACAGCACCAAGCGGCTATTTTTATCTGCGTCGCTGACGCCCTCTTTAAGTACCGGACAAGCTTCATAGAAGCTCATATACAAGCTCGCCAGCTCATACAAGTACCCACATAATACGTGTGGTGTGGCATCGCTGATCATTTGGTCCAGCACTTCTTCAAATTGCATCAGCTTGATAGCCAGCGCTTTTTCTTGTGGCGCAGCAATCACAACCGGAGCCTGATGAGTGGTGCTATCAATGCCGGCTTTACGGAAAATACTTTTCACTCGCGTATAGGCATATTGCAGATAAGGCGCTGTGGCTCCCTCAAAGCTCAACATGGTATCCCAGTTAAAGATGTAGTCACTGGTACGGTTTTTCGATAGGTCGGCGTATTTTACCGCGCCGATTCCCACTTTTCGGGCGATTTCTTCTTGCTCTTGCGCACTATGAGGAGAGTCGCTATCGGCGAGCTTTGCTTTGGCGCGAGTCACCGCTTCATCGAGTAAATCGGCAAGTTTAACGGTACCGCCAGTACGGGTCTTAAACGGTTTACCATCCTCGCCCATCATGGTGCCAAAAGGACAGAATTCATAGCTGGTTTGTTCGCGTAAAAAGCCGGCCTTGCGTGCTGTCAGCTCAACTTGGCTAAAGTGCAGGCTTTGACGAGCATCAACGAAAATCAAGATACGGTCGGCTTGCAATTCATTAGAGCGATAATCACAAGCGGCAAGGTCTGTGGTTGAATATAAAAAGCCACCGCCGGATTTCTGCACGATGAACACCGATGGCTCACCGTCTTTGTTGGCTAACTCATCTAAAAAGACCACTTGCGCACCCTGGTCTTCCTGCGCCAGTCCTTTTTCTTTAAGCACTTCAATCATGCGCTGCAACTCACTGTTGTAGGCACTTTCCGCTTTAATATCATCCCGAGTCAGGGTGACATTCAGCTTTTTGTATACTTCTTCGGAGTGCTTGACCGAGGTATCAATGAAAAGTTGCCACAGCTTATTACAGTGCGCATCGCCTTGTTGTAGGCGCACAACATACTCGCGCGCCTTATCAGCAAAACCGGCCTCATCGTCGAAACGCTTTTTGGCGTCACGATAGAATGTCTCTAAATCAGCAAGCGCTACGGACTCTAGATCAACACCCTCATTAAGCATGTCTTCCAAATGCGCGATAAGCATACCAAATTGCGTACCCCAATCGCCCATGTGGTTTTGCCGTATTACTTTATCACCACGAAACTCCAAGGCACGTACCACGGCATCACCGATAATGGTGGAACGTAAATGGCCCACGTGCATTTCCTTAGCAAGGTTGGGCGATGAGTAATCCACCACCACTGTATCTGCTTGCGGGTGCTGCGCCACACCGAGTTTATCGTCTTGGCTTGCCGCTTCGACACTGGCGCCTAAAAACGCCGGTTTGAGGTGAATGTTAATAAAGCCTGGGCCTGCTATTTCAACCTCGGCGGCGATATCGCTCACATCCAGGTTATCGATAATTTTTTGCGCTAGTTCACGCGGATTAGTTTTTAGCTTTTTCGCGGCGCCCATGGCACCGTTAATTTGGTAATCACCAAATTGCGGACGCGTACTTTGCGTCACCGCTGGATTCGTGCCTTGCTCAAGTCCCGCAGCGATCATCGCAGCGTTGGCTTTTTCAATCAGAATTTGCTTAATGTTCATAGTTGCAGTTACCTTGCAATAAGGGCCAGCGAGGGCTGACCACGATTAATACAGTTGCTCAGTGGCGCTTTAGTGCTCGCGCGTTTCGCTAAAGGTTACCTCTGGGTAACGCTCCATGGATAAGTTCAAGTTTACGCGACTTGGGGCGATGTATGTCAGGTTATCTCCGCCATCTAAGGCGAGGTTTTGCTCACACTTGCGCTTGAACTCTTCAAATTTCTTCACATCATCACAGCTTACCCAGCGCGCCGTATTAACGTTGACACTTTCATAGATAGCATCCACTTTGTATTCGGCTTTTAAGCGTGCAACCACAACATCAAACTGCAGCACCCCAACGGCGCCAACAATTAAGTCGTTATTGGCAAGCGGTCTAAACACCTGCACCGCGCCCTCTTCCGATAGCTGTACGAGGCCTTTAAGCAACTGCTTTTGCTTAAGTGGATCTTTAAGGCGAATACGGCGGAATAGCTCTGGAGCAAAGTTAGGAATACCGCTGAACTTAAGCTTTTCTCCGTCGGTGAAAGTATCACCAATCTGGATGGTGCCATGGTTGTGCAAGCCAATAATATCACCGGCATAGGCGTGCTCAGCACGCTCGCGGTCACCGGCCATAAAGGTCACCGCATCAGAAATACTGATTTGCTTGCCTATACGTACGTGGTTCATCTTCATGCCTTGGCTGTACTTGCCCGAGACAATACGCATAAAGGCAATACGGTCACGGTGTTTGGGGTCCATGTTGGCCTGAATTTTAAACACAAAGCCTGTGAATTTTTCGTGCTCAGCACCCACTTTGTTGCCATCATCGGTGGCGCGCGGTAAGGGGGCCGGAGCCCACTCGGTCAAGCCATCAAGCATATGATCAACGCCAAAGTTGCCCAACGCAGTACCGAAGTAAACTGGGGTTAACTCACCGCTCAAAAATAACTCTAAATCGAATTCGTTGGACGCTCCTTGCACCAGCTCAATTTCTTCGCGCAGTTGTTGCGCTAAGCTCTCACCCACCGCTTCGTCTAATTCACTGTTATCCAGCCCTTTGACGATGCGCAACTCTTGAATGGTATGGCCTTGACCGCTTTGATACAAAATCGTCTCGTCACGGTGCAAATGATAGACCCCTTTGAATTCCTTACCACAGCCAATGGGCCAGGTTACGGGGGCACACATCATATTGAGCTCAGTTTCCACCTCATCCAATAACTCCATTGGATCGCGAATATCACGGTCCAGTTTGTTCATAAAGGTGACGATGGGGGTGTCACGTAAACGGGTGACTTCCATTAACTTACGAGTTCGGTCCTCAACACCCTTAGCGGCATCAATCACCATCAAACACGAATCCACGGCGGTCAAAGTACGGTAGGTATCCTCAGAGAAGTCTTCGTGCCCTGGGGTATCTAGCAGGTTAACTAAACGCTCGTTATAAGGGAACTGCATTACCGAGGTGGTCACCGAGATGCCACGCTCTTTTTCCATTTCCATCCAGTCTGACTTAGCGTGTTGGTTTGACCCTCGGCCTTTAACTGTGCCCGCTTTCTGAATGGCTTGTCCGAATAATAGAACTTTTTCGGTAATGGTGGTTTTACCCGCATCGGGGTGTGAAATAATCGCAAAAGTACGACGTTTACTAATTTGTTGTGTTAACTCTGACATGCGGTCACTTATGAATAGTCGACCCGGCACTAAACGCGAACCAAGCCGGGAATTAATTTAGAGATTATTACGCGTGATTATACCGACTTTAGCATGCACACAAAAGCGCCTAATACCGACAAAAGTGACTTCTACGCATTGCCATGTGTATTATTGCTAAGCAATTTTGTATAATTTTTCGTTCGTTTGAGTTAGTAAGCTGTTTTTTACGTTGCAAGGAGCCGCACCCATACCATGAAAACCAGTAAGTTAAGTATACGATTACTATGGTATATCACTCCGGTGGTGATTTTGCCCTTGCTGTTTTTAGGTGGCTTTACCTTGACCAACGTAACTTCAAGCTCACAACAACAAACACAGCTCATTGTAAGCCGCTTTGTCGAACAGCAGCAAAATAAGGTGTTTCACTCCCTTAATGTCTATCACTCAACCACCGAGCTGTTAACAAGCTCACCAGTACTGCAAGACTTTGTGCCGGAAATACATCAGAGCAGCGACCGCTATACCGAACGTTTAGCGGCGCTAATGGATGTGTTTGGCAGCTACACCCAAGCTTACCCAGATATACTCAGTATTAACTTAGTGTCGCCACAGCAAAAAAGTTACGCTTACTTTTCAACGAAATTAGAGTCCGCACCGCAGGCATACCCATTTTTTGAGAAACTCAGCGCCAGTTCCCTGCGCCGCCAGCAATTTATGGTGCAAAATGAACGCGGCGAAACCACACTGTACTTCGTGCAAAAGGTATTTACCCCAGATTACCACTTAGAGCGCCCTATTTTATTGGGCTACGTAATTATGCGCGTGCAGCCAACAGTACTTAATACAGCGATTTTAGAGTCTCCCTACAACAATACCCTCAACTTGATGCTCACTGAGCAAGGGAAAATTCTATTTAGCTCTAACCACGCCCTGCGAGGCCAAAGTATCGCCAGCGAAGAGCTGCGTAAAATTAGCTTATGGGCCGATAATGGTCGCCTCAACGAGCTCGCCTTACACAGTATTGATCACACACAACGCTTGGTGTATGCGGTGCAAATGGCCGGAGGCCACTATTTCATTACCAGTATTCCGAAGGAATTACTGTACGAGTCTGGCAAAGTCATTAGCTTGATCACCGCCTTAATTGTGATGATCTCTGTTATCACTCTGCCAATACTCATTTTTATTGTTGTACGTAACTTGCTGTTAAACCCTATCGAACAGCTGGGGGCGGCCAGTCACCGCGTTGGCGAGAATGACCTTGCCGTACGCCTACCCGATGATCGCAAGGACGAGGTAGGCCAACTCTTTAGTGATTTCAATCACATGGTTAATAAAATTTACCACACCCAGGGAGAGCTTGAAGAATACAAAAACACCTTGGAACAAAAGGTAGAAGCGCGCACCTTGGAGCTGGAAAAAACCAATAAGGCGTTAGAGCTCGCCATTGAACAAGCCGAGCAAGCCAACCAACTTAAAAGTCGCTTCCTAGCCAATATGAGTCATGAGATCCGCACTCCGCTAACGGCAATTATGGGGTTCACAGAGCAACTGCTTGATAACAATAAGATAAAAGAAGAAAAAGTGCACACCCAGCTCGCGACGGTACTGCGCAATTCACGCCACCTGCTGGAACTGATTAATAACATTCTCGACTTATCGAAAATCGAAGCTGAGAAATTGGATATGAATCATGAACCGGTGTCGCTATACGAATTACTCCATGATCTTGAGTCCATTGTCGAGCCTCAAGCGCAGCAAAAACAACTGCAATTCGATATTGACTATCACTTCCCGCTGCCCAAATATTTAAGCAGCGATCAAACGCGATTAAAGCAAATCCTTTTAAACATTCTCACTAATGCGGTGAAGTTCACCACCCAAGGTGGCGTGCATATGAGCATTCGCTATCAAAGTGGCATGCTGGAGTTTGTTGTTACCGACACGGGTATTGGTATTTCAGATAAAGAACTGGACCGTATATTTAAGCCCTTTGAACAAGCCGATGCCACCACTACACGACGTTTTGGCGGCAGCGGCCTTGGCCTCTGTATTGCTAAAAACTTGGCGCAGCTACTCGGCGGTGATATTTGGGCACAAAGCCAACAAGGGGTCGGCAGTCAATTCACTATTCATGTTGCTTGCTATCAACAATATACCGAACAGGATTATTACTACGACCACGCACAAATGCAGCCAGTTTACAGCGAACGTCCGGCCCTGAGCGAGCAGCGCTTTGATGGCGATATTCTTGTGGCGGAAGACAACAAAGATAACCAGGCGTTAATATCACTGCTACTTGAGCGCTGGGGGATTGAGCCTGACTTTGCTAACAACGGCGCAGAGGCGGTGGAAAAGGCCTTGGTCAAAGACTATCAGTTGATTCTTATGGATATGCAAATGCCCGTTATGGGCGGAGAAGAGGCCACCAAAATGCTCCGCCATGCCGCTTATGATGGCCCTATTATCGCCTTAACTGCCAACGTGATGAAACATGATATTGAGCGCTACCTCGGTGCTGGCTGTGATAAGACTTTAGGAAAGCCTATTGATAAACAGGAGCTTGAGCATACGTTAGCCACCTACTTGAGCATTCAACAAGAAGCAGCCTCACAGTGGGACGATATTTTGCAAAGCGAGCGTTTTTTGCAAATTAATGCTAATTATAAGGAAAAGCTACCTGAGTACCTTGATGAGGTGCTTGGCCACCACCATGACGGGGATTGGGAACAGTTGCAGTCACTGGCTCACAGCATCAAAGGCAGCGCCAGCTGTTTTGGTTTCTTCGCCATTGCCGAAGCAGCGGGCGAGCTCGAGCAGGTTTTACGTCAAGGCCACCATGACAGCCATGACTACTGCGTACTTAAGCTCGAACACGCCATTCGCTATGTGCTTGAGCAAGATGTCGAGCCAAGCTAATCACTGCGCGTGTTTATGCGCGCCAATAATTCCATGAATGGCTACCATGGCCGGGTCATGAGCATTGAAGTACTGCTTTGATGACAGTGTCACCGGCACATGAGGGGCAACCCAAATACGGTGGTCCTCAGCCTTTGACGCTTGATGGAACTGCGATGAAATCAAGCCCCAAACGCCACTGTAAGGCAACTTAAACCAGCCACTCTCACCAAGATGATTAGGTCGACTGCCACTGGGTTCACCAACAATAATGGCATCACTTAAGCGATTTAAATCAGCCAGTAACAAGTGTGCTGCGGAAAAGGTATTACGGCCAACAATTACAAACAGCTTATTTTGCTCACGCTCTTGTGCAAAGTGCAGCAACGCTCTGGTTAACGGTGGAATAATCGAGCCATTTCCGCCGCTATTATGACGCAAATCGAGCACTAAGTTCTGCACTTGGCGCTCGTTAGCTATGCCTGAAATGCGCTTACTAAAAGCAGCAAGTGATTCCGATTTTTTTTGCCCAACACGATTAAATTGTACGTAAGCTAAGTTTTGTTCTGGGCTTATTTTGAGCCAGTAAGGTTGATGCTGCTGACTCAGATAAAGTGGATTATGTTGCTCTTCTAGCTTTGGTAACTTCGGAAACCCGGTGAAATTGAAAGACTCTGCGGGCAAGATAACGTGCGTTGTCACCCCCTGCGAATCGGAGACCGTCAGCGCGGTTTTCTCTGTCTCTGTTGTCACCCCCACTCCCTGTAAAACCTGAGGTAAAGAGAGGTAAAATGGCGCAAGCCATAATTGTTGCATCTCATTATCACGGGCATTAACCATGGCTACCTTGTCCACCACTTGCGCAATCGGTGTATTGCCGATACGCAACACTTTTTGCCCTACCAAATGGCGATATTTAGCACTGGCGGAAACAATAAAATAACCATCATTAAAACGATAAAATTGTACCGGCAGTTGCGTAAATGCCCCTTTCAATGAGTGCGTCGGCACAATAAAATTGTGACCATTGCCGAGGCTGCCCAGCAATGACATAAACTGGAATACGATTTGTTGGTCGCTCAGACTCGGGATCGCCTCAGCTATTTGTTGTACTTTCGCGGTAAAGGCTTGTTGACTGATGTGGTGAAAGGCGTTGACGTGCAGGCGCTCAATCTCAGCCACTAAAAAATCGAGATCCTTAAGCCATTGTTGGTCGCGACTGAGGTTATCAGCCAACGCGGCCCCGGCAATGGCTTTAAACTGTGTGTTCGTAGCCAACGCAGTAAAGTGCTTGCTAGTTAGCAAGCTTTTGCGGTCATCCCAGCGATAAGCCAGTGCTCGTTCTAACCACTGAAGCGCGGCTTGGCTTTCACCCAAAGCGCTGTAACAACGCGCTATTTTAACCATCATATCGTTGGGCGGTGACGAGGTGGAGGGCACTCCTGAGATAATAGTCCCTAGTGCAATTGCTCGCTCCAAAGCAGGTATCGCTTTCTCATACTGTTTATCTAGCATATAGCCATGCCCTAGTAGAAACCATGTATCACCATCATCACGGTATGCTTTTGTAAGTGTCTCTAATAAGGGTAAAGCCAACTGCCACTGCTCTTGGCGAGTATACTGCACAGCCTGCTGACGCTGCCGCCAGTAACTTTTTGCGTCTTTGGGAAACGCATCGGAGGGAGCGTTTATAAAGGCATTGTTGGTCATTACATCGGCACGCGAGTTGGCCGCCACCGGCGCGCTCACTAACACACACGCCACCATAGAGCATAGTAAAGTTGTTCTCATTTATTATTCTTCTTTAGCCAGATAACATCATCACTTAACCTAACAAGCGAAGACAATGCGTTGCTAAAAAATAGGCGGTCTGCGCAGCAGCTACAATAGCGACACGTCGTTCTCATCGTGTTCGGTAAGTGTCATTTTTAGCTAATACTATCAAGGTGTTGAAATCGACACCTTATCTAAGTTGTAACAAATTATCTGGTTGCACTAGCTTAAATTCAAAGCCGGTAGCTTAAAATAACAAGAGATATATGCTTGAAGGGGGTGCGCTTAAGACTGCGCCACATTTAGCTCGCGCATCATTAATAGTGCATCTTCGCCGTCTGGGTAATACTTTTTGCGTCGTCCATTAATCACAAAGCCACTGCGCTGATAAAGGCCGGTGGCAGCATCATTACTCGCTCGCACCTCTAAAAAGATGGCCTCGCATTGGCGCGCTGTTGCTTGGTTTATAAGATGGTTCATTAGCGCTTTACTGAGCCCCTGCCCTTGCTTATTTGGGGCAATACAAATGTCCATTAGCGTGCAATCTGGGCCCGCTTGCTCGGCTATATAAAAGCCCACCAGCTCAGCCTCATCATAGAGCCCGGCGTTAAAATAACGCCCACCTAGGCATGAGCGTATCAGCTTTTCGCTCCACGGGTGGCTGTGACAGGCATTTTCAATAACGCATACCGCCTGGATATGATCCAACGACAGCTCACTCACTTGCATGGCTATACTCGTCAATCACATTCGATAACTGCTGCCACAACGCCTGCTTTTGAGCGACCGCCAGATTTGCTGCGGGCAAGTAGACGCTCAGCCCCTTTACTTGTGGGCTTGATACATCACTAATATAAACGGCAGCGCCTTGTGGCAAGCAGCGTAAAATATCTTGTGCCACTGTGTTGTTTAGTGGCTCTGCATTGGCCGAATTGACATGCGCAACGGGCGCGGTTGCGTCGCTGCTGCGTAAACGCACAGGTTGAATCGCAAGTATATCGGCAATATCTGGATGCATAGTAATGATTAAGTCGTTTTGGCGAGAGCCAGTGTAGCGCAAAGCTAGAAAAGAAAGAAGTGGCAGGGGCGGAGAGATTCGAACTCCCAACCGTCGGTTTTGGAGACCGCTGTTCTACCAATTGGAACTACGCCCCTGCAATGTCGACGCATTATAATGAGGTTTTTAAAAAGGTAAAGAAAAAATCACGCTTACCCGGTTTAACTGCTTTTAAAATAAACAAACGGCATGCAATTGCTTGCATGCCGGTTTAATATGGTTGTTCTTTCGCCGTGAGGCTAAACCACTATTCCCACTCGATAGTCGCTGGCGGCTTACCTGAGATGTCATATACCACGCGAGAAATACCATCGATTTCGTTAATAATACGGTTAGACACCTTACCAAGGAATTCATAGGGTAAGTGTGACCAACGCGCGGTCATAAAGTCGATGGTTTCAACACAACGTAGGCTCACCACCCAGTCATATTTACGCGCATCGCCCATCACCCCGACCGAGCGCACTGGCAAGAACACCGTAAAGGCTTGGCTTACTTTGTGATAAAGCTCCGCCTTGTGCAGCTCTTCGATGAAAATAGCATCAGCACGACGGAGCAAGTCGCAATACTCTTTCTTAATTTCACCCAGTACCCGTACACCTAGGCCTGGGCCTGGGAATGGGTGGCGATACAACATGTCATAAGGAAGACCCAGCTCAAGGCCTATCTTGCGTACTTCGTCTTTGAACAATTCACGCAGCGGCTCAACAAGGCCCAGCTTCATGTCTTCTGGCAAACCACCAACATTGTGGTGTGACTTGATGACATGGGCTTTACCGGTCGCCGAGGCGGCTGATTCAATTACATCTGGGTAGATAGTTCCTTGCGCCAACCACTGCGCATTCACACGTTTGCCCGCTTCTTCATTGAATACATCAACAAAGGTGTAACCAATGGCTTTACGTTTAGCTTCTGGCTCATCAATCCCTTCTAAGGCTTTCAAAAAGCGCTCTTCGGCATCTATTTTGATGATATTGAGGCCAAAGTGGTCGCCGAACATATCCATCACCTGCTCGCCTTCGTTCAAGCGTAACAGGCCGTTGTCAACAAACACACAAGTTAGTTTATCGCCAATGGCTTTATGAATAAGCATCGCCACGACAGACGAGTCTACCCCACCGGATAGGCCTAAGATCACTTCTTCGTCACCGACTTTTTCACGAATACGCTCAACAGCATCCTCGATGATTTGCGCGGGTGTCCAAAGCTTTTCACAACCACAGATATCAACCACAAAGCGCTCTAACAGACGCAGGCCTTGAAGTGTATGAGTCACTTCTGGGTGGAACTGCACGCCATAAAAACGTTTTTCTTCCCATGACATCGCTGCATGGGGGCACGTGTCTGTTCTCGCTGTGGTAGCAAACTGAGGGGGAATTTCTTCTACTTTATCGCCGTGGCTCATCCATACATCAAGCAGACCGTTACCGTTGTCGCCAAGGTGATCTTCAATGGCTTCAAACAAGGCACAGTTACCTACTTTTTCCACTTGTGCATAGCCAAATTCTTTCTTATCAGAGCCGTGTACTTTACCGCCAAGCTGCGCCGCCATGGTTTGCATGCCATAACACACACCCAGAACCGGAACACCCGCTTCAAATACGTAGTCAGGCGCACGCGGGCTGCCCTCTTCGACTGTAGATTCAGGGCCACCAGATAAAATGATGCCTTGCGGGTTAAATTCACGAATTTGCTCTTCCGTTACATCCCACGCCCATAATTCACAGTAAACGCCTATTTCACGCACGCGGCGGGCGATCAGCTGGGTGTACTGCGAACCAAAGTCG
The DNA here is from genome assembly GCF_004208955.1 of Pseudoalteromonas sp. CO325X. Classification (NCBI taxonomy): domain Bacteria; kingdom Pseudomonadati; phylum Pseudomonadota; class Gammaproteobacteria; order Alteromonadales; family Pseudoalteromonadaceae; genus Pseudoalteromonas; species Pseudoalteromonas sp. CO325X. The sequence continues at coordinate 84,518 of NZ_SGPG01000032.1, forward strand.
AGGATCAATATACGGGAATCATGGATGTCTTTGCTCATTGCTGTCTCATCTAAATTAAATGATGGCGGACCCAGTGCAACCAGGCCCTTTACGCTAACCGAAATTAAGCAGGGCTAGCAGTTGCTAGCCCTGAGTGCACCGTTTTCGCGCCTAGCCTAGGCGGTAGTTGGGCGCTTCTTTAGTAATTTGCACATCGTGTACGTGCGACTCGCCCATACCGGCCGAGGTAACGCGTACAAACTGTGGCTTAGTGTTCATCTCTTCAATGGAGGCCGAGCCAGTTAGGCCCATGGAGCTGCGCAGACCCCCCATTTGTTGGTGGATGATATTGCCAATCGGGCCTTTGTAAGCCACGCGGCCTTCGATGCCTTCTGGTACCAATTTCTCGGCTTCTTTCGAAGTTTGGAAATAGCGATCTGACGACCCTTCTTTTTGGTCCATCGCACCTAATGAGCCCATGCCACGGTAAGATTTATAGTAGCGTCCTTGATATAGCTCAACCTCGCCTGGCGACTCTTCAGTACCGGCAAGCATTGACCCCACCATGACGCACGATGCACCGGCAACCAGCGCTTTAGCAATATCGCCTGAGAAGCGAATCCCCCCATCGGCAATAACAGGAATATCACGTCCTTTAAGGCCCTCAACAGCATCTGAAATAGCGGTAATTTGGGGTACGCCACAACCAGTCACGATACGCGTAGTACAGATAGAGCCTGGGCCGATGCCCACTTTCACGGCATCCACGCCAGCATCAGCAAGGGCAATAGCGCCTTCAGCTGTCGCTACGTTACCAGCAACGATTTGTAAATCTGGGTAAGCTGCACGCGTTTCTTTGACACGGTCAATAACCCCTTGCGAGTGGCCATGTGAGGTATCGATGAGTAGCACATCAACACCGGCTTCAACCAGTGCAGCGATGCGCTCGTCAGTACCAGCACCCACACCCACCGCAGCACCGACGCGTAAGCGACCTTGCTCATCTTTACAGGCGTTTGGTTTGTCCATGGCTTTTTGGTAATCCTTCACTGTGATCATGCCTTTCAGTTTAAAAGCGTCATCAACAACTAGGATTTTCTCAATGCGGTGCTCGTGCATCAGCCCGAGGATCTGGTCACGATCAGCATTTTCGCTTACCGTAACAAGGTCTTCTTTTTTGGTCATCACGCTAGAAACAGGCTTACTCAGCTGAGTTTCAAAACGCATATCACGGCTGGTAACAATACCCTGAAGGTTATTGTCTTTGTCGGTCACCGGGAAACCAGAGAAGCCTTTCTCAATCGCCAGTGCTTGTGCATCAGCGATAGTCAGGTCCGCTGGTACGGTCACAGGTTGCGACACAACCCCTGCCTCGTACGTTTTTACTTTACGTACATTGGCCGCCTGTTCGGCGATGGTCATGTTTTTGTGAATAAAGCCCAGTCCACCTTCTTGCGCTAGAGCAATGGCTAAACGCGCTTCAGTCACTGTATCCATAGATGCAGAAACAAGCGGGAGGTTCAGCTTAATGCCGCGAGTAAGGCGAGTGGTAAGGTCCGCTGTGTGCGGTAGAACAGTAGAATGACCAGGTACTAAAAGTACGTCGTCAAAGGTAAGAGCTTCTTTAGCGATCCTAAGCATTGGCAACTTCTCACGAATTGGTGATTGGATGGAGTTGCGGCGGCATTTTATCAGCGATAATAGGGCGAGTAAATAAAATTCGCCGTTTATTTATGATAAAGTGGCGACAACTTTTTCGCTCTCTTGGGTCGTTCTATGTATTCACAACCCCACGCTAATACGCCAGCTGCCGTATACACCGTATCGCGCCTAAACCGCGAAATCCGAACCGTGTTAGAACGTGGCTTTGCCAGTATAGTACTCAATGGTGAAATTTCTAACTTTGTTGCCCCCGCTTCTGGACATTGGTACTTCTCCTTAAAAGACGATAAATCCCAAGTACGCGCAGCGATGTGGCGCGGCAACAACCGCTATGCACAAATTCGCCCAAAGAATGGCGACCAAGTGCAAGTACATGCACGAGTCTCATTGTATGAACCGCGCGGTGACTACCAAGTCATCGTCGAGCGCATGGAAGCCGCTGGCGAGGGGCTGCTTAAACAACAGTTCGAAGCCTTAAAAATGCGCTTGGCTAGTGAAGGGCTATTTAACTCTAGTTACAAAAAGCCATTGCCTAGCAGCATCAATAAAGTAGGTGTTGTCACGTCCAGCACTGGGGCCGCTATAAAGGATATTTTAACCGTATTAAAGCGCCGCGCACCGCAGCTTGAAGTGGTTATTTACCCTTGCCAAGTGCAAGGTGATAGTGCCCATCAAGGGATCATCGATAAAATTGCTCTAGCCAATGCCCGCAAAGAGGTTGATGTATTAATTGTCGGACGCGGTGGCGGCAGCTTAGAAGACTTGTGGTGCTTTAATCACGAGCAATTGGCTCGCGCTATTTTTGCCAGTGAATTACCTGTGATCAGTGCCGTGGGTCATGAAATAGACACCACTATCAGCGATTTTGTTGCTGATATACGTGCGGCGACCCCCTCGGCGGCGGCCGAGTTAGTGAGTCCCGATAGCGAACAAATTAAGCAGTTTTTAGCGCATAAAAAGCAGCAGCTACACAGCGCATGGCGACACCGCTTAGCGGCCTATCAACAGCAATTGCAGCAACTACAAAGCCGTTTATCACACCAGCATCCAGCTAATCAGTTGATGCAACAGCAGCAGCGTTTAGATGAGTTGCAAATGCGTCTACACCGCGCCATGGAGCAGCGTTTTAACCACCAGCAACAGCACCTTGGCGAGCTTAGTATGCGTTTGCAACGCGCCAACCCAGCACAACGGGTAGCCAGCGCCAAATATCAATTGCAGCAACTATCGAGCCGTCTAGTGGCAAGCCAAAAAGAACAACTCTATCGCGCCCAAAGCGAACTGAGCCACCTCGCTACTCGCCTTGATAGCATCAGCCCTTTGGCCGTACTTGGGCGCGGCTACAGCATTACGCGCGCCGACTCGGGAATTATTAAGTCAGTACAGCAAGTACAACCGGGCCAAACACTGCATACGCGCGTGGCCGATGGTGAGGTTACGACGACGGTGGTAGGCGTTCAACCCAAAGATTAAGACCCGCTTCAGAGCTGCGCGAATTGGTGCGGTGAAACTGCTGCCACCACGGCTGTTCCATAAGAGTATTTTGAATATTGTGCCAATCGTCACGCGGGTCGAGTTCTACGTCTTCTTGGGCTGAGAACTGCAGGCGACAAACCGTTTGCTTACATTGGGCGGTATCGAGTTTAATCTTGTACGCCAACCCTTGGCTGTAAACAAAGTCACTCACTTTGGTCTCAACTTCATAGGCCCAAGCTTCGTCCCGCTCTTGATTGGTAAATCGCTCTTTAAGTTCGGCCTCCATGTCACTGGGCGCGTCTAGAATATGCTTGTAGGTAGCAATGGTTTGCTTAGCGGCCGCCAATTCGCGGCGTAAAGTATCAATGTCGCTGGTACTGTTAGCGGCACCTTGGGGTTGTTCGGGGGCGACCTCTAGCGTATCGGTAGCGGGTGGCAGCTGCTGTTTTTTTACTGCTATTTGAGGTGATTCAGGCAGCGCCGCGAGCTGAGGGGGATGAGTTACAAGTTGAGCATCACTTGATGGTGCGGGCTGCGTTGCTGGCACGGGTGATGGCTCGAAGAACACTATATAACCGCCTCCGAAGCCCAACGAGAATGCCCCCAGTGCAGTTATAACAAGTTGTTTATTCATCCCTTTTCACTCTAGTGCCACTACAACATGGCACTAGTATGCGATTGATTCTCTTGTTCGTCATCTAAAAAGTTTTGATTCATGCTTTCCGCTGGACAAGGACAGTCCGGTTTGCCCACCAATTTAGCGGGAACGCCAACGGCGGTCATATGCGGCGGCACTGAGCTCAATACTACCGAGCCGGCACCAATACGCGCACCCTCACCCACTTCAATATTGCCCAGAACTTTCGCCCCGGCACCAATCAGCACCCCGGCACGAATTTTAGGGTGGCGATCGCCAGACTCGTTACCTGTACCGCCTAAAGTGACCGACTGCAAAATAGACACATTGTCTTCAATCACCGCTGTCTCACCAATAACAATGCCTGTCGCATGGTCAAACATGATGCCGTGACCAACACGGCACGCGGGGTGAATGTCAACACCAAACACCTCTGAGCAGCGGCTTTGTATAAAACGAGCCAGCTCAATGCGCCCTTGACGCCACAAGCAATGAGCCAACCTGTGCGCTTGAATGGCGTGAAAGCCTTTAAGGTTTAAGATCACCGTTAAATAAGTATCCACCGCCGGGTCACGATCGCGAACGGCTTTAATATCGTTTGCTACATGAGTCAGCATGGTATCGCAGTCCACAAACGCTTGGTCAAATAGCTCGCGAATGGTAAACGCTGACACCACCGCATCGGCGAGTTTGTTGGCCACGATAAAGCTTAGCGCCGAGCCAAGGCATTCATGATTAAGCACACACGAGTATACGTGCGAGGCCAATAATGGCTCTTTAGTTACAACTTGATTTGCTTCTTCTCTGAGCTGCTGCCAGATTTCATGACGCATGGGCATATCCACCAACTTACGAACAACGGACTTGTAATAGACTAAGTGTAACGGATCTGCCCACTATCACGCCATCCCGGGGGCAATTTAGGGTCGTTATCAGATATAACTAAAACAACTAAGGAAAGAACTGTTGTCCTTAATGCAAAAATAAAGCTAGGCTAAAGTCATAGCCGCATTGGAGAAGAATATGCCCCAAGCAATTGATAAAAAGAACTTTAATAGCTTTAAAACGTTTTACCCTTATTACTTACAAGAGCACGAAAACCCTGTGTGCCGACGTTTACATTTTATCGGCAGTTTAGTGGTGCTGGCGATATTAGGCTTTGCTGTGTTCAGCGGCAGCTACATTTGGTTGTGGGCGATGCCTGTGGCCGGTTACGGCTTTGCATGGGTGGGTCATTTCTTTTTCGAGAAAAATCGCCCTGCTACCTTTCGCCATCCAGTTTACAGCTTGATTGGCGACTGGGTCATGTTTAAGGATATGCTCATTGGCAAAGTACCTTGGTAGCCCCAAGCTTTGCCACTGAGCGCTCTAATAGGAGGCTATACCCCCACACCAAGGGTTTTTAACAACGCCAACACACTTTTAGCATTATCTGCTAATACCAACTGCTTATCATGCTCTGAAGTGGCCTGATGCACAGCCGCAATCATCTCATGCAGCTCTTTTAGTTCATCATCACTAAAGGCACTACGAAGTTGTGGCTTCGACATGGGTAAGGAATTGCTTAAATCAGCGGCAATCTGGGCGATATCGTCGGCGAACTCGCCTCTTAAATCGTTTAGGCTCATTATTCTATCCTGTTATTAAAGGCCTGCGCTTTGTAATGATTTATCAATAAAGGTGCTAATTGTTGGCGGGATCGGCAGCAAATCACCCACCTCCTTTATGGCGCTTTGCTGCAAACTCAATACCGAATTAGCGCTAATAAGTAACTCGGTGATACTTTCATTCGCTTCAAGGGTTGCTTGCACATTGCCATGAATAGTGCGACGCATCCTATCGGCTTCATCGTTAATGCTGCCTCGCACTTGCGTGCGGATAAGGGCCGCCAAACCAGCCACATCTTCACGTTGCTGTGAGTTGAGATTATCATTATCAGCCAGCTGTCGTTTGCCACGGTAATTTTGCTCTGCTTTGGCATACACCTTATGCCAGCGCTCATCAAGCATCGCATAAGCAGAGTGCTCCCACGCATCCACCATGGCCAAACCATTATCCCCAATCGCGGCGATGCCTTTCGAGACTTGCTGATTTGCGGTAATCGCCTGTTGTGGAACGCTAGTACAGCCACCGAGAATGACCGTCGCCAATACCACCGCACTAAACACCCGAGTCATTGTTATTGCTTCCTTTTTTATTATTTGTCCCGCTAATAGAGTAACTTAGTTCGGATGAATTGCCACCTTTAATCACCCTATTTGAGTTAAGTGCACCACTGTGTAGCAGTGCTTATTGCGGCGCTGAGAGTATGTTTTCTATAATTTTTAACTGCCCGAAATCGACACGATAAAACAATAATAGTGAGTCAGCCTATAAGACAATCTGGATAGACTAAAAGCAATTTGGTTTCAGATGGTTGGGAATCTTTTTGGTGTGTACCAAACCATGTACCACTGGTACACGGATTTATATGAAGATGTTCGGGATTTTTGCAAACCGCTTGAAAGATCAAGCGGTTACTAAAATTGGCGAGTCAACCGCTAAGTAAACTGAGCCGTCCAATGGGGTAACAATAAAAAAGTCACCCTCTGCGCTCTCAATATAGAGGGCTTCTCACTTCATGAGGCCTTTGTTTTACTGCATGCGTGTATATCTGCGTTATGTGCACTGATGCGTGCCCCAGTAATCCTTAAATAGTTCGAATACCGTTTCCAGCGAGTAAAAGCTAAGTCACAAATGTATGACTAAAAGTTTGGCAACCACAGTGTTTACTGAACGCACTTGTTTGTGCATACTAGCTTGTTGTAATGTCCACAAGTCCACAAAATTCAATATGACTTGCGCCTTCTCTTGATCTCCGGCGCTAAAGCTAATAGGTTAATGCAGGCAATAGAACGAGGAACGCGATGAAATCGCATCAAAACAACAGAGCTAACAGCAAGGTGGTGATTACCGCCCTGATGCTGTTTGCACAGTTGTTTTTGTTTGCCTCAGATGCGTTTGCTTTTGATAACTTCTTCGAAAACGCTTCAGAGTCACACCATGAACTGTGTGTTCAGGACTCCAGTGTATGTCAGCCAGATAATAATTCTGCAGACGAAGCTGGCGCAGACAACTGTGACCACTGCTGTTCCTGTCACGGGCATTTTACGCATATCGTATTATTCAAAAATACTGATAGCCATTTAGGAAAATTTGGCGAGATGGCACTAGCTGCGTATCGTCCTTTCCCTCCGTCTCATTTACAATCCGGTATCGACCGTCCTCCTAGAGCCTAAATCCTAGTCATTTTTTACCTATTTAGTTACTGACCAGGATTTACAATATGAACTCTTTTTTTTCGCATGCGCGCAAGCGTGTGTTCACTGTGGTCGTGAATAGTGTGTTGCTATTCATATCAACCACTGCAATGAGCAAAACAATAACGCTCGAACAAGCGGCACGCCTGACGTTGCAGCAACATCCGGAGTTACAGCGATATCAGTCGCTGCTCACTGCTACAGAGGCAGATAGAACGCTGGCTAATCTCACTCCGGCTTATCACGTTGGCGTTGAAGCAGAAAACCTGCTCGGTTCAGGAGATGCATCAGGCATTAGTGATGCTGAACTGACAGTTTCACTTTCCTCTGTCTTTGAGATGGGAGGGAAGCGAAATGCAAGGGTATCTTTGGCAGATGCCAATTTATCCCTGTTACAGTCAGAACGCTATGTTACTTCGCTCAAACTGTTAAGCGAACTGACCCGGCACTATGTAAAAACACTCGCAGCAAAAGAACGGCTGACATTGGCACAAACGTCTGTTTCTCTCGCTGATGAAGCCTTATCTATTGTGAAACAGCGCGTTGAGAAAGGCGCAACCAATAAAGCGGAATTTCTGCGCGCCAGAGCCGCTCTCAATCAGGCCAAAGTCGACAAAGCATCCGCTGAAACGGCTCTGGTTATTGCCAAACAGTCACTTGTACTATTTTGGCAGGGAGATGCTGAGACAATCGATAAAGTATCGGGTTCACTCAGTACCCTTCCCGCAAAACGGCAGTATTCAGCTGTTTATCAACAGTTTCTTGAATCAGCAAATGTGGAACGACTCACCCAAGCTATCAATGTGAAAGAGGCTGAACAAAAGCTGGTAGAAAGTAATGCCAGTGCTGATATCTCATGGCGTATTGGTGTGCGGCGCTCTCAGGCGGTTCAGGATACGTCTGTTGTTGCTGCTGTATCCATACCGCTTTTCGCTGAACAAAGAAACCAAGGTGCTTCTCGGGCTGCCTTGGCGAAGAAAGAAGCCGCGGTAATTGCCAGAGACACTCAGATACTGGAGATAAAAGCACTACTGTTTAAAGCGCAGCAATACCTCAATTTCTCCATTGATGCTGTAAAGCATATCAACGATACCGTGTTGCCCGACCTTGAAGCAGCTACCACACTTGTGCTCGAAGGTTACCAGCGAGGGGCATACAGCTACCAGGACTGGATTGCATCCAGAGATGCGTTGATACGCGCACGTGCAAAGGTCATCGAATTGAGCGAAAGCGCGTTAGTGAACCAGTCACTCATTGAGCAGTGGACCGGACTATCCGGTCAGGCTTCATCTACTAAAAAATTCCGGACAACCCATGAATAAACTATTTTTTATCATCTTACTACTACTGTGTCTTACAGATGCCAATGCCGCAGCAAGTGGCGAACACTCCCATGCGGCTGAATCGAAAACATTTACCAATAGCAGCGTATCGTTGACATTACGCATTCAGGATACGAAAGAGGGAGCATATCTACTTGCCGAAAGAGTTGATAGCTCACAGCCGCTGCCGCCTGACGCACTTAACGTCACACTCAATCGGATGGGAGGACGTCAGGACAAGATCCATTTTGAAAGCTATGAAAATGGGCTCAGATCCACAAGTTTTATCGCTGAGCCGCACTCATTTGTCGCCAATATTACACTGTTACTGGGTGAAAATAGCTTTTCGTGGGATTGGAAAAAGCACGAAGCCCGAACTGAAATAGATGATGCGTATTCCAGCCAGACTGGCGTAACCACAAACGTCGCTACAGGCGGTGAAATAAAAAAGCACACCGAGGTTTATGGTCAGCTGACTATACCGCCACAACAGCGTGCCGAGGTTCATGCCCGGTTTACGGGAATTGTAGAACAGCTCTTTACTGATATTGGGCAGACCGTGAAAGCCGGCGAGACAATGGCGCAGGTGCAGTCGAATGACAGCCTCCAGTCTTTCGATGTGAAAGCCCCAATCAATGGCATTGTGGTATCGCGCAACCTGAATATTGGAGAGCTTACCCGCACAACACCACTTTTTACGATTGTTGATACCTCAGTGCTTTGGGCGGAATTAAAGGTGTTTCCATCTCAGCGCAGTCAGATTGCTGAAGGTAAATCTGTTCACATTATCGCAAATGGTCGTCAACTCGAGAGCACAATTACCAGCATTATTCCTTCTCACGAAGGGCAACCCTACCAGCTAGCACTGGTAAAAGTGGTGAACAAGGATGGTCTGCTCTCTCCCGGCGATTTAGTTACAGGCATTGTCGACTCACAACAAAAAACGGTGCCGGTAAAAATCGAAAATCGCGCCATTCAAACCCTGAACAATAGGCCCGTTGTGTTCCTGAAAGAAGGCAATGCCTATCAGGCAACACCTGTAATCTTAGGATTGCAGGACGACAACTTTTCCGAAGTCGTCGCAGGGCTATCCGCCGGACAAACGTATGTTGTCGACAACAGCTACTTAATCAAAGCGGATATACAAAAATCCGGCGCATCGCACGCGCACTAATAGGGAGAGACAAATGATAGATAATATTGTTCGCCTCTCAGTCGAGCGGCGTTACCTGCTGTTAACCCTGGTGCTTGTCATCATAGGCATTGGCATATGGAGTTATCAGCGGCTACCGATAGATGCGGTGCCGGACATTACTAATGTTCAGGTTCAGATAAACACGGAAGCACCAGGTTATTCGCCACTTGAAGCCGAACAGCGGATCACCTTTCCGGTTGAAACTGCGTTGTATGGTCTACCCAATTTGTCCTATACGCGGTCAATTTCACGTTACGGACTTTCTCAGATCACCGTGGTATTTGAAGAAGGAACTGACATTTACTTTGCGCGGAACCTTATCGATGAGCGGTTGGCAACGCTGAAAAGCGTTCTGCCACCCGGACTGGAACCTGAGATGGGACCGATTGCAACAGGACTGGGTGAAATCTTCGTTTACACGCTGGAAGCGAAAGACGGCGCCCAAATGCCGGACGGCTCGCCCGTTACGCCTATGGCACTTCGTGAAGTTCAGGACTGGATAATCAAACCACAACTGGCTCAGGTTAAGGGCGTGGTGGAAGTGAACACCATTGGGGGGTACGACAAGCAATATCACGTCATGCCTTATCCAGCGAAGATGCTGGAAATGGGTGTGACTATGGCAGATATCCGCAAAGCGTTGGTAAGCAACAATGACAATGCTGGAGCCGGGTATATAGAGAACAATGGCGAACAATTGTTAGTTCGCTCACCGGGCCAGTTAAAAGCAATTGAGGATATCAGGAACGTTGTTGTCGGACGTAAAGGTTCCGTGCCTGTTTTAGTCAAAGATGTCGCCGAAGTGGGACTGGGCAAAGAGCTGCGCACAGGGGCAGCAACCCGAAACGGCAAAGAAACCGTGATGGGCACCGTGATGATGTTGGTGGGAGAAAACTCGCGTGAAGTTGCAGCATTCACCAATGATAAATTTCAGCAAATACAAACGTCATTGCCACAATGGGTTCAGGCTGAGGTGGTATATAACCGCACCACGCTGGTAGACAAAGCCATCCAGACGGTACAAAAAAACCTGCTGGAAGGCGCACTGCTGGTTATCGTTATTCTGTTTTTACTGTTAGGAAACATCCGTGCCGCCCTCATTACGGCGGCTGTTATCCCAATCGCGATGATGATGACTATTACCGGCATGGTTCAGCGGGGTGTCTCTGCCAACCTGATGAGTCTCGGGGCGCTGGACTTTGGTCTGATTGTGGACGGCGCTGTCATCATTGTGGAGAACTGTATCCGCAGGCTCTCAGAAGCGCAAAAACAGCAAGGTGGCACACTGGCGCTTAAGGCACGCTTGCAGGAAGTCAAAGACGCCACTATTGAAGTTATCCGCCCCAGCTTGTTTGGCGTGGGTATCATCACCGCAGTGTACTTTCCTATATTTACCCTTTCTGGCGTAGAAGGGAAAATGTTTCACCCCATGGCAACAACTGTGGTAATCGCATTGCTTTGTGCGATGGTGTTATCACTCACTGTTGTGCCTGCTGCGATCGCGGTATTTATGCGCGGAAAAATCAGCGAAAAGGAGAGCATCATTATCCGCGGCGCGAAAGCCATTTATCGACCAGCACTTGAGTGGGTGCTTAAGTTCAAGTCGCTTATTTTGACAGGCGCGTTGGCTCTGGTTGTTGGTTGCTCATGGCTTGCCTCTACATTAGGCTCTGAGTTTATACCACAGCTTGATGAGGGTGATATCGCGCTGCATGCATTACGTATTACAGGCACGGGATTAGAGCAGTCTGTTGAAATGCAGGAGCTCCTCGAAAAAACCATCACCGACTTTGAAGAAGTTGACAAAGTATACGCCAAAGTGGGGACGCCAGAGGTAGCCACAGACCCTATGCCACCGAATGTCGCCGACACCTTTGTCATGCTCAAGCCACGCTCTGAGTGGCCCACCCCGGATAAGCCTAAATCACAGCTCATTGAAGAGCTTGAGAAAGCAGTCACTGCAATACCGGGCAATAACTACGAGTTTACGCAGCCTATCCAGATGCGCTTTAACGAGTTAATTTCCGGTGTCAGAGCCGATGTTGCGATTAAAGTATTTGGTGATGACCTGGATACATTACTGGCATCAGCAAATTCAGTTGCATCACTGACGAAAGGCTTACCTGGCGCAGCGGATACCCGCGTTGAACAGGTAGACGGTCTGCCTATGCTATCGGTCATTCCCAAACGTGAAGTGATGGCGCGCTATGGCCTAAATATAGACGACATCCAATCTCTGGTTTCGACCAGTATTGGTGGTCAGCAAACAGGCTTGATCTATGAAGGTGATCGGCGCTTTAAACTGGTAATTCGCCTTCCGGAGCAACTACGACGCAACGTTCAAAAACTAAAGGTACTGCCAGTCCCGACACCCGATGGATATGTGCCTCTACAGGAGGTGGCCACATTAGAAGTCAAACCCGCGCCAGCACAAATCAGTCGGGAAAATGGCAAACGCCGCGTGGTCGTTACAACCAACGTTCGCGGGCGCGATCTCGGTAGTTTTGTCGCAGAGTTGCAGGCTACGTTGAATGAAGACTTGAAACTACAAGATGGCTACTGGCTGGAATATGGCGGAACGTTCGAACAGTTGGAATCGGCAAGTAAGAGGCTGTCCTGGGTGGTACCGGTAACGCTGGCACTCATCGTCGGCATTCTTATTCTTGCATTTAGTTCTGTGAAGGATGCTTTAATCATCTTCACCGGTGTGCCGCTGGCACTGACTGGGGGCGTACTTGCACTGTGGATTCGGGGTATGCCGCTGTCTATTTCTGCCGGTGTAGGATTTATCGCATTGTCAGGCGTTGCCGTATTAAATGGTTTAGTCATGCTCGCCTTTATCAGGCAGTTGTGGTTTGAAAAAGGCGATCTGTACACCGCTATCATTGAGGGGGCAATAGTCAGGCTTCGTCCCGTTTTGATGACTGCCCTGGTAGCAAGTCTTGGCTTTGTGCCCATGGCACTGAACACAGGCACCGGTGCTGAAGTTCAACGCCCGCTCGCGACGGTAGTTATCGGCGGCATTATCTCATCGACTTTACTTACACTGTTCGTGCTCCCAAGCTTATACCAATTGGTGCACAGGAAAGCGGATAAACAGTAAAACAACAATGCCCTGGATAAAACCGGGGCACGACAGGAGTATGTATGGGGCACTCACATTCCCATAGCTCAGAAAAAATTGGCTGGGCTTTTTTCCTTAACTTTGGCTTCACTATCATCGAGTTCATTGGAGGATGGTTAACAAACAGTACCGCTATTATGGCGGATGCCGTGCATGACTTAGGTGACACATTGTCAATTGGCAGTGCGTGGCTTCTGAATAAACTAGGCACTAAAAGCGCGACCAAAGAGTTTACCTATGGCTATCGGCGGCTGAGTTTACTTGGGGCGCTGATAAACGGCATTGTTTTAATCGTTGGTTCTGTCTGGATCCTTTATGAAGCAGTGCCACGGCTGAGTAATCCAGAAATGCCAGAAACAGAAGGCATGATTGCACTGGCTATTCTTGGCGTACTGGTCAATGGCTTCGCCGCTTATAAATTACATAGTGGTAAATCGTTGAATGAAAAAGTTCTGAACTGGCATTTACTCGAAGACGTTTTAGGTTGGGTAGCGGTACTCATTGTCGCTATTGTTATGCAGTTCAAAGATTGGCCCGTTCTGGATCCAGTTCTTTCCATCGGATTTACGCTATTCATTCTGTTCAACGTTATCCGAAACCTCATCAGCACCATGAAGCTATTTTTTCAGGCGTCACCAGACAACACTCTTTTACAAAAGGTAACTGATAAACTACTTGAACTTGATGCTGTGAGCGACCTGCATCACCTGCATATCTGGTCACTAGATGGTGAGCACCATGTCGCGACAGTTCATGTCGTTAGTCGGTTTGAGTCGAAAGCTGAATACCTCGAACTTAAAGAAAATGTATCCAACGCGCTGCAAGAGTTTGAGTTATCACATACTACTATTGAAATTGAGCTAACTAGCGAAGAATGTCGGGATGCTGATTAATACAAATTTAGTATTTAAAAAATGGGCGGTGTAGCCGATATGAAACGACTTTTTACTTCAGTAATGGTCCCCCCCATTTTAATTGAATTAGTTCCGAACAGATCTGACAAAGCTTCTTGAAAAGTTGAGAGTTACCCGTTTCGATAAAGGTGCTGAATCTTTAATCAAAACAAACAAAGAGGTAACTCTCATGCTTCATACTAACAACCCAATCATTAAACACAAAGCTGGATTACTCAATCTGGCTGAAGAACTTGGCAATGTGTCAAAGGCCTGCAAAGTAATGGGTGTTTCGCGAGACACGTTTTATCGATATCAAGAATTGGTCGAAGGTGGCGGCATTGATGCGCTGATTGATAAATCACGCAGAGCGCCAAACTTAAAGAACCGTGTCGATGAAGAAACTGAAAATGCTGTCACAGAGTACGCGGTTGAATACCCCGCTCACGGTCAGGTTAGAACCAGTAACGAGTTGCGCAAACAAGGCGTGTTCGTTTCTGCCAGTGGTGTTCGTTCAATTTGGCTGCGTCACGATTTGGAAAACTTCAAAAGACGCCTGAAAGCATTGGAAGCAAAAGTCGCCCAAGAAGGCATTATCCTTACGGATGCTCAGGTTGCGGCACTCGAAAAGAAAAAGAACGATGATGAGGCTTGTGATGAAATTGAAACGATGCACCCAGGTCATCTTGGTTCGCAAGACACATTCTATGTTGGTCGAAAATCACGGCTTCAGCTAATCCGCTAGCAATCAACGCATTATCATTTTCAGTTTTTGAAAATGGATAGTGAAATGCTACTGGTTAGCTCATCAGTGTTCATTTTAAGTGTACCCAAAACATTCGTTTAGTTTTTACCTAATACTGTCTGTTTAAACTCTTTATGGGTTTATGATGGACATGATAAATGTGGTTTAAAAACTTATAGCGAACATGCCTTCCAAAGCACGTGGAGTTAAAGAAGCTCTAATAATGGAAATGCGCTAGATTTATACAGGAGTTATCAATGTAATTTTCAAATTTCAGGCATAAAAAAACCCTAGCCAATCGGCTAGGGTTATCAAAAGTGGTACCAGTGGGCGGACTTGAACCGCCACGCCCGAAGGCAACGGATTTTGAATCCGTCATGTCTACCAATTCCATCACACTGGCATCTTTTTTCTTTGACCTTCTCAACGAGAAGATAAAGAAAAACCACTTCAGAGCAAAGGCTTTGTTTATCTGCCTTCATCTCTATGCCGTGCATTATACAAAGAATGAAAAGCGCGGCAAGCGTTTTATGTTATTAATGTGTCAACTGCTGAATAAACAACCAAGCATGAGCATGGATGTTTATTCAGCACTTAGGCATAAAGCGTTTAATAATTGCCTGCATATCAACATTTTCATTGAGTGTGCCATATTGATGGTGGCTTTGGGGTGCTAAACGTGAGTGCACAAAGGCATCGGCAATTAAGGGGTCGCCGTAAATAAGCAAGGTTGCGCCCTGCCAAAGCAGGGCTAAGCTTTCCATGATTTGCCGCGCATGTATTTCAATCGCCCCTTTATCACCAAGCTGGACCTGCAATTGTTCTAACCGCTCATCGAACTGCGCATACTGGCCCTTTGCCTGCTCTAATTCTCGCAGTAAGGCCTTTAGCGTATCCGGCTCTTTATTCAGCACCCGCAATAAATCTAAACACTGCACATTGCCCGAGCCCTCCCAAATGGCGTTCACCGGGGCTTCTTTATACAAACGGCTGAGCACATTGTCGTTTACATACCCCACCCCACCGACACACTCCATGGCTTCATAGGTATGTTGTACGGCGCGCTTGCAAATCCAATACTTGCCGATTGCGGTGGCGCTGCGTACTAACGCTCGATGGTGGTGATCATCTTGGTTATCTAATGCATTAGCGATACGCATAGAGATAGCCAAAGCAGCCTCGGCCTCAATGGCTAAATCTGCTAATACGTTGCGCATAAGCGGTTGCTTGTGTAGACCTTTGCCAAAGGCCTGGCGTTCATGGGTATGCCAAATCGCTTCTTTCGCTGCTTGCGCCATCAGTGCCGAAGAGCCCAGCATGCAGTCGTAGCGCGTTAAAGCCACCATTTGAATGATGGTGGCGATGCCGCGCCCGGGCTCACCCAATAGCCACCCATGAGCACCGCGAAATTCCACCTCGGAGCTGGCGTTAGATTGATTCCCTAACTTATTCTTAAGGCGCTGGATATGCATTGGGTTCTTGCTGCCATCCTCGCGCCAACGGGGAACTAAAAAGCATGAAAGCTGTTGCTCTACCTGGGCTAACACCAAAAAGCCATCGCACATCGGCGCCGAGCAAAACCACTTATGACCCACAATCTCATACAATTGCCCCGGCCCACCCGCAGCTACAGGAGTGGCATAGGTGGTGTTTGCTCGCACATCACTGCCACCTTGTTTTTCGGTCATTGCCATCCCTATGGTCACGCCTTGCTTTTCATACCAAGGCTTATTGCTTTCATCATAGTGACGAGACAGAATCTTGGGCAGCCATCGATCGGCCACCTCTTTTTGTACCGCGATTGCTGGAACGCTGGCGAAAGTCATGGTTAACGGGCAGCCCGAGCCTGGGTCGGCGTGGCTGTGTAAAAAAGCCAGCGCCCCGCGCACCACATGCGCCCCGCTTTTACTTTCCAACCAAGGTAGCGCACAGTGACCACTTTGCACTGCATGGCGCATCAGTTGATGATAAGCGGGGTGATAATCGACTTGATCAATGCGCTCACCAAAACGGCTATGACTAACAAATTCGGGAAGGTGCTTATTAGCAAGGAAGCCGGCCTCTAATAGTGGCCCACCTATGCCTTCGCCAAAGTTGCAAAGCATGGGCGCGCCCCAACTGCCACCGAACCGCGTTAACCAGTATTGCAGCACCTTATCGGCGCTAAAGGCATTGTAATTCGCTAACGGCTTGGGTTGATTAAATACCGAGTGTGTATCTGCTAGGCTGTTGTTATTCATTTATTTTTCTCACAGTGCGGCAGTGGAGTTATGTCACTGACTATAGCAGGTCTGACCACCTTGTCGAGCGAGCACTAAGAGCGTCGCCTTTGTGCAGGGGGTTTGCTACACTGTCGCCGATTTTATCGCTTAGGAATGTTGTCATGTCTGCTGATTATGCACGCACTGGGTTTGCCCGACGTATCGCCTCATTAATTTATGATGGCCTTGTGGTTATCGCATTTGCCATGCTGACCACGGTGGTGTACTTACTTGTTGTACAAGGCGCTATCTCGCTAGGTTGGTTGAGCTTAGGTGAGGCGGAAGATGTGGCGGCGTTGATTCAACAAAATACCCTTCTCTATGTGCTCCGTGATGTGCTTTTAGTCTTAGTAAGCCTAAGCTTTTTTGGCTACTTCTGGAGTAAGAGTGGGCAAACAATCGGTATGCGTGCATGGCGTATGCAAGTGCGCCGGCTCGATGGCAGCCTTCCAGGCTTTTGGCAAAGCGCATGGCGCAGCCTGTGCGCGTTACTTGGCTTAGGCAATATCTTGGTCTTGGTTGATATAAAAAACAAACGCGCCCTGCAGGACTACTTATCGGGCTGTGAAGTGGTTACCTTAAGCAAAGAAGACAACAAGAGAATTTACCAAGCTCTAGATTAAGCACAGCAAGCGGCGTTTAATTGCGCCGCTTCAGTAGATAGCTTGAGAAGATAATAAACAACATGCTCGGTAGCACCGCACCCACGAATGCGGGGATCTGATACACCGTCACAATAGGGCCGAAGATACGGTCGGTCAGGTGGAAAGCAATACCTGTGACCACCCCCATCACAATACGCGCACCCATGGTTACGGTGCGCAGCGGCCCAAAAATAAATGACAGCGCCACAAGCAGCATCACTGCCAAAGACACGGGCTGCATAATCTTGCGCCACAATGCCAACTCGTAAGCGGTGGTGTCTTGGTCGTTGTGCTGCAAATACTGCAAGTAAGACCACAGCCCTTTGAATGACAAGGTTTCGGGCTTCACCGACACCACTCCTAATTTTTCAGCGGTGAGCTGTGAGTCGTAAAATTGTTCTTCGGCGAAGCTTTCTCTAATTTGTGCCGCATCAACATGTAATTCTTTGACTTTACGCAGCATCCAGCCACCTTCGCGATAAAGCGCTCGATCAGCAAAGGTGATCTTTTCCAGCTCTAAGTCTTTATCAAAGTGATACATACGCACGCCATTGAGTTGCCCTTGTTGGTCAACATCCTCAATATTGACGAAAACATCACCATCTTTGGCCCACACGCCTTGCTTGGCGCTGTATACATCGCCGCCGTATATAGCATGCGAACGCAGTTGTTTGGCGGTTTGCTCGGCCTTGGGTACACCCCACTCGGCCATGGCCATCATCAATAAGGCTAATACCACCGCCGTTTTCATCACCGAGGCAATGACCTGCAAGCGTGACATGCCCGCCGCCTGCATCACGACCAACTCGCTGTTTGAAGCCAAAGCACCGAGCCCGGTGAGTCCGCCTATCAACGCCGCCATAGGGAAAAAGACCACTACATCGCCAGGCACCGTATACAAGGTATATAACAGCGCATCCATAATGTCGTAGCTGCCACGCCCCACTGATTTAAGCTGCTCAATAAACTTAATGAGGGTACTGATCCCCACCAGAACCAATAGGGCGAACCCCGTGGTTTGCATAATGCTGCGCCCTAAATACCAATCGAGTGTTTTCATACTGCGGCCTCTCGCTTAGTTAGGATGGAGCGCAGCCACACGCCGAGCGGTCGCCCTTTGATAATAAGAAATGCACCAATAAACAGCGCACTAAGATGCACCCACCACAGGCCAATCGAAGGCGGAATTTTGCCATCTTCCAAGGCAAACTTAGCGGCATTCAATAAAATAAAATACCCTAGGTACAGGCTGATCGCCGGCACTAGTTTGGCAAATTTACCTTGGCGCGGGTTCACCACGCTCAAAGGCACGGCGATAAGCGTTAATAGCGGAATAGACAACGGAATGGCTAAGCGCCATTGAAACTGCGAGATAGCTTCATTGCTATCTTGCTCTAACAACTTGGCGGTGGGCACGGCTTCCAGCTTACGACGCTGGTGTTCAATGGCTTGCTCGCGGATCTGCACCTGATAGCTATCAAACTCGGTATGTTGCATGTTCAGTGCGCGGGCCTGAGTTTCGTAGCGCTGCCCCTGACGCAGGATCAACTGTTGTTCGCCGTTATCACGTTCGATCACCTGCCCTTGCTCGGCATACACAACCTGAGACTGTTGCTGGCCTTCACCACGAGGCAACTGCGCCACAAACACCTTATTTAAAACGCGTCCGCCATCGTCCATATCATGAATAAAGACCACGGCTTTTTCATTCCCTGTTTCCTGAAAGCGCCCGGCACGCAAGGCAGAAAGGCCGGCATCGGCTTGTGCCCGCTCCTTTAACTGGTATTCCTTTTCACTGGCCCAAGGGGCTAAATACAAGGTCATGGCACCGGCTAAAATCGCCAAAGCGGTGCTTGAGATTAGGGTAATACGCACCACATACCATTCACTGACGCCACAGGCTTTAAGAACCGTCATTTCGCTGTCAGCATACACGCGGCTATAAGCGAGGATAATACCTAAAAAGATACTTAGCGGCAGAATCAACGAGGCTAATTGCGGCAGCTTTAGTGCCACCATAGAAAGCACTAATTTTGCAGGAATACTGCCCTCAGATGCATCGCCTAGAATTACGACGAATTTTTGGCTGATAAAAATGGTCATTAAGGTCAAGAAAACAGCAACCTGAGACTTGAAAACTTCAGCGGTTAAGTATCGAAAAATCAGCAATGTCCGCCCCTAAAAACGTCGTGTTTCACTGGCATAGTAGGAAAATTTGAGTAAACTAGTTGTTTTAGTCACTTTATTATATGTCAAGCGCATTAAATATCATACCTAAGGCATGTAATTGTCTACACTTTAGTTAGTGGATTGATAAATGCGTAAATAGTTCACGACAATAGTAAGTAGGTGAACAGCGCCTTGGCTGGCAAACGCCCCAAGGGCTGACTTTTCCTCTAATTAGGAGTCACAATGGAATTTAGCGTAAAAAGTGGTAGCCCAGAGAAGCAACGCAGCGCTTGTATTGTAGTGGGTGTTTACGAGCCACGCCGCTTATCCCCTATCGGCGAGCAACTGGATCAAATCAGTGAAGGCTACATCTCTAACCTTTTACGTCGCGGCGACTTAGAAGGTAAGCCGGGGCAAACGCTATTATTACACCATGTACCGAATGTGCTAAGTGAGCGCGTACTACTTGTAGGTTGTGGTAAAGAGCGCGAGCTAGACGACAAACAGTATAAGCAAATCATTTCCAAAACCATTAATACCCTGAACGAGACTGGGGCCATGGAAGCGGTGTGCTTTTTAACAGAGCAGCATGTGAAAAGCCGTGATACGTATTGGAAAGTACGCCAAGCTGTTGAGACTACACAAGATTGCTTATACACCTTTAACCAGCTGAAAAGTAAAAAAAGCGACCCACGCCGACCACTGCGGAAAATTGTTTTCAACGTCCCAACGCGCCGCGAATTGCCGATTGGCGAAAGTGCTATTGAGCATGGTTTAGCTATCGCTTCAGGAGCCAAACTCTGTAAAGATGTCGCCAATATGCCGCCAAATATCTGTAACCCACGTTACTTAGGCGAGCAAGCGAAAGGCTTAGAAGAAGAGTTCGAGAACGTCACCGTTAACTTGGTCGGCGAGCAAGAAATGGAAGAGCTCGGTATGCACTCGTACCTTGCCGTAGGCCGTGGCAGTGCTAACGAGTCAGTGATGTCGGTGATTCACTATAATGGCGGCGCAGAAGGCGTGGCACCGATTGTGCTGGTAGGCAAAGGCCTGACTTTCGACTCCGGCGGTATTTCAATTAAGCCAGGCGAAGCCATGGACGAGATGAAATACGACATGGGCGGCGCAGCTGGGGTAATCGGCACCATGCGCTCCATTGCCAAAATGCAACTGCCCATTAATGTGATTGGTGTGCTTGCAGGTTGTGAAAACATGCCCAGCTCCAATGCCTATCGCCCGGGTGATATTCTAACCACGATGTCGGGGCAAACCGTCGAAGTCCTTAATACTGACGCCGAGGGACGCCTGGTACTATGTGATGCCCTCACCTATGTGGAGGCATTCGACCCCGATACCGTGATTGACGTAGCCACCCTTACTGGTGCGTGTATCATTGCCCTGGGTGCTCATGCAACCGGCATGCTCTCTAACCATAATCCTTTGGCACATGACCTTCTTAAAGCCTCTGAGCAAAGTGGCGATCGTGCTTGGCAGCTGCCGCTATGGGATGACTATCATGAGCAGTTAGAAAGCCCATTTGCTGATTTCACTAACTTAGGCGGTCGCGCCGCAGGCACTATTACCGCAGCCTGCTTCTTATCTAAGTTCACCAAAAAGTATAACTGGGCGCACTTAGATATTGCCGGTACGGCATGGCGCAGCGGCGGCAAAACTAAAGGCGCCACGGGGCGTCCTGTGCCGATGCTAACGCAATATTTGATTAACCGCGCTGGGGTATTGGATAACCCGCAAGATTAATCACTGCGATATCACTTCAAGCCCCTTTTTTAAGGGGCTTATTCATTGATGCAGGGGCGTGATTGTGTCAAAATTGGCGGATTAACGAGCCGCGTAGAGGGCGCAATGCACGCGTTATTTTACCTGCTAGAACATGCCGATGAGCCGGGCAGCGACGTACCGGCTCATTTTGATCTTGGCGCTCGCTTGGCGTGCGAGCAATATCGCCAAGGACAACGGGTATTTATCTTTGTTGATAATCGCGACGATGCTCATCTTGTTGATCAGCACCTATGGGCATTTGACGCCGATAGCTTTGTGCCCCACAACCTCCAAGGTGAAGGGCCGCGCGCCGGTGCCGCTGTGGAGATAGGGCAAACCCCGCCCGTGTCACGGCGCAGTGTACTGATCAACTTAGCATCAAGCGTGCCCGATTTTATACGTCGCTTTGATACGGTGTTTGACTTTGTGCCAGCCGATGACACACGCAAACACCAAGCACGAGCAAGATATAAGCAGTTACGCGACTTAGGCGCGCAGCTGGCAACACAAAAAGTTTAAGTTAAGGTTCTGGGCAATGGATAAAACCTATAATCCGCAAGATATTGAACAATCCCTCTATCAGAAGTGGGAAGAGAACGGCTACTTTAAGCCAAGTGGTGAGGGCGACTCATACTCAATTATGATCCCACCACCAAATGTCACCGGCAGCCTACATATGGGTCACGCCTTCCAGGACACCATCATGGATACCTTAATCCGTTTCAAGCGGATGCAAGGGAATAACACATTGTGGCAGGTTGGTACCGACCATGCTGGGATCGCGACACAAATGGTGGTCGAGCGCAAACTCGCCGCCGAGGAAGATAAAACACGCCATGACCTAGGTCGTGATGCCTTTATCGATAAAATCTGGCAATGGAAGAATGAATCTGGCGGCACCATCACCAAGCAGCTGCGTCGTTTAGGTGCCTCGGTGGATTGGGACCGTGAACGCTTCACTATGGATGATGGCTTATCTGAGGCGGTTAAAGAAGTCTTTGTGCGCCTGTATAAAGACGACTTAATTTACCGTGGTAAGCGCCTGGTTAACTGGGATCCAAAACTACACACCGCTATTTCTGACCTTGAAGTTGAAAACAAAGACAAACAAGGCCATATGTGGAATATGCGCTATCCCTTGGCCGATGGCGTCAAAACTCAGAATGGCAAAGATTACATCGTCGTCGCCACCACTCGCCCAGAAACCATGCTCGGCGATACTGGTGTGGCCGTGAACCCTGATGACGAGCGTTACCAAAACCTCATTGGCAAAGAAGTCTTGCTGCCTATCGTGAACCGCCGTATTCCTATCGTTGCTGATGAGCATGCCGATATGGAAAAAGGCACCGGCTGTGTGAAAATCACCCCAGCGCATGACTTCAACGATAATGAAGTCGGTAAACGCCACCAGTTGCCGATGATTAACGTATTCAACAAAGATGCGGCGATTCTAAGCGAAGGCGAAACCTTTACCTTTGATGGCAAACCACTGCAGTTAGACGCCCCTATCCCCGAGCGCTTCCACGGCTTAGACCGTTTTGATGCGCGTAAGCAAGTGGTTGCTGAGTTCGAGCAGGCTGGGTTATTAGAAAAGATTGACGATCACAGCTTAACCGTGCCCTACGGCGATCGCTCTGGGGTGGTGATTGAACCCCTACTTACCGACCAATGGTATGTGCGCGTTGCGCCACTGGCCGAGCCAGCTATCAAAGCCGTTGAAGACGGTGATATTGAGTTCGTACCAAAGCAATACGAAAACATGTACTTTTCTTGGATGCGCGACATTCAAGACTGGTGTATTTCACGCCAGCTATGGTGGGGCCACCGTATTCCAGCGTGGTACGACAACGACGGCAACGTGTATGTTGGACGCGATGAAGCAGAAGTGCGCCGCGAGCATAACCTCGATGACGATGTCACGCTCAGCCAAGATGACGACGTACTCGATACTTGGTTCTCATCAGCATTGTGGACCTTCTCAACCCTGGGTTGGCCGAACAACGTTGAAGACTTAAAAGTATTCCATCCGTCTAACGTGTTGGTCACTGGTTTCGACATCATTTTCTTCTGGGTTGCCCGTATGATTATGATGACTCTGCATTTCATCAAAGATGACAATGGCAAGCCTCAGGTACCATTTAAAACCGTGTATGTGACTGGCCTGATTCGCGATGAGAATGGCGATAAAATGTCGAAGTCTAAGGGTAACGTGCTTGACCCACTGGACATGATTGACGGCATCGATTTGGAAAGCCTAGTGACTAAACGCACCGGCAACATGATGCAGCCGCAGCTGGCGAAGAAAATCGAAAAGAACACCCGTAAAACCTTCGCTGAGGGTATTGAGCCGCATGGCACCGATGCCTTGCGTTTCACTCTTGCAGCCATGGCGTCAACCGGTCGTGATATCAACTGGGATATGAACCGCCTAGAAGGTTACCGTAACTTCTGTAATAAGCTTTGGAACGCTAGTCGTTACGTGCTTATGAACACCGAAGAGCAAGATTGTGGCTTCAACGATGCACAGCGCGAGTACTCGCTGGCGGATCGTTGGATTCAAGGACAGTTCCAACAAACCGTGAAAACCTTCACTGAGCACTTGGACAACTACCGTTTTGACCTTGCTGCTAACACGATTTACGAGTTCACCTGGAACCAGTTCTGTGACTGGTACCTCGAGCTAACTAAACCCGTGTTATTTAAAGGCACCGAGACCCAGCAACGCGGTACTCGCCATACCCTGATCACTGTGCTTGAAGGGCTACTGCGTTTGATGCACCCACTAATGCCATATATCACCGAAACCATTTGGCAGCGTGTGGCTCCGCTTGCAGGTATCCATGCCGATACCATTATGACCCAAGCGTTCCCTACGTTTGAGCAAGATAAAGTCGATAACACCGCGATGGCCGATTTGGAGTGGATGAAACAATTTATTGTCGCCATTCGTAATATTCGCGGTGAAATGGACATTAGCCCAAGCAAACCACTGAACGTGTTGCTTGCTCAGGCTTCTGCCGAGGATACTCGTCGCTTACAAGAAAATCAGACGTTCCTAGCCGCCCTAGCCAAGCTAGAAGATGTGACCGTGCTTGATAACGTCGACGACGCGCCAGCGTGTGCGACCGCCTACGTGGGTCAACTCGAGATCATGATCCCCATGGCCGGGCTGATTGATGTAGACGCTGAGTTAGCGCGTATTGCTAAGCAATTGGAAAAAGCTGAAAAAGGTCTGGCTCAAGTTGAGAAAAAGCTCGCTAATGAGAAGTTTGTCAACAATGCGCCTGAAGCCGTACTTGAAAAAGAAAAGTCGAAGCTGGCAGAGTACAGCGAAGCCAAGGCGAAATTGCTCGAGCAAAAAGCAAAAATCGAAAGCCTGTAAAACTATTAGGCAACAATCATAACGCGAGCTCAGGCTCGCGTTTTTTATGTCCGCGTCCCATGCAAACAAGCATAAAAAAAGCCAAGCAGTTGCTTGGCTTTTTCATCTCAGCATTGCTTAGAAGCTGTAGTTGTACTGTGCACCAACCAGGTAAGCATGGCCTTCTGATTCAAAGCCCCACTGCTGCCCTAGGTTGTCACCTTCAACAAAGTTTTGGGTTTTACCGCGTAAAATACTGGCACCTAAATCAACGCTAGACGCTTCATCGATAAACCATTCCGCACCAAAAGAGAGCCAGAAGCGGTCAGTATCTGGGATAGAGATAGACAGATGCTTCTGCGCCACTGGCGATTCATCAAAGGCTAAACCAGCACGCAATTTAATATCGTTTGTTAGCTGGTAGTCACCACCGATTGACACACGGATTGAATCCGAGAAGTCTTCGTTTTTGCTAAATACCGGCCCCTCACTCACTGGCACATAGGCTTCAAGCTTGTCAAAGCTACTCCAGCCGGTCCAAAGCACACTGTAGTGTAGGCCATAATCTTGGTTTAACTGGTGTGAGCCTGAGAATTCAGCGATCGCTGGCAGAGTTAAATCAACCGTACCAGGTAAAGTTTGCCCATTAAGGCCACCCAATGCTGCCGGAAGCTGATTGGTGTAGTCACCCTCAAATGTGAGGTCTGTTTCGCTGCGATAGTGGAAGCCAAGGCGGTTGTCACTATCTAGGTCATAGGCCAGGCCTACATTCCAGCCAAAGCCATAGTCATCGCCCTCAAGGTGAACCGCTTCTAAGCTTGCCGGTGCACCTAACGGGTTTGCGCCAAGGTTACGGACAATCTTTGCATCGGCGTACACGTGGTTAACACCCAGTGCCAAGGTAAGAGCTTCGTCCACCTTATAAGAAACCGATACATTAGAGTTAATAGTGACGATTTCAGTTTCACCAGCTAGCTGGCCTGCCGCATAATCACTGGCAAACTCAGTAGCTAAACCAAAGTTAGAGAAGGCACCAAAGCCTACTGCCACCTTATCGTTTACCGGGAGCACAAAGTAACCGGCAGGGATCACCGCGCTAGGGGCGATGCTATCGTCGTTTAACACGTTAGGGTTTAGGCCATTGTTGGTGCTTTCGCCTTCAAGGCTCACGTCTGGCTCGACATAAATTGCCGCCACGCTCAGCTGTGCCGTTTCAAATTGCGACATCAGTGCGGGGTTACGGGCAACCACAGATGCATCATCAGCAATGGCTGCTTCACCGGCGTAGGCACGGCCTAAGCCTGACGCATTTTGCTCTGCCAGCTGAAAAGCGGCAGCGAAAGATTCTGTTGATAATAGCGCCAATGAAGCCGCTAAAATTGTCTTTTTGAATTGCATACTTCTTTCTCATTGTTGTCATTTTAACTGGCATACACTAGCGTATTTCATGCAAAAAAACTGTTAAATATGGTTAACATAGCGTAATTTAAGGGCAATATTTACATAATTTTACGATTTTTAAGACTGATTAGACCTCAAACACTCAAATGATATAAATTCTCATTACCATTGACTATTTATCTAATATCGCTACACTGCGGGTATTAAAAAGTGAACAGGAATGTCCTATGGTGCTCGTTATAATGCTTATTTTGGTTGCGCTGGTGTTTTGCGCTATCAGTGTATTTGCATTTTTACGTGCGAACTACTGCGCCTGCCATCATCAAGGCGAGTGCGACAACCCGGTCAGCCAATATTGGCTTGCTTCAATGCTGGCCTCGCTGGTAAGTTTGGGACTGTGTTGTATTGCCCTGCATACGACACAAGGCACTATGGTATGGTTTATACTAACGGGGAGTTGTTTTAGTGGCGCATTAATCGCCGCTAAGCGCCAAGGAAAAAAGCAGTGTGAGCGTACTAAGGCAGCAAGTGCTCCTTTAACAAACGAGACAAATTAAGGTCAAACTCTAAGGGAGAGGTGCTACCCAAGATTTTGATATCGTCTTTGCTGATACTCAAATCGATGTCTTTGGCGGTAATGTGGTGACGGTGCTGAGTGTTATAAAACACCCTTACCTTAGGTTTGATAGGATTAGCCTCGTTGCCCTGCACTACTAATGCCAGACGCTCATTGGTAAGTTTGACCAAGGTTCCCACAGGATGGATCCCGACACATTTTATAAAGCGCTGTACTAGGGCTTGGTCAAACATCGCCTTTTGCGCTAATAAGAAACGCAGTGCCGTTAGCGGCTCCTCACCTTTTTTATAGGGCTTATCTGCCACCATTGCCGCATACACATCCACCAGCGCTAAAATACGTGCTTCACGAGATAATTTATCGGCTTTGATACCACGCGGGTAGCCGCTGCCGTCTAAACGCTCATGATGGTTAACAACCATTTCTAACATCATGCTGGAGATGTGCTTTTGCCCTTTAAGCATGGTTAGGCTCAGCGCCACGTGTTTACGTACCGCCTTGGTTTCGAGCTCAGTGAGTTTACCTGGCTTTGATAGAATTCCTTGCGGTACTTTGGCAAGACCAATGTCATGCAACAAGGCCGCTAACGCCATTTGCCGCACTTTATTAATTTCGAAACCTAAATATTTGGCAAAAATAGCGGTCAAAATGGCGCAATTCATCATATGACGCCAAGTGTAGCTATTTCTATCGCGCAGCAGTGTCAGCGCGGCCATAGCGTCTGGATTACGAAAAACTGAGTCAACAATATCATCAGCGATACCACTGAGTAGTGCCATATTGACTTGCATGCCTGAGGTCAGCTCGTTGTACATGGCACGCAGTTTACCCAAGCTTTGATCATAGCACGTGCTAGCGATGAGGAACTCTTGCTCTAACGTCGCCTGACTGTGATCACGGTCACTAAGCTTCGGCTTTTCTGCTTGGCTTGCGATATCTTGTGACTCGCCAGTGTGCTCTTTCTTAGACTTGGGTTTTAAATGCGTGGGAATGGGGATATCGCTTTGTGCGAAATCGATGGTCAGCTCTTCCACTCCCTCACTCAGCAGGCGCTTAATGATGGAAGCATCTCTGACCATGCCCCGGGTTTTTATCTTTATTGACGCACCTTGGGCCTGCTTATTTACCCGGTCAACAAACATGCCGGGTTTTAGCTCGCTAATAGGTAAGGAGATCAACATAGAGGACTGTACGAAAGCTGAATAAACTCAGATAAAATTACCACTAAATGGTAAATAAAGTCCATAAAAGGTGGTTAAAACCACCCTTTAGTCTTGGAAGTAAGTGCCCCAGCCATCGTATTCCACGCCGTTATCAGCGGCAATGGCTACCAGCTTATCAACATCTTCCATAATAACGTCGGCATCGAGCTCAGACTCAACCACCACATCAAAGCCCCAGATAGTTCCCCCTTCTTCGAGTTCCAACTCAGCCGGTTCTTCCACATCAAAGCCAGCCTTAAAAGCAGCTAACGCGGCGTTTTCTAGGGCATTGAAATCTTCACACACAAAGTGATGTTCTACCTCATATAAAATTTCCGGATTAGAGCCATCTTCAAGTAGGGATTCGACAATTTCTTCGCTAATTTCGCGCCAGTTTTCCATTATGTTCTCTCATTCAATTGCGCCAGTGTCTGAGCCATCAAGGCATGGAAGTGATCCGCATATTCGCGCGGGCTCATCGAGGCATCCAATAATTGTGGCGCCAGCATTTTGATGTAAATAGTACCATTATCCCAGCGATTTAGCTTGATGGTTTTGTGGGTATCGCTCATTACTACCGGCACCACAGGGACCTTGGCATTGAGTGCGGTGTGGAACGCGCCGGTTTTAAATGGCAACAAGCCACGACCATAACTACGGGTGCCCTCTGGAAACATCCACAGTGATAACCCGCCTTTTTTGAGCTTTTCGGTGGTTTTAGCAATGGTGGCCATCGCCCGCGAACGATTTGCACGATCGATAAGAATATTGCCCGACAACCAATAAATTTGGCCAAAAAATGGGATCCATTTTAAGCTTTTTTTACCCAAACTTACGGTATTACGCTGCAGCGCACCGGGGAGTAAAAATAGATCATAGTTATTCTGATGGTTAGCAACATAGACCGCAGGCGAACCAGTCACAATGGCTGGGTCTTTCTCAATAACAACATTCACCCCCAGCAACTTAGGCATCTTTGCATACCAGCTACCAATCACCCGCACGTTGTCACCGTGAAACGGGCGTACCAAGCACAAGATAAACCCCGCGATAAAGCTTAAGGGGACAAACACAGCCATGGCTAACAAACGCAATAAAGCCAGCACGATAAACTCCACATAACCTGAATTGTCGGCATTATACATAGACGAATTATTTTAAGCGAACACTTGTACGCTGTTATTGCTTTCTCACTAAGTGCGCTATACGTGTTGGAAAAAAGCGATGCCACGCATCGGTTTTTATCGTTTCCAATTTCGCTGTCATTAAGGCCTTATAGACTACACTTGTTTAATCTTAGTTCATCTCCACAGCTCTATAGTAAGTGAATGAATTTATTACCGTTAGATTCCTTAAGGAGGACGATATGGGTAAGTGTCCAGTGATGCACGGCAGCCAAACCACGCAAGCAAAACCTAATACTGATTGGTGGCCCAACGCACTCAACCTCGATATTTTGCATCAGCACGATAGCAAAACAAGCCCCTACGGCGAGCATTTTAATTACGCTGAGGAGTTCAAAAAGCTCGACTTAGAGGCGGTGAAAAACGATCTTAAAACACTAATGACTGACAGCCAGGCATGGTGGCCTGCCGACTGGGGCCATTATGGTGGGTTGATGATTCGTATGGCTTGGCACTCCGCAGGTTCATATCGCCTTGCTGATGGTCGCGGCGGGGGTGGTACTGGTAACCAACGCTTTGCTCCCCTTAATTCATGGCCTGATAATGCCAATTTGGATAAAGCACGGCGATTACTGTGGCCTATCAAGAAAAAGTACGGTAACAAACTCTCATGGGCCGATTTAATGATCCTTGCCGGCAACATGGCCTATGAGTCCATGGGATTGAAAACCTTTGGTTTCGCCGGTGGCCGCGAGGATATTTGGCACCCAGAAAAAGACGTTTACTGGGGTGCGGAAAAAGAGTGGCTAGCACCGAGCGATGAGCGCTACGACAATGTTGAGAAGCCGCAAAGTATGGAAAACCCTCTCGCCGCCGTGCAAATGGGGCTTATCTACGTCAACCCTGAAGGGGTTAATGGCGAACCAGACCCGCTCAAGACCGCTGCGCAAGTCAGAGAGACATTTGCCCGCATGGCCATGGATGACGAAGAAACCGCGGCCTTGACCGTCGGTGGTCATACTGTCGGCAAAACCCACGGTAATGGCGATGCCGAAATACTTGGCCCCGAGCCAGAAGCCGCCGATGTTTTCGAGCAAGGGCTAGGTTGGAATAATCACCACCAGCGCGGGATCGGTCGCGATACGGTCACTTCAGGATTAGAAGGAGCATGGACCACCTACCCAACAAAATGGGATAACGGGTATTGCCACCTACTGCTTAACTACGAATGGCAGCTCAAGAAAAGCCCTGCGGGCGCTTGGCAGTGGGAGCCTATTGATATGAAAGAGGAAGATAAGCCCGTTGATGTCGAAGACCCATCCATTCGCTGCAATCCGATCATGACCGACGCCGATATGGCGATGAAGCTTGACCCCAGCTATCGCAAAATCATCGAGCGCTTTCACAACGACTTTGATTACTTTAGCGATGTTTTCGCCCGCGCTTGGTTTAAACTAACCCATCGTGATTTAGGCCCTAAATCTCGTTACCTCGGCGCCGATGTGCCAAATGAAGATTTAATTTGGCAAGACCCTATTCCTAGTGTCGATTACGTACTTAGTAGTTCCGAGCAGGCTGAACTTAAACAGCAGATACTGGCATGCCCAGTGAGTGCCGCCGACCTTATCTGCACCGCATGGGACAGTGCTCGCACCTTTCGTAGCTCAGACTATCGTGGCGGCGCCAATGGCGCGCGTATCCGTCTGGCACCACAAAAGGATTGGCTTGGCAACGAACCTGAACGCTTAAATCGGGTACTTGATGCCTTGGCGCAATTGCAAAGCACCTTAGACAAACCCATTAGCATGGCCGACCTCATTGTTCTCGGTGGCACTGCAGCCATTGAGCAAGCGGCAAAAGCCGGGGGCGTAGATATCAATGTGCCCTTTAGCGCAGGGCGCGGCGATGCGACCGATGAGATGACCGATGGCGATTCATTCGAGCCACTGGAACCTATTCATGATGGCTATCGCAATTGGTTAAAGCAAGACTACGCCGTTCCAGCGGAAGAGTTGTTACTTGAACGCACGCAGTTGATGGGCTTAACGGCACCGGAGATGACCGTGTTATTAGGCGGAATGCGTATGTTAGGCACCAACCATGGTGGCTCCAAGCACGGTGTGTTTACCGACCGTGAAGGGGTGCTGAGCAATGACTTCTTCGTTAACCTCACCGACATGGCATACCAGTGGCAGCCTAAAGAGAATGGTCTTTATGATATTGTTCAGCGCAGCACAGGCAAAGTGAAGTGGACCGCCACCCGCGTTGATCTGGTGTTTGGCTCAAACTCTATCCTGCGCAGTTATGCTGAGTTTTACGCTCAAGACGATAACAAAGAACGCTTTGTCCACGACTTTATCAAAGCCTGGGTTAAAGTAATGGACGCCGATCGCTTCGACTTGTAAGTGACAAAGGCAGTTAAAGTAAAAAGAGGGCCAAGGCCCTCTTTTTTAATTTTCGCTAAGCGCTTCCTCGTCGGGCGCTTCGCTGGCTTTGGCGCTCAGCTCTATATCGCAGCCATCCACACGCTGTAGACCACGCGGAAGCTTATTGCCTCGGCGTCCGCGCTCTCCATAATAGTGTTCAAGGTCTGCGGGCTTAAGCGTTAGTTTGCGCTTGCCTGCATGCAAGGTCACGCTCGCACCCTCGGGAACTACGGTGAGCAACTTCACATACTCTTCGCGCGCCTGTACCTTGGCACTGGGTATAGAGATAATTTTATTCCCTTTCCCTTTGGCGAGCTTAGGCAAGTCTCGTAACGGGAACAGTAACATGCGACCTTCACTGGAAATAGCCATGCAGTAGTCTTTACTAACATCGTTTACAGCAATGGGCTGGAGCAATAACCCGCCTTTAGGCAAGCTTACCAGTGCCTTACCATTTTTGTTCTTACTGACCAAATCGGCAAATTCAGCAACGAAGCCGTAACCGGCATCACTGGCCATCAGTAACAGTTGCTCATTCTCTGCCATCACCGCGTGTTCAAGTGTGGCACCCGCAGCGATATTAAAGCGCCCCGACATCGGTTCACCCTGGCTGCGCGCTGAGGGCAGACTGTGTGCGTCGGTGGCAAAGGCGCGGCCACTGGAGTCGAGGAATACCGCCGGCTGATTGCTCTTGCCTTTGGCGCTGGCTTTAAACTTATCGCCTGCGCGATAGTTTAAGCCCTCAGCATCCACTTCATGGCCTTTGGCCACCCGCGCCCAGCCTTTTTCGGAAAGCACCACAGTGACCGACTCTGAAGGGATTAGGTCTTTTTCGCTCAGTGCTTTGGCTTCTTCACGTTCCACTACAGGCGAGCGGCGATCATCACCGTATAACTCAGCCGCTTCTTGAATTTCTTTTTTCATTAGCGTCGACATACGGCGCTCTGAACCTAAGATCAGCTGCAGTTTGTCACGCTCTTGTTCCAACTCGTCTTGCTCGCCGCGAATTTTCATTTCTTCAAGCTTAGCAAGGTGGCGAAGTTTCAAATCGAGAATCGCTTCAGCTTGTTTTTCACTGAGGCCATAGCGCTCCATCAATACCGGCTTTGGCTCGTCTTCGCTGCGAATAATAGCAATGACTTCATCAATATTTAGGTAGGCAATCATCAAGCCTTCGAGAATATGCAGTCGTGCGAGCACTTTATCTAGGCGGTACTGCAACCGTCGACGTACCGTATCACGACGGAAAGTCAGCCATTCGCTAAGAATACTGCGTAAATCTTTCACTTGGGGTCGGCCATCAAGGCCGATCATATTGAGGTTAACGCGGTAGTTCTTTTCCAAATCCGTGGTGGCAAATAAATGCGCCATCAGCGGCTCGACTTTTACCCGGTTAGAGCGTGGCACCACTACGATGCGGGTTGGGTTCTCATGATCCGACTCGTCGCGTAAATCGGCCACCATCGGCAGTTTCTTTGCCGTCATTTGGTTGGCGATTTGCTCTAACACCTTGGCGCCTGAACACTGATGTGGCAATGCAGTGATCACCACTTCGCCCTGCTCAATATGGTATTTAGCCCGCATTTTCAGTGAGCCACGGCCACTGGTGTAGAGCTTTTCAATGTCCGCCTTGGGAGTAATGATTTCCGCTTCGGTGGGGTAATCGGGTGCCTTAACCAGCTCCAGTAACTCCGCCAATTCGGTCTTGGGTTTGTCCAATAACAGACAACAGGCATTAGCCAATTCGCGCACATTGTGCGGTGGAATATCGGTTGCCATGCCCACAGCAATACCCGTTACGCCATTAAGTAAAATGTGCGGTAAGCGCGCAGGCAGTACCTCAGGCTCCTTCATGGTGCCATCGAAGTTGGGGATCCAATCAGCGGTGCCCTGGCCTAACTCTTTTAGCAGTACCTCAGAGAATTTTGACAGTCGCGCTTCGGTATAACGCATCGCCGCAAAAGACTTAGGATCGTCGGCGGCCCCCCAGTTACCTTGACCATCAACTAACGGGTAACGATATGAAAAAGGCTGTGCCATCAGTACCATAGCCTCATAGCAAGCACTATCACCATGGGGGTGATACTTACCGAGCACATCACCCACAGTACGGGCGGACTTTTTATATTTCGCCGCTGCAGAGAGCCCCAGCTCACTCATTGCGTAAACAATGCGCCGTTGCACGGGCTTCAGGCCATCACCAATGTGAGGTAGGGCCCGGTCCATGATCACATACATGGAATAATTGAGGTAGGCGTCTTCGGTGAAGCGCCCCATGGTAAGTTGCTCTATGCCTTGTTGTGACAAGGTCGTTGTTTGTGTCATTGATACTTACCCAAACTTACTTCTTGTTGTAGTGCACGCGGTAAATCGCGTTAGCGTAATCATCGGAGACCAGCAAGCTGCCATCGGCCATTTGCACCATGGCAACGGGCCGGCCAAAGGTCTCTTCGTTTTCCATAAAACCGGTAATAAATGGCTCGTAGCCAGTCACTTGGCCATCTTCTACCTTAGCCATCATCACTCGGTAGCCCGCTTTTTTACTGCGGTTCCACGAACCATGCTCAGCCACAAAAAGCTGTTTGTCATAGTCACTTGGAAATTGCTCACCTGTGTAAAAATGAATACCTAGTGGCGCCACGTGAGCACCTAAATTTAGCGCTGGCTGAGTGTAATCGGCAGCGTTTTTGCCTTTGCCGAACTCCGGATCCGGGATTGTACCACCGTGGAAGTATGGAAAGCCAAAATGTTGCCCTACTTCATCGATACGGTTAATTTCACACGGCGGAATATCATCACCCATCATGTCACGGCCGTTATCGCTGAACCACAGTTTGCCACTG
Source organism: Pseudoalteromonas sp. CO325X (assembly GCF_004208955.1). Lineage (NCBI taxonomy): Bacteria > Pseudomonadati > Pseudomonadota > Gammaproteobacteria > Alteromonadales > Pseudoalteromonadaceae > Pseudoalteromonas > Pseudoalteromonas sp. CO325X. Next base: position 118,637 of record NZ_SGPG01000032.1, read on the forward strand.
TCTGGATGGAAATCGAAACCAACTGAATTACGCACCCCCTCTGCGAGGGTGGTAAGCTCTTTGCTCTCTAAATTCAGGGAGAAAATACGGCCAAATTCAGGGTCTTCTGCGCAGACGTTACAAGGCACACCGACAGGCACAATAAGCTCACCGCTGGGAGCGAAGCGAATAAACTTCCAACCGTGGTGGCGCTTATCGGGAAACTTGTCATACACCACTTCTAGTTTGGCTTTATCAAGCTTGTTGTCGATATCATCAAAGCGAATAATGCGCTCTACCTCAGCAACGTACAGTGCTCCGTCTTTATAGGCTATGCCAGAAGGCATGTTAAGACCTTCAGCAATCAGCACCTGTTTGTCGGCACGGCCGTCTTGGTCTTTATCAATTAAGGCGTAAACATTACCCGCTTTACGCGAACCGGCATAGACCACACCATTATCGGAGATGGCTAGTTGCCGCGCGTTATCAACATTTAGCGCGTACGGCTCGATGGTGAAGCCTGCGGGAACCGACAGTCTGTCGGTGATATCTGTTGCCATCGCACTGCTGGCGAAAGTTAACCCAAGTAATGCACTAACAAGTTTGTTATTCATAAATCACCTTATTTCGACCGCTGTTTTTTGCTTGATAGAGTAGTTTGTCCACGGCGCTGAGCAGCGCTTTGGCAGAGTCATAATCATTACTGCGTTGCAGTACCCCAAAACTCGCCGTTACTCGTAACTCATGATTATTGCTTTTTACTGTATCCGAGCACAAACTATTGCGCAAACGCTCTGCGATCTCAACAGCTTGCTCAAGGTCGGTGTCTGGCAACACCACCAAAAACTCTTCCCCCCCTGTGCGCCCGAGCATATCGCTCTGGCGTACCATGTAGCTAAAACGCTTGGTCACACAGATTAATACATCGTCGCCAACGCTATGCCCAAACTCATCGTTAATACGTTTAAAATGATCAATATCGCAGGCGATCACAGAAAAAGGCTGATTGTCTTGCCACAAGCTATCAACTTTATCCATGATATGGCGACGGTTTGCCACCGCCGTAAGGCTATCGGTGACCGCAAGCGCGCGAAAACGCTGTCGCAAACGATATTGTCGCCAAGAAAAAGCAAGCACGGTGATAAGCACTAAACTACCGAGAAAAATGATTCCTTGCTGTAGCCGGTGCTGTCGCTCGGAAGCATCGAGTTCTAGCTCTTGCAGCGACTGCTGCTGCGCCAAAATACGGTTATTAAGTTCTATTTGCTCGGTATCAAACTGCACTTTATGGCGCGCTTTGGCCACGGCTCCAACACTGTCGTAATGTTGTTCACTGGCCTGTATATACTGCTCTAACAAATCCACCGCTCTTGGGTAATCTTGCTGGCGCTTAGCCAACTGCGCTTTTAATTCCAGCAACTCCAAATTGCGATGGATACTGCCTTGCTCTGCTTGTGATTGCCGCTGTTGTTCGATATTGCGCAATATATGCTGAGCCTCTTCAAGGCGGTTTTGTTGCAAGCGAATACGCGCTTGCAAAAATTGATGGGCACGCTCATTAGCTGCATCTTCAACCACCCAAACCCAGTGCTCACTTTTATCTAATGCTTGGTCTGCTTGTTCGGTTTTCCCCATCTGCGCATAAGCAAGCGCCAACCCAAAGTAGGTAAAGTATTTACCTTGTGGGTCGTCGCGTTTAGCCCCAAGCGGCAACATTGCTTGAAAGTATTCCAACGCTGTTTGGGGGTCATTGAGTTCGATGTAAATAGAACCAATATTAAACAGCGACACCATTTGATCGAAGTACAAACCATGCTCGCTAAAATAATTAAGCGCTTTAGTTTGCATAGCCAATGCTTGGTCGTAATCGAACAAGTACTCATGGGTTTTCGCCATACTTGATTCAAGATACGCGATTTGCAGCTCTGAGCCGTGCTCGAGTAACAACCGATAAGCCCGAGAGAAATAGCCTAATGCTTTTATCTCTTGGTCGTTGTAAACGTAAAAAGTGCCGATGGCGCTGTACACTTCAGCTTGAAGAAGAGGGGCTAGGTCTTGGACTTGCTGCTCGGCTTGGCTGTAGAGTTCGGTAGCAGCGTCTAGCTTGCCTTGGCGGTCAAATAGTTGCGCACGGGCAAGCAACAGGAGTACTTGTTGTGACGGCCTAAGTTCATCTGCTGTGGCGGTGAGCTTATCGGTTAAACGCTGTGCGTCACTGTCTCGCCCTACAAGTAAGTAGTTGCTGACCAGCTCAAGTTCAAACGCTGCGCGTTGCAATGCACTGAGCCCGCTATGGTTATCAAGTAGTTGTTCGGTAAAGTTAACAGCTTCTACAGGGTCTTGAACGCTGTATTCATCCAATTGCTTGAGCTGCTGATTCAGCCACGCGTCGGAATACTGCTCTGGCTCGCTTGCCAGCGCCGAGCCGACAAACACAAGCAATAGTATATGCTGGCAAAGCAGTAATACGCGTTTCATAGCTATCCTTAATTTAATATGGTCTCGTTTAAATAGACCACACCACAAGTAAAGGGAAGGTGAACGGCTAACACTCGGGTGTAATGTTAGCCGTGATAGTGATTCTAGTTACACCTCAACTTGCGCTTTATCGCCGTGATTCTCAAGCCATTGGCGGCGATCGCCAGAGCGTTTTTTCGCCAGCAGCATATCCATCACCTCAACGGTGTGCTCCATCTCTTCAAGGGTAAGCTGCACCAAACGGCGAGTATTCGGATCCATGGTTGTTTCACGCAGTTGCAACGGGTTCATTTCCCCCAGGCCTTTGAATCGTTGCACATTGACCTTGCCGCGTTTCTTCTCCGCTTCGATGCGATCCAAAATACCGGTTTTTTCGCCCTCATCTAGGGCATAGAAAACCTCTTTACCCACATCAATGCGATACAGAGGCGGCATGGCAACATAAACATGACCCTGGCGCACCAAGGTGGGGAAGTGTTTAACAAACAAAGCACATAACAAGGTGGCAATATGCAGTCCATCGGAGTCAGCATCGGCGAGAATACAAATTTTGCCGTACCGCAAGCCACTTAAATCGTCGCTGTCGGGGTCTATACCTAATGCAACGGAGATATCATGCACTTCTTGTGATGCTAAAATTTGTCCGGATTCCACTTCCCAAGTATTCAGAATTTTACCCCGCAGCGGCATAATCGCCTGGAAGTCTCTATCCCGGGCTTGTTTGGCTGAGCCGCCCGCTGAGTCCCCTTCCACTAAAAATAATTCAGTGCGCTCACTTTCGTTACTGCTGCAATCGGTTAACTTACCGGGCAAAGCGGGGCCTTGCGTAACCTTTTTACGCACCACTTTTTTGGCGGCGCGCATACGTTTTTGAGCATTACTAATACATAGCTCAGCAAGGAGCTCGGCAATGTCGGTGTGCTCATTTAGCCACAGACTAAAGGAGTCTTTAACCACCCCAGAGACAAACGCTGAGCACGAACGTGACGACAGCTTTTCTTTAGTTTGTCCGGCGAATTGTGGGTCTTGCATTTTTACCGATAATACATAGGAGCACTTTTCCCAGATATCTTCTGGCGTCAGACGTACTCCACGGGGCAACAAGTTGCGGAATTCGCAGAACTCTCGCATTGCCTCGAGCAAGCCTTGACGCAAGCCATTAACATGGGTGCCGCCTTGTGCGGTAGGAATGAGGTTAACGTAGCTTTCTGTGATCGACTCACCGCCCTCTGGCAGCCACAACAAGGCCCAATCCACTCCTTCCGTGGCACCACTAAACTCACCGGTAAATGGCTGTTTAGGCAGTGCTTCAAAGTCTTTGGTTGCGTCTTTAATGTAATCTTGTAGGCCCGCCTCGTAGTACCACTCCTGGGTTTCTTTATTTTGCTTGTTGATAAAGCGGATACGCAGGCCAGGACACAATACCGCCTTGGCTTTGAGAATGTGGTTGAGTTTAGAAAGCGAAAAATTCGCGGAGTCGAAATACTTTGGATCGGGCCAAAAGCGAACGGACGTACCGGTGTTACGCTTACCCACAGTCCCGGTGACTTCTAAGTCTTTCACCTTATCGCCATCGGCGAAGGCAATCTCATACACTTGCCCGTCGCGACGCACAGTCACTTCAACACGTGTTGACAGCGCATTGACCACTGAAATACCCACGCCGTGCAAACCACCAGAGAACTGGTAGCTTTTGTTAGAGAACTTACCACCGGCGTGAAGCTTAGTTAAAATCAGTTCAACCCCTGGGATCCCCTCTTCAGGGTGAATATCCACCGGCATACCACGACCATCATCAATGACCTCTAACGAGTTGTCCTCATGTAAAATGACATCTACCTTACTGGCATGTCCGGCCAGCGCCTCATCAACACTGTTATCGATCACTTCTTGACTGAGGTGGTTAGGGCGCGTGGTGTCGGTGTACATCCCCGGGCGGCGTTGCACCGGCTCGAGACCATTTAATACTTCAATTGCTTCGGCGTTGTAATTCTGCTGGCTCATATTTTTATTCGTTAACGGCCTTAGTGGTTAGAGAGATATTCAGAAATTGCATTATATGGGTAAAGTAGCGCTCAAACCCAATAAAACTGTGGTTGCCACCCGCTTCTACTTGTTGTTTACAACCTTGATAGTAAGCGACAGCCTGCTCATAGGGTAGCACTTCGTCACCCTCTTGTTGTAACAAAAACAGCAGCTCGGGGGAAGTTAATTGCTGTAAATAAAGCCCCTGCAAGGCCTGCATGTGAGTGTGATTCAGCTCATAACTATAATTTTGATAGGGGTTGTACTGCACCCCGCGATACTCATCGAGCAGCTCAAAAGGGCGTACGGCAGGGTTTATCACCACGCTTGGTAAATGATAACGCTGCGATAAATACGTAGCATAAAAACCACCAAGCGAACTGCCGATTAAGGCGGTGTCTTCATCCACCAACGCGCTCAAGTGGGCGATCGCCTGCTCTGGGTCATGGCTGAGGCGTGGCACAATATACTGCCCCTGCCAAGTACGTAAGTGCTCACCAAGCTGCACTGCTTTGTGGGAGCGCTCGGAACTATTGAAGCCATGAATATAAATTAATTTGCGAGCCATTTGACCTCTGTGATGGGCGCTTTATTGGCCTCAAGACGCACGCGACGATACCCTGGGCCGAGATTTTCTTGCTGCCAACTCGCTGCATTTTTTACAAATTGCACCGAGGTGGCGGGGGTGCCGAACACCTCAACACCTTGGTAATCATGGTAGTAATCATGATGTGTATGGCCATGTAACACGGTTGCGCTGCGACTACGCGTCTCGATGCATTGCAATAACGCATCACCATTTTCGAGAATATGCTTATCTAAATAACCGTGAATCGGTAGGGGGTGGTGATGGGTAATAAACACCTGCTGAGGAGCGGCTGAATCAATGGCATCACCAAGCTCAGCCAAATGATTCTCTGCCACCCACCCTGCCGGTGTATCGCCTTTGCTATTAATCAGTAAAACCTGGCCACAAGCATGCTCAATGCGTTTTTCAGGACGAATTTGCCCCTCTGTCATCGCATTGAGTTGGCTAAGCTCGTCATGGTTTCCCGGTACCCAAAATACCGGGCACTGCAACGCGCTATTGGCCACCAGCTCAGCAAACAGTTGATAAGATTCAGGGCTGTGGTCTTGGGTAAGATCGCCACCGAAAACCACAAAATCAAATGCCTCAGCGGCCATGGCCGCCAGCGTTTGTTGCAAATGCTGCGCTGTACGCACACCAAAGTACTGCTCTTGCGGCTGCGCAAATAAATGCGCATCGGTAAAATGCGCGAAGTTTAGCTCAGTACTCGCAGGGCAAAAATAAGGGGGGTCAAACCAAGCCACTGTTACAATCCCAATCTAAAACCGCTTCGCCATGTGACATACAAAAACTCAGCCAGTCATGCAAAAACGCATTAACTTGGTATTTTTCGTCTTTATGATGCATTTTTGGGTTCGGGTAACCATAAGATGGCTTAATGCGCGTGTGGTAGTTTGGATGCACTACCTCTGCGACCTTGGCATCGTGATAAATACGGACATTCATTGGCGGTGTGAATAGGCCCTCCACCGCTCCTTGCACTTGAGTAATACAAATATCAGTGGTGTATTTAGCAGCCTGCTCAATCACAACCTCATATTGCTCGTTGGCGATAGTGAGTAACTGCGATGCGCCCGTTGTGCCAGCGCTGGGCAAAATGCGCATCACGTTGGCATAGTTGCGCTCACACAAAGTGAGGTATTTAGGCAGGGATTGAATGTATCCTGCTTTTCTTTGTACTGTCACTCAGCGCCCCATTGCTGTTGAATTCGCTGCTCATTGAGTGCTAACCATTGTAGACTAATCACTGTTGCGGCGTTATCAATTTCCCCGTTGTTTAGGCGCGCCATTGCCTCATCAACAGCCATTACATGTACTTTAATATCTTCACCTTCATCATCCAGCCCGTGCACCGTGCCGCCGATTCCTGATAAATCAGTTTGTGCTAAATACAAGTACAACCGCTCTGTTGTCCCGCCGGGGCTCGAAAGGTATGACAGCATGAAGTCCAATTGCTGCAATTCCAAACCCGCTTCTTCTTGCGCTTCTTTACGCACTACCGCCGGGTAATCTTCACTGCCATCAGCCATGCCAGCAATACATTCTAATAGCCAAGGGTTGTCTTTGGTTGCCAACGCGCCTATGCGAATTTGCTCAACGAGTAACACCGAACGCGTTGCTGGATCATAAGGCAACACGGCCACAGCATGACCGCGTTCAAATATTTCACGCTCAATGGTTGCACTGGTGCCACCGGCAAATAATGCGTGTTTGAAACGGTACTTATCGATTTTGAAAAAACCTTTAAACACTTCTTCGGTGCTCTCAATGGTCACATCACCTTTATCGAACTGATTGATTTTATTCATTTTATACTCACCACCCCACTTGGCCAAAAAGTTTATAAGTCAACGGTCGCGTTTACCCTTCCGCGAAAATTATATTCTGTTACACTTAAGCGCAGTCAATTTACGTTTTTGCTTTTCGCAAATAGCGAGAAACACGATAACATGCTCCTAATTCGCTGAATATTCTAAGGACTGTACTGATAATGAAAAAGACACTACTGACCACGCTGATTGCATTGAGCTGCAGCTTTAGCACTTACAGTCATGCTGAAGACCTAATGCAGGTGTACGAAATTGCACTTGAGAACGATCCCGTTGTATTAAAAGCTAAAGCCAATGCCCAGGCACAAGAGCATAACACAGACCGCGCACTGAGCGCGCTGTTGCCCCAACTTGGCTTCAGCATGGGCTATCGCAAATCCGAAAGCGATGGCTTCCAAACGGTGGGCGACCTTAATAACTTGGTTCAGGTGGAGTCAGAAAATGACACCTTTTCCCGCGAAATTAGCCTTAGCCAATCTATTTTCGACCTCAGCGCATGGCGCTCACTAGATATTGCCGAAAAACAAGCACTACAGCAAAAGACCGTTTATGATCAAGCGCAACAAGCTTTAATTATTCGTGTTGCTCAAGGCTACTTTGAGGTACTTGCTGCCATTGACACCCTCGAATTTGTGCAAGCAGAAAAGCGTGCCATTGAGCGTCAACTCGAGCAAACCAAGCAGCGTTTTGCCGTCGGCCTCACCGCCTTTACCGACGTACATGAAGCGCAAGCACAATTTGATAACTCAGTGGCCCGTGAAATCGTCGCTAAGAATGACGTTGAAACAGCACGTGAAAAGCTTCGCGAAATTACCGGTAAGTACCATGCCAAGCTTGAGCAGCTTGATACCGAGACCTTCTCTACTGTTAAGCCGACTAAAGCCAACACCGATTTTGTTGCCTTAGCAAAAGAGAATAACCTTGAATTACAAGTAGCTAAAGCATCGGTTGATATTGCCAAGCAGCAAATCGACTTAGCCCAGAGTGGCCACTACCCTACTTTGCAGCTCAATGCCTCCTACGGCGATTCATTAACCGATACCGAGCTTAACTCTATGGGCTCCACTATCGTGCGTGATGGCACACCTCGTGAAGACCAAACAGCTATCGGCGTAAGCTTTAACCTGCCTATTTACTCAGGTGGTGCAACCCTAGCTTCGACGAAACAAGCTCGAGCATTGTACGTGGCCGCCAGTGAAGATCTCGAAGCGACCCTACGTGCCGTGACGCGCTCAACCATTACCTCTTACAATCAAGTGGTTGCCGATATCGCTACCTATAAAGCACTGGAGCAAGCCGTGGTTTCTGCGGAAAGTGCTTTACAGGCCACCGAAGCCGGGTTTGAAGTGGGCACACGGACCATAGTGGATGTCCTCATCAGTACGCAAAACCTGTATAACGCCAAGCGTAACCTTGCCGATGTGCGTTATCGTTACGTGGTCTCTACCCTAGCCCTTAAACAAGCGGCTGGCACATTGACAGCAGACGACTTAAAAGCCATCAACCAAGGCTTAAAAGCACAAAGCTAAGCTCAAGCAAAGTTCAACAAAGCAAAGCCAGTGCCCAGCACTGGCTTTGTTGTATGAATAACGTATACTGTTGGCCATCTACAACGGTGAACAATAACTACAGTGGTCAACAAAGCAACTTTCCAACTTGCCTTCTTAACCCCCAAGTACTGGCCAAGCTGGCTGTCCATCTTCTTACTTTATACCCTTAGCTGGTTACCACAGTCGTGGCAACTTGCGCTTGGTCGTGCCCTCGGTCGTTTAGTACATCGCTTGGTAAAAAAGCGCCGCAAAATTGCCGAGGTCAATATTGCCCTATGCTACCCAGAATTAAGTGACGCCGAGCGCGCTGAGCTGGTCCTTAAAAACATGGAAAACACCGGCATGGCCATTTTTGAAAGTGCCATGGCATGGTGGTGGCCTGCATGGCGAGTAAAACGAGTGATGGGGTCCATCACCGGATTAGAGCATGTAGATCAAGCCAATAAAGACGGTAAAGGTGTGCTGCTATTGGTGCCGCATATGCTCCACCTTGAGATGGCATCTCGAGTTATGGGCCTAGCACGTCGAGGGGTGGCTTTTTATCGCCCCCATAACAATGCCTTAATGGATTACTTTACCGCCAAGGGACGTTTGCGCTCGAACGAGTATTTAGTTGGAAAGCGTGATGTTAAGTCTTTACTTAAAGCGCTAAAAGATAAAAAGTTTTGCTACTACCTGCCGGACCAAGATTATGGCCGCAATCGCAGTGTTTTTGCGCCTTTTTTTGCCGTCAAAGAGGCAGCAACCACCACAGGTACACTATTATTTGCAAATAGTCGCCATTGCCGAACACTGAGCATTATGACTCGCCGAGACGCACAGGGAAAATACCACCTCGCGGTGCAACCTCCGCTAGAGAACTTCCCCAGTGGCGATGATGTGCATGATGTCACGCAAGTCAACCAGCGTATGGAGCAAGCCATTAATAATGCACCTGAGCAATATATGTGGCTACACCGGCGCTTTAAGACGCGCCCTGACGAGCATGCACCGTCTTATTATCGCTAGTCAATAACAACAATGACCAACTATGCTTAACAATAACAACATCATCAGGAGTAGCTATGTGGTTTTGGATTAAACATTTATCACTGGCTTTTATTCTTATTTTGGCCGCCGCCTATTTTTTACTCGGCGATGGCCCTGTATTTCAAGTAAGGGAAGACAGCAACCCAGCCGCCAAAGGGTTGTCACAATTTTACGCTAACATCAAAAACACCGTGCGCAATGCCACTGAACGTGAAAAGTATGTTATCGAGCTGGGCGAGCCTAAAGACGACATCACGCGCATGCTGGAGCAACGTGTCGGTGTGGTGCAACCCACCGATATTCGCTGGCAAGGGCAAGTTAAAAGTCGTCGCTTTGCCGCTGGGGCTACACTGCGCAAGGTGATGTCTGACTTCGCCAAAGAAGAAGGTATCGCCTTTTACTGGTACTTAAATAAAGACTACGTAGTGAAGCACCCTTTTCGCGTAGACGACACTTTTGTATCAACGCTCTACCAAGTGGGCAAAGCGATTGACAGTGATTTTGAATACGAGGTACAGACCTTCTATTGCCACCGCGAGCGCGCGGCCGTGATCACCGAGCGCCCCTCACCTTATATTCGCGAAAACTGTAAAAAGATGTCTCGCGCTTAATGCCCCTCATTTGGGAGCAGCAAAAAGTTGCTCCCAGATTTGGCTGACCGAGGCGATTTCATCTTGCAGCTCTATTTTGGCAACCATTTTCTCTTGATTGCGTAAACTCAGTACATGATATAAGCCCCGATAGTGGCAATAAGCGTGTATAAGCTGCTGCGTCTGACGTTCGCTGATACAGCCACAGTGCGCCGCCGCTTCCAAAATGCGGATATTATCTGAATACTCGAGTAATGCTGGATGGTGGTGCGCATGGGCCAAAACCAAAAATTGAGTGATGAATTCAATATCGGTCATCCCACCAACACCCTGCTTCAAATCAAGCATAAACTCGTTTTCCCGGTTTAAATGCCGCCGCATTTTTTCCCGCATGGCGGTCACGTCGTCGCGAAGCGATGCTATCTGCCGCGCTTGCGCTAATATCTCTATACGGATTTCACTAAATCGTTGGCGTAGCGCGCTGATTCCATAGACCATGCGGGCACGCACCAAGGCCTGATGCTCCCAAGTCCAAGCTTGAGTTTGCTGGTAGTGAAGAAAGCTCTCGATATTGATGGCTAACAAGCCTGATGACCCTTCAGGGCGCAAGCGAGTATCGAGTTCATATAAAATGCCGGAGCTGGTGCGCGTGTTAAACAGGTGCATCAAGCGCTGCGCTAGTTTTAAATAAAACTGCCGTGCGGAAATCGACTTATCACCGTCGGTGCTGCTGTCGCCATCGTGGTTGTGAACAAAAACTAAATCGAGGTCAGAGTCATAACCTAACTCCAATCCGCCCGCCTTACCGTAGGCGATTACGGCAAAGCCTTTATGTTGCTCATCGGTGCCGGGGACTTTGCCAAAGCGCGCCACCATTTGCTGCCAGGCAAGGTTAACTGCCTGCTCTATAATCGCCTCCGCTAACGCGCTGAGGTGGTCGCTGACCTTCATTACTGGCAACGCACCGGTCGCATCCGCCGCAGCGATACGTAATTGCTGGGTTTGCTTAAACTGCCTGAGCGCCTCCATCTGCATTTCTAAGTCATGCTCATCAATACGTAAAAAATACTGGCGGATCTCGTTACTATAGGCATCCAAAGGGAAAGGATTGTAAAGCTCCGCAGGGTCAATAAGCTCATCTAACAGAATCGGATAATGAGCAATATGTTCGCCAATCCAACGACTATGCGCACATAAGCGTACTAATTGCTGGAGAGCCCCTGGGTTTTCAAGTAGTAACTCTAAATAGGCGGTGCGCGACATAATTTTATCGAGCACATTGGTGACCAAGGCCACGACCTCACCACATGCGTGAGCATGCTGCAGCTGTTGCAACACATGGGGCATTAATTTATCCAGTGTGTCTCTGCCACGTTTACCTATAGGCTGTTTGCTTACGCGCTCATGAAAGTGATTCAGGGGTCCCTGCCAGCTCATACGCTGCTGGGCATTGGCAATCACATCACTGAGGGCCTCGGTATCGTTATGCTCCCACGCCAGGGTATAGCTGTCATCCAAGTCATCACCCTGCTCTGGCTCAAAGCCAATGACTTGTTCAAACTCATCGCGTATGCGCCCCATCGCCGCCTCAATAACTGCACGACTGTGTTCTTCGTTAGCTTGATTGAGCAATGTATTTAATCGCAGCCAATCACGTTGTGACTGCGGTAATTGCTGGGTCTGCTCATCATTAAAGGCTTGCAGATATTGTTCTACCTGGCGCAGCAACGCATAGTCTTGCCATAGTTGCTGCTGTTGCTCGTCAGTAAAAACCCCGAGCTCTGTCAGTGCTGCCAACGCTTTAGCTAAGCTTTGAGTTTGTAGTTGCGGCTCTCGACCTCCTCTGATCAGCTGCAGTGCCTGAACAATAAATTCCACTTCTCGAATACCACCAGCGCCCAACTTGATATTGTCTTGTAAGCCTTTACGGCGCACCTCTTGGGCAATCAGTGATTTCATCTTACGCAATGACTCAATCACTGAGAAATCAATATATCGGCGATAAACGAACGGCCTTAGCATCTCGTTAAACTCATGCACATAGTTACATGGCGCGTGAATGAGTCGGCCTTTGAGCATGGCGTAGCGCTCCCACTCTCGGCCTTGCTCTTGATAGTACGCCTCCATAGCCGAAAAGCTCATGACTAAAGGACCACTGTCCCCAAAGGGACGCAGACGCATATCGACGCGGAAAACTCGCCCATCTACGGTATGTTGGTCTAAGGCAGCAATCACTTTTTGCGCCACCTTAGTGTAAAACACCTGCGCTTCAATACTGCGCCGCCCACCTTGGGTGGGGGTGTTAAGGGGGTAAGTAAAGATAAGGTCGATATCGGACGAGTAATTAAGCTCCTTTCCGCCCAGCTTGCCCATACCTAAAATCATCATGGCGATCGGGTGGCCGTGTTCGTCCACAGGCGCGCCATTAACTTTGGCTACCTGAGCGAAGGCCCATCGATTGGCTGCGTCTATCAGCGTATCACTTAAAGCAGACACGTAAGCCATGGAGTCAGCGATGTCGTTGCCGCATACCAAATCGAGATAAGCAACCTTTAGCCAATACTGCTGGCGGTAACAACGCAACATGGTCAATGCCTGAGTTTCTGACACATCACCTAACTGCTGCGGCAAAGGATCCGGCACCGCACGACACTGCTGTTGCTCGGGGTCAACAAGCCACGCTCCCCACTGTTTATGGGTACTGAGTACATCGTAGGCAAAGTCGCTAAGCGCTAGCAGTTGCAACAAATCGTTATCTATTTCTGTGTCGCCATATATCTGTTCATAGCGATCTTTACCAAGTTGCTGTAATTGCGAATTAAAACCAGAAGGTGCAGTCATAGATACCGCTCTCTTTTAAGTTAGGGCCAACCGTACTAGAATGAAAACAAAGTTCCTTTTCGGCTGCCAGTATGACGTATTTTTCTTTGTCAAACGAGTCCTTATATACCTTTGCTATTAGCTTCGTAGCTATTGCTGCGGTGCTGTTTGCACTGCGTATTTACACCCAAGTCAGAGCACGGCAGGCCTTAAAAGAAGAGCTCGCCCAGCGTGATAACTTTGCGCTGGGAATTAGCTATGCCAGTTACCTGCTCTCGTTAGTGCTGATTATCGGCTACCTAGTGGATGACTTTTCACTGACGGTGATGCGCGAAGAGCCGTGGAAAGTACCCCTTTTGCTAATACTGATGCTACTTTTTACAAAAGTTGGTCAAGCTATTCATCGAAAATGGATTCTCAGTCGTTTTAATGAAGAGAAGGCTATTTTAAAGCAGAACGTGTGCGCCGCCTTAGTCGACTCGGGAATGTTATTAGGAAATAGCATTGTGGTTATCGGTTTGGTCAGTTGGTCTCAAACTAACAGCATGTATTCTTTGCTTGTGGTGTTTGTAAACTTCTTATTTTTGCAGGGCTTATTTGCCCTTGATAGCAAAGTGCGCGAAGCTCGCTTTGCTAAGGTAAACCAAGGCGCATCGCTGCAAAGTAACTTTAACTTGGAAAATACCTCAATCGGTATTCGTTACGCAGGCAAATCTGTAGGTATGGCTCTGGCCCTTTATGCAGGTCTAGCCAGCGCCAATTACTACAGCGGCAAGATGGTAGAAAATGTCTTTACATTGGCTGTGCACTGCGGTCTGATGTGGTTATTGGTCAATGCCATGGCTCGCGCCGTGTTGTTGATCGTACTTTATCGTGTCGACACCGGGGTCGAGGTTGATCACCAAGACAATGTTGGCATTGCTGCAGTGGTGTTTTCTGTATACTGTGCCATGGGCTATTTGCTGATTCAGTTTTTCGCCTAGTGGCAACGGAGAGAATGAATGGATAAGGATCTTAGCAACTATTTACTCATCGACAGCGATCCGCTGTTGAGCCGAGCCTTTTGCGCCAACCCCGATGCGCACGCAGTGATAGTTGCTGGAGCGAACACCCGTCATATGGTTAAGCTTATGTTTGACCAACAGGTAAAGGATTATTGTTATTGTGACTTTGATAATGAAATCAGTGTGGCTGAATTATCAAGTTACGTCTCGCGACACCATAGCGTTGCTGGCGTGCTGGTGTTTGCTTGCGCCTATGAAAGTGCCAGCAATTCCTTTAAATGGGTCATTGATTCGTTACATGAAAACCGGTTATTAATTAATAAGCAAGGCGCTGACTACCACCTTACACCACTGACTACGCCCTATCACCAGAATCACCTCAGTTGTAATCAGGATCCTGATATACTTGCGCATTTAGGCGACTAGTTTAGACTGTCGCAAAATCCTGATGATGGACAGCGTAATGAGAATTCCGCATATTTTCGAGCCAACCATAGGCGCTTTAGGTACAGACTTTAATTTAAGTGATGATGCAGCTGGGCACGTAGGCCGTGTGTTGCGCATGCAAGTTGGCGATCAACTGCGGCTGTTTAACGGCCACGGTGGTGAGTATCACTGTGAAATCGTTGATAGCAGCAAAAAATACGTGACCGTTCGCTGTATAGAGTTTATCGATAGTGAATGTGAATCCCCCCTTGCTATCCATCTTGGGCAAGTGATCTCCCGTGGCGATAAGATGGACTTTACCATTCAAAAGTCGGTGGAGCTCGGGGTGAGCGAAATTACTCCGCTATTTAGCGAGCGCTGTGGGGTTAAGCTCAATGGCGAGCGCTTAGCAAAGAAGCATCAACAATGGCAGAAAATCGCTATCGCCGCAGCCGAGCAATGTGGTCGTAATCGAATTACCACCATTCACCCGCCAATCGCTCTTGAGCAATGGCTAACCCAGCCGAGCGACGCCACTAAGCTTACGTTACATCCTCGCGCTCAGCACAGCATTAAAACTATGCCGGCGCCAAGTGCGGGTGTGCGCTTTTTAGTTGGCCCTGAAGGCGGCTTTAGCGATGCAGAGATCCACAGCAGTCATGAGCATGGCTTTATGGATATTCGCATAGGTCCACGCGTCTTGCGCACAGAAACGGCGGCTTTAACGGTCTTAAGTGCGTTACAGATGCAGTTTGGCGATTTAGCGAATTGAATTTACTGCGCGCCAACCCCATAAAATAATTAGATTGATTAAACGAGTAGAGCAATGGCAATTAAACTGGGCATTATCAGCGACCCAATTTCTGGGTTTAATATTAAAAAAGACACCGGCTTTGCAATGATGCTGGAAGCCGAAAAGCGCGGCTATGAATTGTATTATATGGAAATGGACGATCTGTTTCTGCGCCAAGGTGAAGCTTTTGCTCACGCTGCTCGCGCCCATGTGTTTGATAATGCCGAGAAGTGGTATGACTTAGCGCCGCAACAGAATATTGCCTTGGGCGATCTCGATATTATTTTAATGCGCAAAGACCCACCTTTTGATACCGAATACATTTACGCCACCTATATCTTAGAGCGCGCAGAACTGGCCGGCGCCTTAGTCGTTAATAAACCGCAAAGCTTGCGTGATGCCAACGAAAAGCTTTATACCGCATGGTTTAGCGAATTTACCCCAGACACCTTAGTGACCCGCTCGGCGAAGCAGATCCGCGCCTTTTTAGCTGAACATGGTGACATCATTATGAAGCCACTTGATGGCATGGGCGGCGCCTCTATATTTCGAGTCAAAGAAGACGACGCCAATATCGGTGTGATCATCGAGACCCTGACTGAGCATGGCCAGCGTTATGCTATGATCCAAAACTATATTCCCGCCATTAAAGACGGCGACAAACGAGTACTAGTCGTTGATGGCGAAGTGGTTCCCTACTGCTTAGCGCGTATTCCTCAAAAAGGCGAAACGCGAGGCAATCTTGCCGCTGGTGGTCGCGGTGAGGTGCGCCCTCTGACCGATGATGAGCGCCATATCGCTGAGACACTGGCGCCAACGCTAAAGGCCAAGGGACTATTATTTGTGGGTCTGGATATTATTGGTGACAAACTCACTGAAGTGAACGTTACCGCGCCAACATGCGTTAAAGAAATAGAGGCTGAGAGCAACTTTTCTGTCACCGCATTGTTTTTTGACGCGCTTGAGCGCAATTTAACAACCTCTTAATCGTGGAGATGTCTATGCAGTCATTAACCAACCACTTTTTGGTCGCCATGCCCTCGTTACAAGAGCCATTTTTCAAACACGCTGTGGCCTATATTTGCGAGCATAACGACGAAGGCGCCATGGGTTTGGTGATTAACCAACCTATTGATGTCACGGTGGGTGAGTTATTGGACAAAATAGACATCGACAACGATAAAAACCAACAAGCCGCTGGACGCCAGGTGTTTGCTGGCGGACCGGTGAAAACGGACCGAGGCTTTGTGCTGCACACGCCTAAGCCGGGCTACGCATCATCGCAAAGTTTAAGCTCCGAGATAATGATCACCACCTCCAAAGACGTGCTTGCGAGTCTCACCACCGAGGATGCACCGGAGCAATTTATCATCACCTTAGGTTATGCCGGTTGGTCTGAGGGTCAGTTAGAGCAAGAGCTGTTGGAAAACTCGTGGTTAATTATGGAAGCCGACCCCGAGGTTATTTTCAATACCCCCATCAACGAGCGCTGGCATAAAGCCTTAGAACTTATGGGTATTGATGCTAATAAGCTCAGTTTGGAGGCGGGTCACGCATGAGTGAGTCCTCAAGCTCTAAAATGGGCCAGCGCAGTGTAATGGGCTTTGATTTTGGTACCAAGAGTATTGGCGCCGCCATCGGCCAGGAGTTAACAGGTACTGCTAATGGCCTGCGGGCTATCAAGGCTCGTGATGGTATTCCTAATTGGGATGATGTTCGCACGCTGGTCGATGAATGGCAGCCAGACTTGTTAGTGGTAGGTTTACCACTGAATATGGATGGCAGCGAGCAAGAGCTTACGCGCCGGGCACGTAAGTTTGCCAATCGCCTGCATAATCAAACGGGGTTGCCAGTACAAACTCAAGATGAACGACTAACCACGGCCGCCGCCAAGGAGCAGCTATTCGCCGAGGGCGGCTACCGAAACCTAAGTAAAGGCAATATTGATAATGCCTCTGCGGTGCTTATTCTGGAGAGCTTTTTTGCCGCTCAAGGGGGCTATTAAGCACGGCCATCTGCGCTAAATCAGGTATAAACCCCGCTTGCTCGTAAGCTGATCGAATTCGGCCCTGCTCGCGTAGTTTGGCCAGCCCTTTTTGGAGTGCTTTAAAGGCCTGCTGACCTTGGGGGTGATTACGAGACACTACAAAGTGGCGACTGTCTTTTATTTGCACAACAAAGTGCGGATGCGCCTTCAGTGATATGTTATCCAGTTGGTAATGGTTATTATACTGAGGCATCAGTGGCATCAACATAAAGTCGACCCACTGCATCGACACCATGCGCGCTTGCGATAACCATTCATCTTCTTTAATGATTCGTTTTAACGGCAGTGCCTGCAAGGTGCGCCAATCACTGCGCCAGCGCGGCGTAGATACAGCGGTGAGTGCGGTCATATCGGCCAGCGATGTTATACTCTGCACCCGCGTGTTATCTGGGTGACTATAAATACCCGCATAATACTCACCTTGACGGATCACCGCATCGCTGACAAAAACCGCCTCACTGAGTATCAGCGCATCAGCACGCCAATAGGTATCAAAGCTAATTAATAATTTACCTTGTTCCAGCAACCGCGTATTACGAAAATTAATCTTGCCGACACGGTAGTTAAAAGTGTACTCGAAGCCGCCTAGACGCAGCGCTTGCTGCGCC
The DNA here is from genome assembly GCF_004208955.1 of Pseudoalteromonas sp. CO325X. NCBI lineage: Bacteria > Pseudomonadati > Pseudomonadota > Gammaproteobacteria > Alteromonadales > Pseudoalteromonadaceae > Pseudoalteromonas > Pseudoalteromonas sp. CO325X. Next base: position 136,404 of record NZ_SGPG01000032.1, read on the forward strand.
ACTATCATATCGACCACATCCCGACGCACACGCTTACCGCTAAAGTCGCTAACGGCTAAGGGCGAGCGCCCAGCCAGAAAAGCTACATAATCGGTATAAACATCATCACGCAAATAGATGTCAATGCTTTGCTCTCTGCCCTGAGCAGGCAGTAGCACGGTGAGTATCAGCGCGTAAAAAAACGCCCTGATACTTTTTACGCTTGAGCGTTTAGCTATCGCTATCGTCGCCAAGGCCGTCCACCGTTACCCCTTGTAGGAAGCCTGCACCTTGTTGTTCGTTGTTACGAAGTTTAATCATCAAACGAAGATCGTTCGGTGAGTCAGCGTGGTGCAGTGCATCGGCGTAGTTGATAAGATTTTGCTTGTACAGATCAAACAGCGCTTGGTCGAAGGTTTGCATGCCCATTTCTTTGGACTTAGCCATCACCTCTTTGATGGAGCCGATTTCGCCTTTTTTGATCAGCTCGGCAATCATCGGTGAGTTTAGTAACACCTCAATCGCTGCCACACGACCATTACCATCTGTGGTAGGGATCAGTTGCTGAGCAATAATAGCGCGCAAGTTAAGGGCTAAATCATATTTGAGCTTGTCGTGCTTTTCCTTGGGCACCAAATGCATAATACGGTCAATGGCTTGGTTGGCATTGTTGGCGTGCAAGGTAGCAACACACAGGTGGCCAGTTTCAGCGAAGCTTAACGCATATTCCATGGTTTCTTGCGAGCGGATCTCACCAATGAGAATCACATCCGGCGCCTGACGCAGCGAGCTCTTCAGTGCAGCCTCAAAACTCTCGGTATCAAGTCCAACCTCACGTTGGGTAATGATACTTTTGTTATGCTCGTGTACGAATTCAATTGGGTCCTCAATGGTAAGGATATGGCCTTTTTGGTTGCGGTTACGATAACCCAATAGCGCCGCCAATGAGGTCGACTTACCGGTGCCGGTACCACCGACGAACAGCACTAGACCACGTTTTTTCATGATCACATCGGTAAGCACTGAAGGCAGACCGAGTTCATTAACGTCGGGTATGGTGGTAACGATACGACGAATAACCATCCCCGCCTGATCACGTTGCCAAAATGCCGAGATACGGAAACGTCCTTCATCGGTGGCAATGGCAAAGTTACATTCTTTAGAGTTGTGAAACTCATTGATTTGTTTATCGGACATTGCCGACTCTACCAAGGTCAATGCCTCATCATCACTGAGCACATAGTCATCAAGGGGGGTGAGCTCGCCATTCACTTTGGCACTCACCGGCAAATGCGTAGAAACAAATAAATCCGATGCCTGCAAGGCGATCATCTTCTGCAAATAATGCGCTAAAGGTTGTATCATGGTGTTAATCCTACTACTGACCCGACATGCCGAATTGGGTCTTATCATGGGCTTTCGCCTGCGCTGCCTGTGTGCTGATAAGGCCACGGTTTAGCAAGTTTTGTAAGCACTGGTCCATGGTCTGCATACCATGCGCAGCGCCAGTTTGAATCGACGAGTACATCTGCGCGATTTTATCTTCACGAATAAGGTTTCGTATCGCTGGGATACCTATCATAATCTCGTGTGCCGCAATTCGCCCGCCCGACACTTTCTTCAACAGTGTTTGCGAGATAACCGCGCGCAGTGATTCTGAAAGCATCGAACGCACCATGTCTTTTTCTTCACCGGGGAAGACGTCGATGATACGGTCAATGGTCTTTGGTGCTGAGGTGGTGTGCAAGGTGCCAAACACTAAGTGACCTGTTTCTGCTGCGGTCATCGCTAGGCGAATGGTTTCTAAGTCCCGCAGCTCACCGACCAAGATAACGTCGGGGTCTTCACGCAACGCACTGCGCAAGGCATTGTTGAAGCTGTGCGTATCACGGTGAACTTCCCGCTGGTTAATCAAGCTTAGCTTGTTTTGGTGTACGAATTCTATCGGGTCCTCAATGGTGAGGATATGGTCGTGGCGTGATTTATTGATGTAATCAATCATCGCCGCCAAGGTGGTTGATTTACCCGAACCTGTTGGCCCAGTCACCAATACCAGACCACGTGGGTTTTCCGAGATGGTTTTAAATATCTCCGGCGCGCCCAAATCATCCAAGGTCAGCACCTCATTGGGGATGGTACGAAACACCGCTGCTGGGCCTCGGTTAGAATTAAAGGCGTTAACACGAAAACGCGCTAAGTCAGGAACCTCGAACGAGAAATCCACTTCTAGGTTTTCTTCGTATTCTTTGCGCTGTTTATCGTTCATAATGTCGTAGACAAGGCCGCTGACTTCCTTGGCCTCAAGCACGGGAATGTTAATACGGCGCACGTCGCCGTCGACACGAATCATCGGCGATACACCGGCTGAAAGGTGTAAATCCGAGGCCTTGTGTTGCACACTAAAGGCCAATAATTCAGTAATATCCATAACAGGACTCCACAACTAACTGATAACTTTATGGTTACAATAGCAGAACGACTCGATGCCGCCTACGCCCGAATCGCTACGGCGGCAAAAAAATGCAATCGCGATGAAAAAGACATCACTTTAATCGCCGTTTCTAAGAAAAAACCCTTAGAAGATATTTTAGCGGCTTTTGATCATGGTCACCGAGAATTTGCTGAATCCTATGTCCAAGAGGGTGTTGAGAAGGTGCAGGCACTTAACGACCATAAGACAATAGTATGGCATTTTATAGGCCCCATTCAGAGTAATAAAACCAAAGCGATTGCCGAGCACTTCCACTGGGTGCAAAGCGTTGATAGGGAAAAAATTGCTCGGCGTTTAAATGAGCAGCGCCCCACGAATATGAAACCGCTCAATATTCTCATTCAAGTGAATATCGATAACGACGACAATAAGTCTGGCTGTTCAGTAGCACAATTGCCGCAGTTGGCTGAACTCGTTGACAATAGTCGACAGCTGCACCTGCGCGGATTAATGGCAATCCCGGCAAAAACCGACAGTTTCGATGCGCAACTGCAATCTTTCGAGAAATTAAAGGCTTGCTTTGATAAACTACAGACCCAATATCCACAGCTAGATACCTTGTCCATGGGCATGAGTGCTGATGTGGATGCGGCCATCGCCGCCGGTTCAACCATGGTCCGAGTGGGCACTGCTATATTTGGAGAGCGCAGCTAGGACGTTGAATCGTATATTCTAATAACACAACAAGTTGAGGTTTATATGTCACAAAAAACCATCGCGTTTATTGGTACTGGAAACATGAGCTACGCCATTATTGGCGGCATGGTGAAAAACGGTTTTGCGAAAGAACGCATTATTGCTACCAACCGTAATCAGGAAAAACTCGCGAAGGTCGCCGCTGACTTTGGTGTACAAACCACCTCGGATAACGTTGAAGCGATTGAAAAGGCCGATGTCATCGTGTTGTCGGTTAAGCCACAAATGATGGCGGATTTAGCGCAAAGTTTTATTGATGCTGGTGTTGATTTTAGCGACAAAGTGTTTATTTCCGTGGCGGCGGGCATTACTGTTGCGCGCTTACAAGAAATGCTCGGCCAACCAGTGAAAATGGTGCGCTGCATGCCAAACACGCCTTCATTATTGGGCCGTGGTGTATCAGGCCTGTATGCCGAAGGTATCAACGAGCAAGAACGGGACTTCATTCAAAGTGTATTTGAATGCACCGGTATCGCTGTGTGGGTTGATGAAGAAGCGCAAATTAACAACATTATTGCCGTCACTGGCTCTTCACCCGCATACTTCTTCTTGTTTATGGAAGCCATTGAAGAAAAAGCCAAAGCACTGGGCTTTGATGAGCAACAAGCTCGTGCACTAGTACAACAAACAGCTTTGGGTGCAGCGGAGATGGCCTTGTCGCAGGACGATATTAGCATTTCGCAACTGCGCGCTAACGTCACCTCTAAAGGCGGTACCACCCACGCTGCCGTTGAGCACCTAAAAGACCAAGGCCTAGTACAGACTGTTGCCGGAGCCATGGATGCCTGTATTGCCCGTGCCCAAGAGATGGAAAAAGAAATTTAACTTGCGAAGAGACTAAGCTCATGAATGCCATGCAATTTCTTGTTGGGATCGTATTCGATCTATTTTTAATGGTGGTGCTGTTGCGCTTTTGGCTGCAGGCTGTGCGAGCGGATTTCTATAATCCGCTGAGCCAATTTGTGGTGAAGGCCACCAGTTTTGCAGTGAACCCATTACGTAAAATCATCCCCGGTTTTGGCGGTTTGGATATCGCTTCACTGGTGCTGGCATTCATTGTTGCCTTTGCCAAGGTCAGTGTGCTTCTGATGATGTTTCACGGCGGCTGGAGTGCCCCTACGGTGCTTATCTCCGGCGCTCTAACAGTCGTTAAAGAAGGTCTTAACTTACTGTTCTGGGTACTCATTATTCGCGCCATTTTGAGCTGGGTCAGCCAAGGTTACAATCCTATAGAAGCGATTTTCCATCAACTTACTGAACCCATGCTAAGACCGATACGCAAGGTGATCCCACCCCTTGGTGGCTTGGATCTTTCTATCCTTGTCTTGATTATCGCCTTACAGTTCTTACAAATTTTGTTTATGGACTTTATCGGCTAATCTGAACTCGCAGCAAGCCCCGGCTTTGCTGATCTCTGGTACACTTAAGGGTAAAGGGTGCGTTGGTCGAGCTAAGGCCAACGCCTAACCACAGGAGTCATATTATGAAAACCCTGTTCACTGCATTGCTGTTATGCATACTCAGCATCTCCCCCAGCTATGGCGAGCAAGCCGAAGTTCAAGGGGGCCAATTTAAAAACTTGGGTCACTGGCAAGTACACTATATTGCCTTTCCCTCAACATCCGTTCCCGCAGAAGTTGCGCGTAACTATGACTTAGAACGGGCTGGCGATAGAGCCCTGATCAATATTTCGGTATTACAAAATAACCAAGCCCAAGCCGTCGACATTCAAGGCAGCGCCAAAAATCTCATCGGTCAAACAGAACAGTTAACCTTTAAAGAAATTAAAGAAGGCGAGAGCATCTATTACATAGCCCAAATGCGCTTTGATAACGAAGAAGTTTATCGCTTTGAAATAACCTTAACGCAAGGAAACACAGTTGAAGTGCTGCGTTTCCATCAAAAGTTGTACGAACACTAAGAGAGAATACATGACCACTTGGGTGCTAGCCACAGGTAACAAAGGCAAAGTTGCTGAGCTCAGTGCGCTGTTAAGCGAGCTAAATATTGAAATAAGACCACAAAGTGAGTTCCAGGTAAGCGATGTTGCAGAAACTGGCACTACTTTCGTTGAAAACGCCATTATTAAGGCTCGCCATGCCAGCGCCGAAACGGGTCTCCCTGCAATCGCCGATGACTCCGGATTGATTGTTGATGCCCTTGATGGTGCTCCCGGTGTGTATAGCGCTCGCTATGCTGGGGCGAGTGCCAACGATGACGACAACATAGATAAATTACTCGCGGCCATGCAAGGTAAAAAACAACGCAGTGCCCGCTTTTGCTGTGTGTTAGTGCTGGTACGCCACCAACACGACCCATTGCCATTAATCTGCCAGGCCACTTGGGAAGGAGAAATCACCTCAGCGCGCAGCGGTGCCCAAGGTTTTGGCTATGACCCGGTATTCAAAGTAAATGGTTTGGAAAAAACCAGCGCCGAGCTAAGCAAGGAAGAAAAAAATCGTCTGAGCCATCGTGGACAAGCATTACGCCACTTACTCAGCGCGTTAAAAGGCTAAACAGTGCAACACCTTCCACCTTTGAGCTTATATATTCACATCCCATGGTGTGTCCAAAAATGCCCATATTGCGACTTTAATAGCCATGCGCAAAAAGGCCAACAAATCCCTGAGCAAGAATATGTCCAGCATCTGCTTGGCGACCTGCGCAATGACGCGCCGCTCGCCTGCGGACGCCCTATTCACAGTATTTTTATTGGCGGTGGTACGCCAAGCTTGCTCTCCGGTCAGGCCATGCAACAATTGCTTGACGGTGTAAGAGCGCTCATTCCCTTGCAGGAAAATGCCGAAGTGACCTTGGAGGCAAACCCAGGCACAGTTGAGGCGGGGCGTTTCAGTGAGTATGTTCAAGCCGGCGTCAATCGCATCTCTATCGGGGTGCAATCAATGCAACAAGATAAGCTGAAAGCCTTGGGCCGTATTCATAGCCAAGAAGAAGCCATCAATGCGGCAAAACAAGCCCATGATGTTGGCCTTCGCAGCTTTAACCTCGATTTGATGCACGGCCTCCCCGGCCAGTCTATTGATGATGCATTGGCAGACTTAACACAAATCATCGCGCTGCAACCCCCGCATATTTCTTGGTATCAGCTTACTATTGAGCCTAACACGCAATTTTACTCCAAGCCCCCGACCCTGCCAGAGGATGACACCTTATGGCAAATCCAAGAAAGGGGGCAAGCACTGTTGGCCGAAGCGGGCTACCAGCAGTATGAAATTTCCGGCTACGCAAAGCCGGGACATCAGTGCCAACACAACTTAAATTATTGGCGATTCGGCGATTATTTAGGCACAGGCTGTGGCGCTCATGGCAAAATAACCAAGCCCGATGGGCAGATTATGCGTACTGAGAAGGTGAAGCACCCGCGCGGCTATATGGATTTAACCAAGCCATATTTGTATCGCGACTGGTCAGTCAGCGAACAAGAGCGGCCATTTGAGTTTATGATGAATCGCCTGCGGTTAATGGAACCTTGCCCTATCACTGAATTTTCCCAGCTGACCGGCTTGGCGTTATCGCATATTGAGCCGCAGCTACAACGAGCGCAGCAGTTAGGGTTAATGGCATTAGATAATACCCAACTAACAGTCACAGCTCAGGGTCATCGTTACCTTAATGAGTTACTTGCGCTCTTTGTTGACGATTAAACTTCGGCTTATAAAGTAGCCACAAACACAGAAGGATAAGCACAATGAAGTGGGTGTTTTTGCTAGTAACACTGTTGGCTGGTACGGCGCACAGCGCGACTAATGAGCCGATCATTAAAGACTTTGGGCTCTTTTATCCGGTGCCCGAGAGTGACCCTATTGGCCAGGACGTGCACTTTAAAATTGCCTTTGACGTGGCCTCTGGGGCACCGGTTGGTGAGCAAAATAACCACATCAACTCATTAGCCCGGTTTATAAATATGCATGTGGCCCATGGCGTGAATCCAAAAAATATCGCATTGGCACTGGTGGTTCATGGCGATGCGACCCAAGATGTACTCAAAAGCAGTGAATATAAAGCGCGATTTGCCGCTGATAATGCCAACGCTTCGTTAATTCGCCAACTGCTCGCAAATAATACCCAAGTGTATGTGTGCGGCCAATCGGCAAAGCACAACAACATCAATGCTAAGCAGTTGTTGCCTGGGGTCCGCATGGCCCTTTCTGCCATGACCGCCCATGCACAATTACAACAACAAGGGTATACACTGAATCCATTTTAGCGATATAGCAGCCAATAGCGCAGTCCTGCATTTAGCCTAACGACTGTGATACTTGGCGCTATGTGCAATATTAAAACAACAAGTGAAATAGGTATCTAACTATGCGTAAGCTCACTCTAATCGCGGCCACTGTCAGTGCCGCACTACTGGCTGGCTGCCAAGGCACCCCAGCAAATAACAGCACTGCTAACAGTGCGCCAGTACAGCAGCAAGTGGTGCAATCGGAAGTAGCAAAGGCCAATGCATTTTTCGAAGAAGTCTTTAACCGAAATGTGATGCGCAGCCCTGTGTACCAAACCTACATGGGCATTAAAAAAGACTATGACAAATGGGACGATGAAAGCGAAGCACGCGCTAAAGAGGATTTAGCGTTAGCGAAAAAAGATCTCGCCACGCTGGCGACCATAGATCGCGCTAAGCTCGATGCAAATACCCAGATCAGCTATGACCTAATGCAACAAAACCTAGAGCAAAGCATCGCTGATTACCAATGGCGCTACCATAACTACCCGGTTAACCAAATGTTTGGCACCCACTCTATGGTGGCAGCATTCCTTATCAACCAACACCAAATCAGTAGTGTTGAGGATGCCAAAGCCTATATTGCTCGTTTAAATGGGGTGCCTAAGCTATTTACACAGCTACAAACCAATTTACAAACTCGCGCAGACAAAGGCATCATTGCCCCGAAATTTGTATTCCCACACGTCATTGAAGCCAGCCAAAACATCATTAAAGGTGCTCCCTTCGGTGGTGATAAAGACTCTACCTTATTGGCCGACTTTAAACGCAAAGTCGACAAGCTAGATATCGACAATGGCGATAAGAGCGCCTTAGTTGCCGAAGCCACCGAAGCGCTACAAGTCTCAGTCAAGCCAGCATATAACGGCTTAATCAGCTACCTACAGCAACTTGAAAAACGCGCCGATAACCGTGACGGTGCTTGGAAGTTTCCTGATGGTAAAGCCTTTTATAACACCATGCTGGAGCGCACCACCACCACCGATTTAAGTGCGGAACAAATCCACGCCATCGGCCTTGCGGAAGTACAGCGTATTCATGATGAAATGCGCGCCATCAAAGAAAAAGTGGGCTTCGAGGGCGATTTAAAAGCGTTCATGGAGTTTATGAAAACCGATGAGCAGTTCTATTACCCTGATACCGAAGCCGGTCGCGAAGCATACCTAAATGAAGCTATCCGTGTGATTGATGACATGAAGGGACGCCTCGATGAGCTGTTCTTAGTAAAACCTGAAGCCGGACTAAAAGTAAAACGTGTTGAAGCATTCCGCGAAAAGTCAGCGGGTAAAGCCTTCTATCAACAGCCGGCTCCCGATGGCTCACGCCCAGGTGTCTACTACGCTAACTTGTATGACATGGAAGCCATGCCCACCTATCAATTGGAAGCCTTGGCTTATCACGAGGGGATCCCAGGCCACCACATGCAAATCGCCATTGCCCAAGAGCTCGAAGGCGTGCCTAACTTCCGTAAATACGGGCGTTTTACCGCTTACACCGAAGGCTGGGGACTGTACTCAGAGCTGTTGCCAAAAGAAATGGGGCTGTATCAAGACCCTTACTCTGACTTTGGCCGTTTAGCGATGGAACTTTGGCGCGCATGCCGCTTGGTTGTAGATACCGGTATCCATGCTAAACGTTGGACGCGTCAACAGGGTATCGACTACTACGTCAATAACACCCCTAACGCGACATCGGACGCAGTGAAAATGGTTGAGCGTCATATCGTTATGCCATCACAAGCCACCGCTTATAAGATTGGTATGCTGAAAATCGTTGAGCTGCGCGAGCAAGCCAAAAAGGCGCTAGGTGATAAATTCGATATTCGTGAGTACCACAATATCGTGCTTAAAAATGGTCCAGTACCACTGAACCTACTTGAAGAAATGGTTGCCGAATGGGTCGCTAGTAAGCAGGCATAAGGCCAGCAAAACAGTAGCCGTAACAAGCAAAATGTTTGTTACGGCTTTTTTATGTTCGCACTAAAATCCGCAGCCTGGGAGCTAATCCACCAAGTAATACTCAATGGTGCTCACCACCTTTTTGCATTTATACCCTCTTATCATGCAACTACTATATTGTAGTAAATTCTTTTATATGTATTATTAAACAACAAGCGAAAAGTGGGCTCAAAGCAGTTGAAAAAGAGGTGTTAGAGCCTTCAACTAATGTCAATTTAGCGAGTGAATTTGCTGAGGAAGTTGATGCTAAGCCCTCAACCGTAGTAAGAGTTGGACACTGTGCAACACTCTTCACAATAGGTTCGCACAATGGCTCCAGTAAACGAGGAAGAGGCTCTCGAGGAAATACACTTAAGAGTAATGGTTGAACCATAATGATAGCCCAAGGAATTATTGCAGTATTTTTTCTAATATATTACTTAAAAGTAAAATGGAAGAGAAAAAACCTGCGCTGTAATTCACCTATAAAAACGCTTGCTCTCTATGCTATACACTGCTCAGCAGCCTTAGCAACAGGCGTAATTCTACTTTTAGATATCTACTTCAGCCTATCGCTCCTATCAGGTTTACTTATCCTAATAGTTGTATTCTTTTTAGAATTAATATGGCTGCTGATTAACTTTCGCCCAAAAAAGTGTCCATGATTACGTTTGCAATCTTGCTACCCTTTACAGCTTTTGAATATGAGCTAGCAGGAAAAACTTCGGCGGCCTCGATATTATGCTCACAGCTAAACATACGAGCAAAGGGCAACAACTGAATCTTACCTGTCTAGCTTTGAAATCTAGCTCTTTCAGAAAATAATATTTATCTGTTTTTACATTAAGCGTTCTCGTGGAGAACGCTTATATTTTTCCATAAAAGCTATCCTTACTTGGTCGCTTAGCCCTAACGACTGAAACCAATTCATAGGCCGCTAATCCACCAAGTAATACTCAATGGTACTCACCACTCTGACCTTTTTTAAATGCGGCGAGTTGGAATCGCGGCTGCTAATGCTAAATTGACCTTGGCGCGCCGACTTAATTTTGCCGAGCGTTGATTGCGAATCATGGGCAAATTTAGTCGCCACTTCACGGGCATTATGAGTTGCCTGCTCAATCATCTGCGGTTTTAAGTCATTCAAGCTCGTGAATAGATACTCAATACGATTGCTGTAGCTATCGCCACTGACAGCAATTCCTTGTTTCGCCAGTTCGCTAATCTGACTGCTCGCATGACGAACCTTCTCGGGGTCTTGGCTGTACACCGACATATTCGCGGTAACCAAGTACCTTAACCCCACTTGCTCTGGGCCATATTGCTGGGCTTTCTTGTCTACCACCGCAACCTGACCGAGGGATATCTCTTCATCACTGAAACCGTGCAGTTTTAGAAAAGCCACCACAGCCGCTTGCTTTTTCTCCACCGCTGCCATCACATCATCGAGTTTATCCCCCGCCTCGGTAAAGGCAATGGGCCAAATGGCGGTATCTGCAGGCACTTGCTGCTCAGCCAAACCTTTAACCGTAACTGTTCTGTCCATAGCTTTAAATTGCACTATGGCGTTGTGTAGCAAAAAGCCAATTGAGGCCAGCCCCAAAGCTAACAAAAATGCCGGTAATATATTGATGTGCGTTATACTTTTGTGCATTGGTGCTTTCCTTTTGCAGCAAGTGTGAGAGTATATTTCAGTGATCAGTGTACCAAAAAGAGTGAGCTATGAGCGTAAAACGCATTAGTCAGTTCTTCAACCCCCAATCGATTGCCGTTATTGGCGCCTCTAATAACCCCTCGCGCCCTGGTTACATCGTGATGCGTAACTTGCTACAAGGGGGCTTCAATGGCCCCATTATGCCAGTCACACCGAAATATGAAGCGGTACATGGGGTACTGGCCTATGCCGATATTGCCAGTCTGCCACAAACACCCAGTCTCGCGGTGATTTGCACCAATAAGCAGACCATTACGGGCTTAATTAGTGAATTAGCCGCTCGCCAATGCCGCAATGTTATTGTTATCGCTGCCGGGCTTAGCAGCGAGCAAAAGCACACACTCTCACAGCATTGTAAGACGCTGGGAATGAATTTACTGGGGCCCAACTGCTTGGGGTTGATGATCCCCCATTTAGGCGTTAACGCCAGCTTTTCACACACGGTCACCCGTGCGGGGAAGCTCGCTTTTATCTCCCAATCGGCAGCGGTGTGCTCAACCATTTTAGACTGGGCCGAACATAAAGATATTGGCTTTTCTTATTTTGTTTCTGTCGGGGATTGCCTCGATATCGATTTTGGCGAGCTGCTTGATTTTCTCGGTCGCGACGCGCGCACTAAAGCGGTATTACTTTACATTGATAACCTCAAAGACATTCGTGGCTTTATTTCTGCGGCCCGTGCTGCCGCTTTTAGTAAACCGGTGATTGTTATCAAAACCGGACGTACCGAGGCCGGCGCCCAAGCTGCTTTCGCTCACACCGGCGGCAACACTAGTTCAGATGCGGTATACGATGCCCTTATTCAGCGTGCCGGTATGCTCAGAGTTGCTGATTTACGCGAGCTATTTGCCGCCACGCAAACTCTGGCGCTGCACCCTAAACTGCTCAAAGTCGAACCGCTGTGTATCCTTACCAATGGCGGCGGCCCGGCGGTGATGGCTGTGGACAGCCTGCTGCAGAGCTCCGGTAAACTCTGTGAGCTCAGTGACGAGACCTTGGCGGCGCTCAATGCGGTGATCCCACAATCAGAAGCAGCCGCTAACCCGGTGGATATTTTCGGCGACTCCGATCCGGGACGCTATCAACAAGCCTTGAAAATATTGCTCGAAGCCAAAGAAGTGGAGAACTTATTAATTATTCACACTCCTTCTGCACTGGCGCCGAGTACTGAGTATGCGAAAATCATTGTCGATACCGTAGCCCAAGTCGATAGCCGTCGTCGTCCTTTTGTGATGACCAATTTTATGGGTGAAAATGCCGCCTATGAAGCGCGCAAGATATGCGCCCAAGGGGGCATTCCCACCTACCGCACACCAGAAGGCGCAGTGGGCGCATATATGCACCTAATTAACTATCGCCGTAACCAAAAGCACTTAACACAAACCCCTGAGTCCATCGTCGATGAGTTAGCAATTAATGCCCAGGACACCCAAAGTGTTATTGATGCTCATTTAAGTCGCGGTGAAACCTACCTCAGTACCCACCAAGCGGCGCCTTTGTTGGCCTATTATGGTATTGAGACAGTGACTACCCATATCGCCACCACTCCCAGCGAAGCTGCTGAGGTGGCCAGCGAATGTGGCTTTCCGGTAGTGTTAAAGCTGATTAGCCCCGACATAGCTAGCAAATCTGAGGTCGGAGGCGTGCTGCTCAACCTCAATGATGCACATGAGGTTGAGCAAGCCGCATTTGCTATTCTGCTGCGTATCAAGCAAACCTACCCACAGGCAAATATTCATGGCTTTTCCATCCAACCTATGGTGCCGCGCGCCGGTACTCATGAGCTGCGCATTGCCATTAAAACCGATCCCCAATTTGGGCCAGTGATCCTGCTGGGTGAGGCTGGGAGCGCCCTTGATTTTTCACAAGCGGCAGTCGCTCTGCCGCCGTTAAACATGAATTTGGCCAAGTACCTGATTGCCAGCGCCCAAGATAAGGGCGTACTCAAGGAGCGGACGCTACCAGAAAAAGTGGATAAATATCGACTCTGCGCACTGCTCACTCGGGTATCACAGCTGATAATCGATCAACCGGATATTCATCACTTGGAGCTAAACCCACTGCTTGCCACACAAGGCCAGTTTTTGGTGCTCGATGCTTGTATTGAAACCTGTCACTACCAACGCCTGGCACATCGTAAGCGCTTGGCCATTCGCCCCTACCCTAAAGAATGGGAGCGCTCGGTGACACTCAAAGATGGCTCTCAAGCCTTACTGCGCCCTATCCGCCCCGAAGATGAGCAAGCACACCGTGAGTTTGATGAATCTTTGTCGAAAGAGGATCGTTATCGCCGTTTTTTTGGCGAAATGCCCCATTTTAGTCATGAACAATTAGCGAAAATGACCCAGATAGACTACGACAGGGAAATGGCCTTTATTGTCACCCGTAAACACCATGCTAAAGACTGCACCTTAGGTGTATCACGGGTACTTATGGACCCAGATAATGCCATTGCGGAGTTTGCCATTGTCATTGGCTCACAGTATCAAGGTTTGGGCCTAGGCCGGCTGCTCCTGCAAGCGGCCATTGATTACTGTAAAGAGCAAGGGGTTGCCAGCGTTCAAGGGACCACCTTGTGGGAGAACACCGGGATGATTGAGCTGGCTCGCAAGCTCGGATTTACTGTGCGTCGCGATTTTGAAGAAGGCACGATAGAGATGATCTTGCCGCTGAATAATGAATGAGAAACGATGATAAGAATAAGAAACACTTTAGCACAAGTATTTGAATCACGAGGCCGGGTACGTCGTTACGGCTACGCCTTTGACGCTATTTTAGTGGCCCTGATCCTCGCTAATGTCATTGCTATTGTCATTGAGTCGGTGCCCAGTGTTGCTAAACAGCACATTGGCTTTTTCGCTTATTTTGAGCTTATATCGGTGAGCATTTTTACCCTTGAGTATTTAGCTCGGCTTTGGACCAGTGTTGATTTGGAGCGCTTTGAGAACAGCACTTTGAGTGATACGCAACGGCGCCTGCGCTACCTTTGCTCGCCCATGGCCATTATCGATTTATTGGCTATTCTGCCCTCTCTACTAGTGTTCTTTGTGTCCTTCGACTTGCGCTTTTTGCGGGTTTTACGACTGCTGCGTATCTTCAAACTCACACGCTACTCGCGGGCCATGCAGCTGCTGCTGCAAACCATTCGAGAAGAAAGTGGCTCTTTGTTTGCGGCCTTCTCTATTATGGCGGTGATTTTAATCGTCGCCGCCAGTGGCATTTACTTACTAGAGCATGATGTCCAACCCGATAAGTTTGGCTCTATTCCCAAGGCTATGTGGTGGGCATTGATCACCCTGACGACCGTAGGGTATGGCGATGTCGTGCCGATCACCGGGTTAGGCAAGGTATTCGGTGGCATCATTACCATTTTAAGTATGGGGATGGTGGCCATTCCCACCGGTTTATTGGCATCTAGCTTTTCCGACCAACTGCGCCAACGTCGTGATAGATACAGCGAAACAGCTTACCAACTGATGGAAGACGGAGTAATTTGTCTTGATGATCGTGAACATCTCGACGAATTAAGAGTAGAGCTGGGTCTTAGCAAGCAAGAGTGCGCGCAAATAGAGCAACAAGTGCGAGAAAAGCATCCTTTAAAGCGCTTTTGCCCACATTGTGGGCATCATCTAAATTAGTACGCTTACTTAAGCAAACTAGCAATGCTGTCGCCCAAGGCTGGGCGCTGCATATGAAACCCTTGTATCGCAGCACAGCCGATGTCGCGCATCAGCCGTGCTTGGCGCTCAGTTTCCACACCAACGGCAATCACGGTAAGCTCCAGAGCGTTAACCACCTTGAGAAAACGAGTGACTTTAGCTTGCACCGACATATCCATACAAATTTCAGCAACTAACTGCGGACCCAACTTCACTGCGCTGAGCGTATCACCACACAGTTCAGGGACACAAAAGTCATCACCACGATTGACCTGCAGAGCTATTTTTACACCCTCTTGTTGAAGCATTTGCAATGCTTGTTTGGCTTGCTCGTCTAACTGCTGCCAATCATTGACATGTATTTCCAACATCAGCTGCGCGAGGGGAAAGTTAAAACTGCGCAGCAGGTGAGTGATATCGCCGGTACACCCAGGCTGGCTAAACTCGCGCCCGGACAGGTTCATGTTTATAGTCAGATCGTGACGTTGGCGCAACCAAAGCTGGCTCTCCAGTATCGTTCGCTCCAGGGTTTGTAAAAATAACTTAGACCATAGTTCGGGCTTGCGCACATGAACTAAAAATTCGTCAGGAGCAAGCAATTGCTGCTGCTTTTGCCAGCGTAATAACACCTCAAAGCCGATAACTTGCTGACTCTGCGCTGCAAAAATAGCTTGATACTGATTGACGAACTCACATTGCTCGTAAGCAGATGCCACTGCTTTTTCGGTGTCTATGCGCCGTTGCACATAAGCGTTCATTTCCGGCTTAAAGAACTGACAATGGCTCCCGGTTAGACGCTTTGCCTGATACATCGCCAAATCAGCACACTTTAATAACTCGTCACTGCGTTGCGCGTCTTGTGGAAAAAGCGCGATCCCAAGGCTAACCTCAACCAGCGGTTCCATGACCCGCTGTTTGAACGGCTGAGTTAATACATCGCGTACTTTTTTACACACAGTGACGATATGTTCGACATCGTCCATATTCTCCAACAGCAAGGCAAATTCATCGCCACTCACACGCCCTAGACTGTCTTGCGAACGTACCGTACGCTGTAGCCTATAAGCGAGGCTAAGTAACAGCTGATCACCACTTTCGAAGCCACGCGCACTATTGATTTTATTAAGATTGGCAATATTAATCAGC
The DNA here is from genome assembly GCF_004208955.1 of Pseudoalteromonas sp. CO325X. Taxonomy (NCBI): domain Bacteria; kingdom Pseudomonadati; phylum Pseudomonadota; class Gammaproteobacteria; order Alteromonadales; family Pseudoalteromonadaceae; genus Pseudoalteromonas; species Pseudoalteromonas sp. CO325X. The sequence goes on from NZ_SGPG01000032.1 coordinate 152,275, forward strand.
ACTAATGCACACTGGTTTTGTTGCCGCGCTGATTGCTCCAGCGCATGTTCCACTCGGTCCATAAAAAGAGCCCGATTAGGCAAGCCCGTTAAACTATCGTAATGGGCATGCTCACGCTTACTGGCGAGAGCGTTTTTAGGCGCGCTGATATCGGTAAGGATAATGATATAGCTGGTGAGGTGGTGCTCAGCATCTGCCACCGCACTCATTTTCAATAGTACCGGTACCTGCTCACCGCTTTTAATAATGACAACTTCCTCACTCTGATAATGCTCACCCACATTGAGGTCATTCAAGATACGTAAGTAGTTAATACGGGTATTTTTACTCAACCCAAGAGTGAGGTGTCGACTTGAGCGTGTACTTGGCGAATAGTTAAAATGCTCCCGTAACGCTTGGTTAGTGGCTCGGATACGCAATTTATGATCAAGAATAATCACCCAATCACTGGTTTGCTCAAACGCCGCACCAAATAGCCGCGCATTTTCTTCAAATACCAACTCTCGGGTCATATTGGTATAGGTACCCGCAACTTGCATAGGCAAATCGTCTTGCCACGCCATGACTTTGCCAAAGTCCTTATACCAGCGCCATAAACCGTTGCTGTGACGCAGGCGATACACACAGTTGAAGTAACCCTTATCTGTGGACAAGAACTCTAACCACTCAATACGGAACTTTTGCCGCTCATCAGGATGAATAAGCGCTAAATAGTCATCTAAGTGGCAGCTATCGTAGTCATAACCAAGCTCTTCGCGCAGGCGCGGTTGGTATATTTGGCTACCCTCTTGTCGCCAATCCCATACCCCAGAGTGACTGCCGTCTAAAGCTAGTTTTAGCCGAGCTTCTGATTCTTTGCTCTCATTGTGAGCGGCTATAATCATGCGCTGAATCTGATTGCGGCGGTACAGCCACAAGCCCACCAGGGTAGCCCCCAGCAGTACATATAAAGTCAGGTAAAAAGGTGAGCTCCAAGGTGGGTAATCAACCTTGATTTGCAGCTGTGCGGGATCAGTAAATTCGCCTGTGAATGGGTCCTGTGCCCACACCTTGAGAGTATGTAAACCTGGGTTAAGCTTTGAAAATACCACCCGGTTATTATCTTTGGTATGTGCTTTGGGACTGTCGCCAAGCTGATATTGAAAAATAATACGGTCTTGATAGTTATATATCATTGCCGCAAAAGACACCTCTAAGCCGATATCATCATGATCTAGATGCACTTGCTCTAACGGGCTAAGTTGTTTATCTAACTCCCGATAGGCGAGCTGCGCGGAAGTAATATTAACGCGCTTAAGTAACGCCCGCTGCGGCTGGTTCTGCTGTGGGTAAAAAAGTGTTGCGCCTTTAACGGAACCATACACCACTCGACCATCATCAAAACGGCTAAAAGAGCCGCCATTAAACTCATTCGTGGCCAACCCTTCTTCGGTGGTATATTGCTGAAAGTGCTCAGTCAATGGATTAAAACGCCAAATACCTTTGTGGCTACTCATCCAAATCATGCCATGCTCATCCAGCACCAAATCATACATTAAGGTCCCCAGTCCTAGTTTCTGTAAATCGATGCGTTTAATCAGCTCGAATGTGCGCGCATCCAGCGCCACTAGTCCAAAGTTAGAAAACGATAGCCACAAAACATTTTGATGATCGACAACATAGCTGTTGAGATTCACCGCCAAGTTTTCATGGGACTGAGGCACTTCGTAGAGCAGCTGTAACTTTTGCTGCTCACTATCAAGGCGTAACAACTGCCCACCACTGTAAAATAAGGGTTGGTTCGGCTTATCAGGCAGTGGTTTGTTGAAACCCAGAGCAAGGAAGGGGTCAAACTCATCAAGGTCACCGTGCAGCGGCGTGAGCACTTTCGTATTTAAGTCGAAATAGAAGAATCCTTGGTCTTGGTTCACTCCATATACGCGGTTATCTGGGGTTTTGTATAGGCCATGTAACCAGCCTTGCAAATACTGTTGCTGCTCACTGTTGGTGGCAATAACACGATGTAGCTCAGTACTATCAATATCGAAATAGAATAAGCCTCGTGTAGTATTTAACAGTAACTGATCAGCAAAAGGAATAAGCCTGTAAATACTAAAGGCATTATCAAGCTGATCGCTCAAATAGTTTTTGTACAAAATTTGGCTGCTATTGTGCTGTGTATCGACAATAGTAAGGCCATTGTGAGTACCCAAATAAAGGGTATTATCAACCACAGTGGATGCCCAAATATTATGGTGCGACAGGCCCTCGCCACGTAAATTTTGTGCTGTTAGATTATCAAATTGAAAATGCTTTTTCGGTAAAAAGAAGGCGCCATCGCTTTTGGTTCCCACCCACAAATCCCCTTGCGGCGTTTCTTGCATGGCGATAATGCTGGCGTCTGACAAACTGTACTCGCTGTCGATAAGTTGGCGACGTTTACGCAAAGCTCGGGTGGAGATATTAAATTCAAATAAGCCTTTATCAGTGGCCAACAGCACGGTATCTTCACCTAACACCTGCATTTGCCATATGTTCAAGTCAGCTATCAACATTTCGCTAGCAGGTGAATGTGCATCAGCGGCGAGCGAACCATCAGCGTTAATATCAAGCTGATACAGACCTTTCACCGTGCCAACCAACAAATGTTCAGCGTCTATGACCGCGAAAGACTTCACATTATTACGGTGAATACCACTGATGCCTGCGGGAAGGTGTGCCAAAGAACGGACTTTCTTAGTCTGCAAATCATAGATATAGGCACCCGAGCTAGTACCGACATAGACCTGCTCGCCGAATTTAAACATCTGCCTTACTAAAGAGCGCTCATCTTTACTCTCCAGCGTGAACAATGAGGTAACTTCGCCGGTCTCTATATTCAGGCTCGCCACATCCTCACCACGACCAAGCCAAAGCTCATTGGGGCCAATAGCCAGCATAGTAAATACCGCTTTAGCGAACGTAACGTCGTCGCTCTGTGGCGGCCCCAGTATTTGCTCAGTACGCCCGGTATCAGGGTCAAAGCGATGTAAGCCAGCGAGTAATGAGGCTATCCAAATATGACCTTGTTGGTCTTGATAGAGGGCGTCGATCATCGCCTCATCAAGCTCGCCATTATCTCCGGCCACAGCAATGACCTGATAACCATCGTAGCGATTCAGACCGCTTTCGGTGCCCAACCACAAATAGCCGTATTTATCGATCAACATATTGCTGACATAGCTTTGCGACAGCCCTTCATTCGGCGACAGTCGTTGTACTTTGGCACTCACTGCACACGCTAAGAAGCAGCAACACACTAGCAAAGCTCTAAGCATGGTTTCCTCGATTCAGGCAATATGCCAGGATATCGCGTCCTTGGCGCTGATAGGCATTAAATCGCTGTTGTAATTCGTCGGGCAAATTGGGCTCGGGCTGAAACCCTAAGCTGAGGTAAAAAGCGGCTAAATGGGCGTAAATAAAACTAAAAACGGGCTGCTTTTGGTGTTGGCACACAGTACTGATTAACTCCCGAGCAACCCCTTGTTGCCGCCACTGTGGGGCAATAAACACGCCGACTAGTAGCAAGTTCTCCGACAAGTGCAGCAACCGTGCTGCACCAATGATGCCACTATCGGCCCTGGCTACCCAGACCTGGTCTGCCTTAGAGGCACGACCTCGAGCCCCATAAGCCTGATAAAACTTGTTAACTAATGGGGTGGCGATGTCAGCAAGGCGCTGCACATCAACGTCGCTCATCGCGATGCACTCATCAATGCCAAATAATGTTCAAACTGTTGCTTGAGATAATTTTGCTCAGAGACAGGACGAATATTAATCGCCTCATAAACTTTGTCGCGGGCATTTTTACCACGCACTATTTGGTAAGCCCAAAATGAGGCCTCGTAGTCTAGCTGAATACGGTACTTTTCTTCGCGAGGCAGTAGGCACAAATTGAAACTCATCGCAGTTACACTCAGGTTGGTGTTCATATCCTGACTATACTATACCAAATCCGACCTAGGGCAAAAGTAGATAGTTTGTTGCTTAGTTGCGACAAGTGCTAGAAAAACCTAACTAACTTCCCTAGAATGGTGGCGAAATTTAACGCGTATTTTACATGGGTAACGGAGTAAGCCCAATTGCGAAACAAGGAAGTGCCACGCATAAACTATGGTATAGCATGCTTAACTCAACCTTGTTACAACGCACCATCCTCTATGTTACTTCGCTATGGCTGCTGAGTGCGTCTGTTGGCGCCTATGCATCGTCTAACATGACCTTTAACAAGCCTGTTGATACACCACAAGCTCGCTATGTTATTGAACTTATGGATTTAGCCTATGATCAGCTTGGATATCAGCTTGAGTTGATAGAGTTTGACCAGCCACAAGCATTACGCGCTGCCGACGAAGGAACTTTAGACGGGCAATTAGGGCGCATTGCTGCAATTGAATCTCGTTACGCTAATTTGGTTCGCGTTGATTTTCCATTGTTTAAGTTTGAGTTGATCATGCTTACGCGCTGCGCCGAGTGCCAACTGAACGATCTTAATAGCGTGGTGCTGCGTAGCGGTTACCCGGTAGCCGAACAATACCTCGACAGCCAAAATTACCAAGGCCGGCGGCTCAGCCTAAAAAGCGTGTCGGCGCAATTAAACCTCTTAGCTCAACGACAAGTTGATGGCATTGCCATCTTAGACTTTCACCTCAAACAGGCTTTCGACAGCCATAATAACCCCAGCTATCATCGCCAGCATCTTAATGATTACTACAGCTACCACTATGTGCATAAACGCCATGAGGCGTTGATCCCTGAGTTACTTGAGGTGTTAAACACCCTTAAACAGAATGGCGTTGTTGACTACCTAAAACAAAAGCATGGCTTATAAATCAAGCTCTCCCTGCCCCGCATCAGGTGTGTTGATGTCACCCTGTTGTTGCTTGCGCTGCATTGCTCGCTTATAGCGCTGATGACAAAGTAGGTTAACGTGACGTTTTTGCTCATCACTGAGTTGGTTCCACATAAAACGCTCATCACGAGAACGAAAGCAGCCTAGGCAATAACCACGGTTATTGACCTGGCATACCCCTTTGCAGGGGCTATCAATAGAAAAGATTTCCAGCTGCTGCATGTACGCTCTACCCAGTGTGATTAGGCGAAGGTTCAATGCTGCTTGCAGCGCATAACGCTGAGCGCATTGACTACCCTAGCCTTTATTACCCTTGGTGTGTTTTAAAAACCAACCCTAGGTATAACGTTAATGCCAAAGACTCTGAATTACCAGCCTAGGTATCCATTTCTTCCTTGCGCAGTACTGGGCGCGCATACAAGGCCGTAACGAGATCGCGTAGCTCTTCGGGAATCGCACGCATACGCTCATCAAACTCTTTGACATCGACGGACTCGGAATCAACAACCGCATCACCGTGCTTAGCGGCAATGTAATTGCCTGGGTGCAAATAAAAAGATTCAACAATCTGCTTATCGATGGTTTTTGCAAGGTCTTCTGGGGTATCACAGCCGGTTTGCACCGGTTGACCAAAAGCGAGGTGGACATGGCCTTTATTGGTCGTAAAGCCCTCTACTATACTGCTGATATCCTCACCGGCAGATTTTATATACTCGCCGTGGTGCTTCTTATGATAGAGCTCCTTCGCTTTGGATATTGCACACGGTTCATACTGATAAGAAATGGACACCGGCACAATTTTTAGCTCACGTACATACTCAGCAAACTCTTTCTTTTGCTTGCGCCCATTCAATTGCAACATTTTTAATAACGCCGGATCGGTTTGATCAAAACCGTCTTTGGTACGCCCTTCGCGCTGGGCTATCCAAATACTGTGGCCATCCTGCAACGAGTCATAAATATAGGCTGAGAGCTGTGATAACGCTTTAAGCATTTCTTTGGGTGCTTTTGCCGAGCGTTTTACAATAAAACTTTTGTTTAAGCGCATCAGCTCAGTGATGTATGGGATCTGTAGCAGATTATCACCAATGGCAATGCGCACGGTATTCATATCATGTTGGTGCAAGCCAAAATTCACCAACGCGGGATCAAGCACGATATCACGGTGATTGGAGATAAACAGATATGCTTGGTTTTTATCGAGCTTGTCTAGCCCTGAATAGGTGACCTCTGAGGTGGTGTTGTGGATGATGCGCTCAAGATAATGCACAACTTCAAGCTGGACTTGGCGCACTGAGTTTACTTGGCCCCACTTACGTTTCAGGCTCGCACGCACCAGCGGGCGAGATAGAAAGCGCATACCGGCAAGCCAACCGGGCAAATTATGCTTCGCTATCAAATCAACAAAGTCATTATCTGCTACCAACCGGGCAACAGCATCTGCTACTTCGTCGTCATTATAGGGTCTTATATCTGCATACTTATCCACGATTACACCTTATTACCACAGGCAAAAAAAACGGCGCTTATTGTATCGCGCCATTTACGTATTCGCTAAGTTTATCAACTCTTACCAGTAAGGGATACAACCCTTTATGCATTATCATGGTGCTGCGCAGGTGCTTGCCATGCGCGCAACTTAAGCCATACCAAGCGTAATAACAACAGCAGTAAAATCACGGCTAAGCTTTGCGATAACCACGGTGCCATAAGCTCGTGCTGATGCCCAACTAAAGGGCTCACTGCAAAGTCGAACCGTGCCACCAGCCAATCCGTTAAATATCCAAATGCTAAGGCTACACCAATGACAGCACTGAGATAGGCAACAATCGCGCGCTTGCCTAACTCCTTACCAACAACACCGAGCGTGGCAATGTTAGTCGCAGGTCCTGCTAGCATAAATACCAATACCGCGCCTGGCGATACTCCAGCAATGAGCAGTCCAGCGGCAACTGGCGTAGATGCCGTGGCACAAATGTACATTGGAATACTGATAAGCACCATCACCGTCATCGCCAATAATCCGCTGCCCCACTGGCTTAAGTAAGAAGCGGGCACATAAGTTTGCACTAACGCCGCGAAAAACAGACCAATCATTAACCACATGGCGGTATCATTTAACAGTTTCGTGGTACTAAAGTGCACCGCTTGCTTAAACTTAGCCATGAAACTGGGCTCTTTTGTAGCTTTAGAGCGGCTACTGCAGCATGAGGCCGGCGCTGTATTATCAGGCTGTTGTGCCTGCGTGGGAGCTTGGGATGCTGGCGCTTGTTGCTTATTGGTGCAACATGAAGTGCTCGGCTGTGGCGTTTTTTCGGCGCAGCAACTCGGCGACGATGTCTGTGTTGGGATTGCCTCAGGCTTAGGCTCTTTACCTACTAGCACACCTGCGGTAATGGCACTGGTAATTGCGGCGATAGGACGAATAATAGCCATAAAAGGGCCCAGTAAGACATAGGATACAGACACTGAGTCGACACCAGTTTCAGGCGTGGAGACTAAAAAGGACGTAGTCGCACTTTTCGAAGCGCCTGCCCGTCTGAGCCCAACGGCTGCAGGGATCACGCCACAAGAACATAATGGCATGGGAGCGCCAATAAAAGCCGCTTTCACAGTTGTCCAAAAGCCTTCTTTACCAAGGTGGCGTTGCAAAAAGTTAGCAGGAAGATATACATTGATGAGCCCAGCTAAAAACAGCCCCAGCATCAGCCAAGGTGCAGATAGCACAAACAATTGCCAAAAATTAGTTAGTAAGTCCATCAACGTCCTCCAATGCGGTCAAAATTGAACAATGCTCTGCCGGTAACTCTGTGCCACAACACTGCTCAGCCAATTGTGAAAGAGAGGCATAAAAGCGTTGCAACTCAGCGATACGCTCTGCCACAAGTGCCTTTTTTCGCAGCGTAAGTTGCTTCACTTCATGGCAGCTATGCTGCTGTTTCTCAAAGTTAATCTTCAATAACTCAGAGATTTCTTGCAAACTAAAGCCGACGTCTTTAGCACGACGAATAAAGTTTAATTGCGCTAAATGGGCGTGCGTATAATCCCGGTATCCTGCTGCAGTGCGATTAGGCGGCTTTAATAGCCCTTGCTGTTCGTAGTAACGAAGCGTATCGGGACTCATGTCCACCTTTTTTGCTAACTCTGAAATTCGCATTAGTTTTTCTCGCAGTTATTTAACTGTCACTGATTGTAGACCTTAGTGTTAACTCCAAGGTCAATATTTTTTTGCGTCCGCTAAGTCACCATGAAAGACTAGTGCTAAACCACCGTATTTTAACGCCTACTTTGTCCAACTGGCGAAACGAGAGAAGAGAGTTATGAACATAGTACTACTTGATGCAAAAACTTTAGGTGACAATAGCTTAGCCCCACTGGAGCAACTCGGAGACTTCCATTCTTACGAGCTAACTGAGCCGCAGTCCGTTGTTACTCGTTGCCAAGATGCCGAGGTTATTATTAGCAACAAAGTAGTGATAAATGCTGAGCATATGCAATCGCTACCCAAGCTTAAATTGATTTGCGTTGCTGCCACCGGCACCAACAATATCGACTTACAAGCCGCTGCCAAGCAAGGCATCACAGTATGTAATGTTGCTGGCTACTCTACCGCCTCAGTGGTGCAACACACCTTCGCCCTACTCAACGCCTTATTAGGTAACATTCATCGCTACATTAATGACTGCCATCACGGTGCGTGGCAACAAAGTGATATGTTTTGTCGCTTGGATTATGCCATTGAGGAGCTTGCCGATAAAACCCTTGCTATCATCGGCTATGGCGAGTTAGGTCAGGCGGTGGCGCGCGTTGCAGAAGCCTTCGCTATGAAGGTCATTGTTGCGGAGCGTAAAGGACAGCCAGTACGAGAAGGACGGGTTAGCTTTGAACAAGCACTGCAAAACGCTGATGTGGTCTCTATTCATAGCCCTTTAACGCCACAGACTCAGCAACTATTTAACGCCGACGCATTCACTTTCATGAAACCAAGTGCAGTGCTCATCAATACAGCTCGTGGCCCTATTATTGATGAACAAGCGCTCGTTGCGGCCCTAGAGCAAGGTGATATAGCCGGTGCGGCGTTAGATGTGCTTACACGTGAACCTGCCACCGCAGATAATCCATTAATTGCATATCAAGGCCATAACTTATTGTTAACGCCACACATTGCTTGGGCCTCTCGCCAAGCCCGCGACCGCCTCATTGAACAATTGGCAAAGAATATTATTGGGTTTGCCAATGGTGAAATCCGCAATCAGGTTAGTTAGATTCACTAAACTATGGGTTTCTAGGCCGAATAGACACCTTAATGATTTCATAACCTAATGATAATAAAGACAAATAAATATTGGCATTAAATTTGTTATCTTACCTAGGTGTTAACAATACTTAATAACGGATATAACAATGAAAAAAACACTTATTGCCGCTTTAGTCGCCCTTCCTTTACTGGGAGGCTGTGTTGTTTCAGTGAATGATGGCGATGCTGATGCTCGTTGGGCTGGCAGTGATTGGCAGCAGCAACAAAAAGACAACCGCACATATATTGCTGACTTGCAGCTAGGTACGGGGTTTGCGCAAGTGAAAAATTCTTTGGGAACGCCAGATTTCAGTGAATCTTTCCGCCATCAACAAGACAACTATCAAGTGTTATTTTACGCCACGCAAAGTAAAAAGTCTGATGGCAAAATCTCAAAGGACGAATGCACCCCTTTGGTTTTTGCTGATGGCGCCTTAGTCAGTGTAGGTGACAGCGCCTACCAAGCGCTTATCAATAAGCTATAAACGTTCAGCCACCCATAGGGGTGGCTTTTCTTATGCGAAAAATACAATGGTGTTGCGCCCTTGTTGCTTCGCTTTATAAAGACCCTTGTCAGCGCGCTCTATAAGCTGTGATTCCGATTGCGCATCACCAAAACCAGGATAGGTGGATACCCCCATACTGATAGTGACATGGTCAGCAACAGGCGAGTCTATATGCGCCACGTTAAGCTCTTCTATAACGCGTTTTAGCTTTTGTGCCAACGCCATGGCTGTCCCCTCTTCACTCCCTGGCAGCACAGCAGCAAATTCTTCACCGCCATAGCGAGCGACGAAGTCACTACCACGTTGACAATTGGCCACCAAGGTTGAAGCCACTTTCTTCAAACACTCATCACCGCGTTGGTGGCCATAGTGATCGTTGTAACGTTTAAAAAAGTCAATATCAATGAGCACCACAGACAACGGCAGCCCAGCGCGGACACTACGCCGCCACTCCCGCGAGAGCTGTTCATCAAAATAGCGGCGATTGGGGATTTCGGTTAAGCCATCGATACTGGCCAGCATCTCTAACAGGTCGTTCTTTTGCTTGATAGTCAGCTGGTTTTTAACGCGCGCGCGCACTATGGCACTACCAAAGGGTTTGGTTATGTAGTCCATGGCTCCGAGCTCAAGGCCTTTAGCTTCATCAACGAGAGAATCATTGGCGGAAATGATAATGACAGGAATAGGCTGGGTGCGCTCATCATGCTTAAGCTTACGCAGCGCTTCGTAACCATCCATACCGGGCATGACTATGTCCAGCAAGATCAGATCAACACTGTTAGTCGCTAACCACTCAAACATGGCCTCAGCACTTTCGACACCAAACACTTTGTGCTTGGGGCTCAGCGTTTTCTCCAAAACCACCCGATTTAACTCGTCATCATCGACAACAAGAATGCGCGCTGGCCTCATTTAATTGTCCCATCTGTCTAAACCGCTCACAAAATCAATGATAAAGTATGATTTTAATCACGTATAATCCGCAATTTAACGTATTTACCCAGTTTAGACATAAATACCTAACAATTCACTGAATATATGGCAGAAATTAGCCACATACACAGTGAATTAGCTTGTATGCTTAGAGGTTTTCTTCAGCAAATGAAGCAAGGCGACTGCGCACCACACCGTTTAGATTTACGGTGGCACTGCCCTCAAAATGCTTAAAGCGCTCAACGATATAGGTCAAACCCGATGTCACTGGGGTCAGATAGTTACTGTCTATTTGCGCCAGATTCCCCGAACAAATCAATTTAGTGCCCGCCCCGCAGCGCGTGATGATCGTTTTCAACTGTGAGGCTGTTAAATTCTGGCTCTCATCAAGCAATACCACGGCATTTTGGATACTACGCCCACGCATGAAGTTCACCGATTTAAACTGAATATTGGCTTTTTCCATAATATAGTTGCGACTGGAAATCGGGTTCTCATCGCCTTTGTGCAACACCTCCAAAGAATCAGTGATCGCTGCCAGCCAAGGCGCCATTTTTTCTTCCTCTGTGCCTGGCAAAAAACCTATAGACTCCGCTATTTCAGGGGTGTTGCGGGTCACAATTAGTTTGTCGTATATACCTTTTTCGATGATCATTTCAAGGGCGGCCGCTAAGGCTAAAATCGTTTTGCCGCACCCTGCCGGGCCTGTGAGTAACACCAGTTCGATATCTGGGTCGAGCAAGGCATCCATGGCCATGCCTTGGTAAATATTTTTTGGTTTAACGCCCCAGGCGCTGCGCGCCAATAGCCGTTCGACTCCTAGGTCTTTTAGGGTTATATGTGCTTCATCATAGCCAACTACACGAGCCGCGAAATGGCCACTGTCATCAAGCAAATATTCATTGGCAAAGACATCAGGTACTAACTCTCTGGCAACGTGATGAAGCGCATCGCGCCCTTGCTGCTCGGTTTCACACTCTCCGACATGCTGCCAGAAATCCCCCTCTATTTTTTTATACCCTGAGGTCAGTAGCGTAATGTCATCAATCAGTTGGTCTGTACGGTAATCTTCAACATAATGCAGACCCGCACCTTTGGCTTTAAGACGCATATTGATATCTTTGGTCACTAGCACCACTTTGGCGTCGCTGTACTGCTTTTGCAGATACACTGCGCAGTTAATGATGCGGTGATCGTTTTCATCACCAGGCAGCCCAGAGATGCTATCTGCAAATAAGTGATCATTAACAATAATGAGCTTACCCCGAGGCGCTTCTGGTGCACGTTTATTACTGGGTAATAGCACCCCCTGCAACATTTGCTCTGGGGTGGCATCGCGCAATACTTCATCGAGTGCACGAATAGCCACTCGTGCATCGCGACTCACATCACGTTTGCGATCTTTTATGTGGTCGAGCTCTTCGAGGACAGTCATTGGCACAATTACATCGTGTTCTTGGAAAGAGAGGAAGGCAAGGGGTTCGTGGAGTAATACGTTGGTGTCGAGCACATACATTTTACTACTGGTAGCGTGGCGGTCTTGGTCCATAGCGCGTTCCTATTTGTCTTTTATTGTATGTATGCCGCCGCAGCTCAATAAACAGCCTGAATCAGTAACGGCATACTTCAAGTTTAGTCTATGGATTACAAAAGACGCTTTTATGACAGTAAAAAAGACGGCGAAAATCACACTTTTTTGTTTGCAAAAACGCCCTTCTTTTGCTGCTGTATATAAAACACACAAGCGTAGAAACTTTTCTGCGTTTTGTGGTGATAATCAATCAAGAGCACGCTAATATAGCCGCCTTTTTTGCTTGGGCCAACGCGCTCAAGCCTAGGTAAATCAAAGTCGAGTCGAGCAAGTAATGAATTTTTCCTTAGGTCAACGTTGGATCAGTGATACCGAGTCCGATTTAGGATTAGGTACCGTAGTTGCATTGGAAGGACGCCAAGTCAGCATTCTTTTTCCTGCAAGCGGGGAAAACCGGGTCTATGCACAAAGTGAAGCCCCCGTTACCCGTGTAAAGTTCAATCCTGGCGATACTATTCGCAGTGCTGATGAATGGGAACTTGAGGTCAGCGAAGTAACACAAAGCGATGGCTTATATACCTACGTAGGCAAACGTCTTGATAATGACGAACCGGTGGAACTCAAAGAAACTTTTCTCGATCATTTTATTAAGTTTAATAAGCCTCAAGACAGGCTTTTTGCTGGTCAAGTAGACCGTTTCGATCGTTACACGCTGCGCTACAACACGTGGCAACATCGCTACCAGCGCGCGCAGTCACCACTAAAAGGGTTAATTGGGCAACGCGCTAGCCTTATTGAGCACCAATTGCATATTGCCCGTGAGGTGGGACAACGTTTTGCCCCGCGCGTGTTACTCAGCGATGAAGTGGGTTTAGGTAAAACCATTGAAGCCGGTATGATTTTGCACCAACAGTTGCTTACCGGCCGCGCTGCGCGCGTGCTCATAGTCGTGCCGGAGAATTTACAACATCAATGGCTAGTAGAAATGCTGCGCCGCTTTAATTTGCAGTTTGCCATTTTTGATGAAGAGCGCTGCGCCGAGGCCTATGCCGACAGCCCCAATGTGTTTGAGACCGAACAGTTGGTGCTCACTAGCTTAGAATTCCTAACCAAGAAAAAGCGCTGGTTTGAACAAGCAACCTTGGCAGATTGGGACCTTATGGTGGTTGATGAAGCCCATCATCTAAGCTGGTCGGTGGATAAACCCAGCACCGAGTATCAGCGCATTGAAGAGCTCAGTCGCGATATTGCCGGTCTTATTTTGCTTACCGCCACCCCAGATCAGCTTGGCCACCAAAGTCACTTTGCCCGTTTGAAACTGCTCGACCCTGACAGGTTCTATGACTACGACGCCTTTGTTGCCCAAGAGTCACATTATCAAGACATTGCTGACGCAGCCAATAGCGTACTCCAAGAACAAGCTCTGAGCACTGAACAACAGCAAGTACTTACCAACCTGCTAGGTAGCGAAGCGCAAGCACTACTTGCCGGTATTGCTAAGGGCGATGAGCAAGCGAAAGCCAGCATGCTAGAGCAGCTTCTGGACCGTCATGGCACAGGGCGCATTTTATTCCGTAACAGCCGCAGTGGCATAAGCGGCTACCCCGAGCGTATATTGCACACCTACCCAATGGCAATGCCGTCGCAATACCAAACCGCGATGAACGTAATGGGCAGTTTAGGCAGCTCAGGGCCGGCTGAGCTCAACGCCATGCGCGCGCTGTTCCCAGAGAAAATGTTCCAAGAATTCGAAGGCCAAGACAGCAGCTGGACACAGTTCGACCCTCGGGTACAGTGGCTTATCGACACCCTTAACGCCAATAAGCCGCAAAAGATGTTGGTGATTTGTGCTAAAGCCGAAACCGCGTTAAGCCTTGAGCAAGCACTGCGTGAACGCGAGGGGATCAAGGCCGCACTGTTCCATGAAGGCATGAGCATTATTGAACGTGACCGCGCCGCCGCATTCTTTGCCGACATTGAAGACAGTGCTCAGGTCCTTATTTGTTCTGAGATTGGCTCTGAGGGGCGCAACTTCCAGTTCGCTCACCACCTCGTGCTGTTCGACTTGCCGCTCAACCCAGACCTTCTAGAGCAGCGCATTGGCCGCTTAGATCGTATCGGCCAAAGCGAAGACATTAAAATTCACGTGCCTTATTTTCAACACACTGCGCAAGACACCCTGCTGCAGTGGTATCACCATGGCCTGAATGCCTTTGAACACACCGCCAGCACTGGGCATATTCTCAATCAAGAGTTTGGCGATGAACTCATCGAGCTGCTGGCTGATGGCAGCTACCAAGATGAACCGCTGCAAGCACTGGTACAGCGCGTTCATACGCGTTACCTAGCGCTCAAAGCGCAAATGGAATCAGGACGTGACCGGTTATTAGAGCTGCACTCCAGCGGCCAAGGTCAGTCTGAGCACCTAGTGCAGGATATCAATGCCTTAGATCACAGTTTTGAGCTGCCCAGCTACATGATCAATGTGTTTGATATTTGGGGTGTAAACCAAGAAGACAAAGGCGAAAATAGCATTATCCTCAAACCCACGGAGCACATGCTCGGTGCCACCTTCCCCTGCTTAAAAGAAGAAGGCATCAGTGTCACTTTTGATAGAGACACGGCGCTTGCGCAAGAAGATTTGCACTTTATCAGTTGGGATCACCCCATGGTCGAAGGGGCGATGGAGATGATCTGTGATGACGATTTTGGCACCGCTTCGGTGGCGCTGTTTAAAAACAAAAAACTGCCAGCCGGCACCTTCTTTGTTGAATTGGTTTACATCGCCGAAGCCATGGCTCCGAAATCGTTACAGTTAGGCCGCTATTTACCGCCGACGCCCATACGACTCTTACTGGATAAAGGCGGTAACGACCTCAGCGCCAATGTTGCCTTTGAGACCTTTAATCAGCAATTAAATGCCGTTGGCAGACAAACGGCATCGAAGCTTGTGAACGCATTGCAAAGTGCCATTCACCCGCTGATTGAGCAAGGCAATGAGCAGGCGCAGGTGCACATGGAGCAACTACGTGAACAGGCCAAACAGAGTATGCATCAGGCACTGGATACAGAGCTGACTCGCCTGCAAAACCTGAAAGAAATCAATCCGAATATTCGTGACGAGGAGCTCAGTTATTATCGTGATAACAAGCAGCAAATGGATGATTACATCGACAAAGCCAAGGTTAAACTCGATGCCATTCGCTTAATCGTTGTCAGCCACTAAGCATTTCTTTAAAATGGCCGGCCTTATCTAACGGGGCTGGCCATGCTGTTACACTACAATCCACCGCGCACTCCTTATCTGCGCATTCTTTACCAAGATGATGACTTATTAGTACTGGATAAACCCAGTGGCTTACTCAGCGTTCCCGGAAAAGACCCCAAGCATGCAGATTGTGTGATCCGTCGCGCTAACCTTGTTTTTCCTAGCGCCAAAATTGTGCACCGCCTGGATATGGCCACCTCCGGGGTTATTTGTCTGGCATTAAATAAAGCCGCACACCGCCACCTAAGTATGCAATTCCAAGAGCGGCAAACGGCCAAGCGTTACCTTGCTCGGGTTGAGGGTCACCTAAAAGAGCAAAGTGGTAGCGTCGATTTGCCCCTTATTTGCGACTGGCCAAACCGGCCAAAGCAAATGGTCGATCATGACCGAGGGAAACCCTCACTCACGCATTATCAGGTGCTTGATTATGAGCAGGACGCCACCCGCGTTGAGCTCACCCCGATCACCGGGCGCAGTCACCAGTTACGCGTACATATGCTTAGCCTAGGACATGTGATCCTCGGCGATAGACTTTACGCCCACGAACGTGCCAAAGCGCGAGCAGATAGGCTACAACTACACGCCACTTGGCTACAGCTACGCCATCCTAGTAACAAAGAGGTGATGGAGTTCACCGCTTCGTGTCCGTTCTAAACTTTTTATGGCACTGGCCGATAGCTATGTAGATATAAAATAATAGAGAGTGTTTAACGTCTGTGCTGCGATTGATACTGATATTAATAGGGTTGCTCGTGCAATGGCCAACCAATGCCAGCCCGGCCCTCGATAGGCATTACTTAGCTAGCCTCGATGAGACACAAACGCTACTCGCCAAAGGGGAAGAGTTTAATGTGGTGTTTCGCCCACATATGGCTTCAGAGCATCGCGGTGTCGTGCTTATGATCCCGAGCATCGATGATCCCTATGGTAATCAACGTGGTTTTATATTTTTACGGGCACTGCTCAGTGAGCGTGGCTACAGCAGCTACCTCTTAATTAACCGCCCAGCAACACGTGACGATGAGCAACAGAGCGAAGCTGCTCAGCAAGACGCTAACGAAGAACAGCAACAAGGCCAAGCGCAGCAATCTCAGGAGCCGCCTCCACAACCCGCTGACGAAACCGAGCAGCCGCAACCCAGTTATGTCCCTGGCTATCAACAAGCCATCTCCTCTGAGCTGTTGGATAAAGAACAACAGCGCTTAAGCGCACAACTAGTTAGTCTACTAGAGCGGGCACAAGAGCAAGGCAAAGCGGTTAGTGTGTTCGCTGCTGGGCGCAGCGCCGGCTTACTCAGTGAGTACTTTGTCGATAATCTACAGGTGGATATTAACGCGTTTATTGCTGTGGGCGCCTACTTGCCGATCCCTACGCGTCACCATCATATTAGTGCCAATTTATCAGTGATGCCCCCTGCGGTGCTCGACGTGTACACCCCTTTTGATCATAGCTGGGCCACGCAGCAACGGCCACAGCGACGACTCTGGGCAGAGAAAAACAGAAAGCTTGATTACCGCCAACGTACATTGTTCGCTGAGCTTAGTGAGCAGCAGCAAATACACCGCCTCGCAACGGAAATCGACGGTTTTCTGCGGCGCTTATTCTAAGCCTTTAGGTACTCATACGCCGCTTGGATATCCTGGCTTTTCTTTTGCGCTAACTTCATCATATGCTCAGGAAGGCCCTGGGATACCAACTTATCTGGGTGGTGCTGCGCCATCAACTTGCGGTAGGCCTTTTTTACAGTGCGCGCATCCGCTCCCTCTTCCAAACCAAGAATATCCAACGCCTGACGACGATTCATACCGGCATCGCTGGTACTTGATGTGCGCCCTTGATGATGTTGTCGTTGCTGCTGTTGAAAGCGTTGTTGCTGTTGGCGAAAAGCAAATTCGGCTTGGTAGCGTTTGAGGATAAAGTTAAAATGGGTTTTACTGACACCCAGCCCTTTGGCGACCTGCTCCAACAGCGCTTTTTCTTGCTCAGCTAAGTGGCCATCACTGAAGGCCATCTGAATTTGGATTTCCAAAAATAACTGCAACATATCGAAGCGCCCGGCAAAATGCTCGCGGAACTCTCGCAGCGTCGCATTCATGGAGAAATCAGCCTCTTTACCCGCGCGAAATGCATGCTGAGCTTCGCGCTTGTCCTCACCACTTAAGCCCATTTCATCCATAAACTGTGTGGCTGCACGAATATGCATCTCGTTGACGCGACCGTTGGACTTCGCAATGTGCCCCATGACAGCAAAGCAACTAGAGAAAAATAAGGCTTGGCGCTGAGATACATCTTCGTGGTTAAAAAAGCCACGAAAACCGCCAGCACGGTCAAAGTCCTGCTTTAAGCTTCTATCGAACATGTGCCCAACGAACAGCCCCAATAAGGCGCCAAGAAACTTACCAAACATAAAGCCAAAGCAGGCACCAAGAAGCTTGCCCCACATCACCAAAATACCTCTGAAAACCAATGTGCACCACATAGTGACGAAAAATCATCGAACTAACAAGCGAAAGCATGGCCCAGTAGCGCACCTAGTTGTATACCCTAGCGCTTTTATCGCTAACAATTTTTAACCCTTATCCGCTGACATCGCTTTGTCAGCGGATGTAATTACGGAAAAATTGCTTTATTATGTCATGCTTATTTCCAGTGCACTTGGCAAGCAACATTAAGTTTAAGGGAAGTCGATGAATAAATTGTGGGGCATGGTTATTCTCGCCCTGTATGGTGCCAGCGCAGGCGCTGTTTTTGCGCGTACAGCAGAGCTTGCGGCCAATACCGCTTCGGCGCAAGAGCACACAGATACCGATAAAAAACAGTTATCACAAAATATTAAGGTAGCGCACTGCTTAGCTGCTTCACGCCCTGCGCCTTGGCAAGCCCCTAACTTACCCTTGGGTCTAGTAGAAATTGTTTCCGACGATGTTGAATTAATAGGCCAAG
This sequence comes from Pseudoalteromonas sp. CO325X, assembly GCF_004208955.1. NCBI lineage: Bacteria > Pseudomonadati > Pseudomonadota > Gammaproteobacteria > Alteromonadales > Pseudoalteromonadaceae > Pseudoalteromonas > Pseudoalteromonas sp. CO325X. Next base: position 170,623 of record NZ_SGPG01000032.1, read on the forward strand.
ATAGTGCTCAGTTTGACGGCAACGTCAACATCAATACGCGCACCATGAGCTTACAAGCGCAGTCGGCACTGATTGACAAACAACAAGGCTTATTAAATGCGACTGGACCGCTCACTTACCGAGACGGTGTTTCTAAAATCACCAGTCGCGGCTTAAATGCAAGCTTAAACGACTCTAATATCAGCCTTCTTGGTGCCGATTATCAGCTCACTCAACAGCAAGGCCGTGGTGGCGCTGAACAACTTCAAGTTAATGAGGACGCCTTAGAGCTGAGTAATGCCAGCTTCACGACCTGCCCGGTCGATAGCGAAACCTGGGCAATCAGCGCCGATAAAATCATTCTTTCGCAAAAAGAAGGTTGGGGCGAGACCTACGGTGCCACGCTGAAAATTTATGATACTCCGGTGTTGTATCTGCCCTATTTTACCTTTCCTATCGATGATAAACGCAAAACAGGGTTTTTAGCACCACAGATTTCCAGCTCAAACCGATTTGGCGTGGAGACTATCACTCCTTACTACATCAACTTGGCTCCCAATTACGACCTCACATTGACGCCGCGCTATATGTCCAAAAAAGGCATTCAGCTGCAGTCTGAGTTTCGCTATTTAACCCCGAGCAGCCAAGGCTTGCTGGGGCTCGAATACTTAGATTCAGATAAAAGTGAGCGCGAGCTTGGAAACCGTTATTTATTCCACTGGCAGCAGCAGAGCTATTTTAGTGATGTCTGGCGTGCAGGAGTTGATATTACTAATGTGAGTGACGATAACTACCTCACTGACCTGAATTCTAATTACGCCAATAAGACCGACACCCACTTAGCCCGTACGGGGGTTCTTACCCATTTGGGTGAGCGTTGGCGCACCGATATACAATTGCAAGATTATGAAGTTCTGGGCGACCATCTTGAGTCCTACACAACCTTGCCTCGCATCGGTTTTACTCAGACAAATGCTTATAAATTGGGTTGGTTTGACGCCACAGTAAGCGGCGAGTTGAGCCATTTCCGTAACAGCACACGAACTATTGATGAAGCCACACGAGTGCACATAGAACCGCAACTGCGTTTTAGTGAAGAGCGTTATGCTTGGTCATTTCTCTCCGAGTTCAGTGTGCTGCACACTTATTATGACCAGCAAGGTAATCTTGAAGGGACGCAGTATGAGCAAACGGTAAACAGAACTCTACCGAAAGTTCGCCTATACAGCCAACTTAACTTCGAGCGCGACACCAGCTTACTCGTCGAAGATGGTATTCAAACTCTGGAACCACAAATTCAATATTTGTACACCCCCAACAAAGACCAAAATAACATTGGCCTATTTGATACCACCAAGCTCCAAGACGACTTTTATGGCCTGTTCCGCGATCGTCGCTTTTCCGGTGTAGACCGCATCGCTGCGGCTAACCAAATTACCCTCGGGGCGACAACGCGTATCTTTGATAAACAAAATGAGGAATTATTTAACCTCAGTGTCGGGCAAATATTCTATCTCTCTGATTCTGCTAAACCCACAGAGCAAGACTTTGCCGGCGAAAACAATTACAACGCGCTATTCGCCGGTGAGGCCATGTGGCATTGGCACCGTCGTTGGTACCTCTCTGGCGGCATTCAGTACGACACCGATGGCAAGCAAATAATCCAATCCCATGTAACCCTAGATTATAAGGGCGACGATAATGAGTTGGTGCAGTTGAACCATCGCTATGCAAACGATGTCTCAGGGAATACAATTGAGCAAATAGGTATGTTTACCAGTGTCCCAATTGACGATAACTGGCAATTCGTGGCCAGCTACCACCGTGATATTGAAACCGGTCGTAGCATCGAAGTGTTCAGTGGTTTACAGTATGAGTCATGTTGTTGGGCAGTGCAGATCACTGGCCGCAGACAAATAGAAACGGACTTAAACCAAAGCATAAACCAAGAGCAAGCCATCTTCGACTCGGGGATCGGCATCAAATTTGTCCTTAAAGGACTTGGAGGCAAGAGCAGTTATGATGCACAAAAGTTACTTAGAGAAGGCATTTTTGGCTACCGTCGCCCCTATTTCCTTACCAATTAAAGCAATAAAAAGTATGAAATTCAGACGTTTTTTAGCAACAACTTTATTTGCCCTAGGGTTATCTCAGGGTGTACAAGCGCAAGAACAACTTATTGACCAAGTCGTAGGTATCGTTAACGAAGGGGTGATCCTTGAAAGTGAAGTGGATGCCATTGTTAACCGAGTAAAAGCACAAGCCAAAGAAAGTGGTCAAGATCTTCCCACTGACAGTGCCTTACGTGTGCAAGCTATTGAGCGACTCGTCAATCAAACCTTACTGATGCAAATGGCTGACCGTATGGGGTTAGAAATCTCCGATGGCCAGCTTGATCAAACTCTTGCAACCATGGCTAAAGACCAAGGCGGTACGATTGCCGACATGCGTCGCTCAGTGGAAGCTTCCGGTGAAAGCTTCGCCCAATTCCGTGAAGATATTCGTAAAGAGATCACCACTCAGCAGGTACTGCGCGCTAACGTTGATCGTCGTATCTACATTAGCTTGCAAGAGATTGAAAACCTTTTGCAAATTATGGAGCAGCAAGGCGGCAACAGTGAAGAATATGATATTGGCCATATTCTTATCGACATTCCCAGCTCTGCAACGCCAGAGGAAATTGCCAGTGCGCAAGACCGTGCAGCTAAAGTTATTGAATTACTTGAAGAAGGCCGAGAGTTTAAACGTATCGCAATCGCCTCATCCAGTGGCTCGAAGGCGCTCGAAGGTGGACAGCTAGGGTGGATGAGCACCAATGAAATGCCTTCATTATTTGCCGAGGCAGTCAAAGGTAAGAAAAAAGACACGATTGTTGGCCCATTGCGCAGTGGCGCGGGCTTTCACATAATTAAAGTACAAGACGTGCGTGGCCGCCAAGTGGTGGAAACAGTCGAGATGCGCTCACGTCACATTCTTCTCAAGCCCTCAATTATATTGAGTGAAGAGAAAGCACGCTCAATGCTTGAAGGCTTTGTCAAAGACTTGCGTGCCGGTGATGCTGACTTTGCCGAATTGGCGAAAGAGTACTCTGAAGACCCGGGCTCAGCGCTTAAAGGGGGTGAGTACGATTGGACCGACCCTACTACCTATGTGCCTGCGTTTCGCGATACGTTAATGTCGCTAGAAAAAGGCGAGATCAGTGAACCGTTCCGTTCCACTTTCGGCTGGCACATCGTGCAGCTGTTAGATAAACGCGTCGCCGATAAAACCGATTTAGCGAAGAAAAACCGTGCTCAGCAGCTGCTCTATAATCGTAAGTTCAAAGAAGAGAGCTTTGCGTTCCAGCAGGAGATCCGCGAGCAAGCGCACATTGAGATCTTCGCAGAGGATTAATGGTTATGACCTTACGTATCGCCATTACTCCGGGGGAGCCGGCTGGCATAGGCCCGGATTTATTGCTTGAATTAGCACAGCAGCAGTGGCCCGCACAGCTGGTCGCTATTGCTGATGCTAAGCTATTGCAACAACGAGCCAAAGCGCTGGGTCTGCCTCTACGGTTAACGCCTTTTGATGAGCAAGCCCCTGCCCAGCCCAGCGAAGCGGGTGAGTTGTATATCCATCAAGTCGATTTAGCAACGCCTGTGGTGGCTGGTGAACTTGATGAGAAAAATGGCGAATACGTGCTTGATACTCTGCGTATCGCCTGTGAGAAAAACATGGATGGCACGTTCGATGCCATCGTCACAGGCCCAGTTCACAAAGGTATCATTAATAAAGCGGGTATTTCTTTTAGCGGGCACACCGAATATTTTGCACAACAATCAAATACCCCGGATGTCGTGATGCTGTTAGCAACACAAGGACTGCGAGTTGCGTTAGTCACCACGCACATCCCGCTGGCCTATGTAGCCAAAGCTATTACAGAAGATCGCTTGAAAAAGGTAATTGGTATTCTTGAGCACGATTTACGTACTAAATTCGCAATTGCCAAACCCCGCATTTTAGTCTGTGGTTTAAACCCACACGCTGGCGAAGGCGGGCACCTTGGCCGTGAAGAAATTGAAGTGATCACTCCGACCTTGGAAGCGCTAAATCAACAAGGTATGAACTTAGTGGGCCCCCTTCCTGCAGACACCCTTTTCCAAGATAAATACCTCAATGAGGCGGATGCAGTACTGGCTATGTATCACGATCAGGGGTTGCCTGTGTTAAAATATAAGGGTTTTGGAAATTCCGTAAATATCACCCTTGGCCTTCCTTTTATTCGCACCTCAGTCGATCACGGCACTGCCCTTGACTTAGCTGCGAGTGGCCAAGCAGACGCTGGCAGTTTTCGCGTTGCTTTAAATGAAGCAATCAAAATGGCGAGCAAAAAAGCTAAGAGACAATGACAGATAAATTACACCTAGGCCACTATGCTCGAAAGCGATTCGGGCAAAACTTTCTTCATGACGAAACCGTCATTGATAAAATAGTCACCGCTATCGACCCGCGTCCGGGCGATAACCTAGTCGAGATTGGCCCTGGTTTGGGCGCAATCACCGAACCGGTGTGCGAGTTGACTGACCACCTTAACGTGGTTGAGCTTGATAAAGACTTAGCCGAGCGCCTGATTCACCACCCTTTTATGGCGCCGAAGCTAACGGTACATCAAGGCGATGCGATGAAATTCGATTTTTCCTCGCTGCTACGCAACGACGCCAAATTAAAAATATTTGGTAATCTGCCTTACAATGTTTCAACACCACTGCTATTCCATCTATTCAACTTTGTTGATGAGGTAGAGCATATGCACTTTATGCTGCAAAAAGAGGTGGTTAATCGTATGGTCGCAGGTCCTGGTAGCAAAGCCTTTGGCCGTTTGAGCGTAATGACACAATATTACTGCCATGCCATTCCTGTTATTGAAGTGCCGCCTAATTGCTTTAAACCAGCACCTAAGGTGGATTCGGCCGTGGTACGCTTAGTGCCTAAAGACAAAGCACAACGCTGCGCTAAAGATACTAAGTTACTTAATACCGTGTGTTTAGAAGCGTTTAATCAGCGCCGTAAGACACTGCGAAATAGCTTGAGCAATTTATTGGATGAAGCGCAGCTAAAAAGCCTAGGTATCGATCCAAGTTTGCGAGCAGAAAGCCTGAGTTTACAACAATTTATTGAGATTGCGAATTGGTTATATGACAACAAGCAGTAGTACAGATTCAGCGATTAAAGTGAATGTCGAGACCTTCTACGTTGAAGGTCAATCGGAGCCAGAGCAAGACAAATACGTATTTGCTTATAACATCACGATAAAGAATCACAGCCTGAGTAGCGCCAAGCTCGTCAGTCGTTATTGGCTTATCACCGACGCTAATGGCAAAGAAGTCGAGGTAGAAGGTGAAGGCGTGGTTGGTGAACAGCCAACCATCGGCCCGGGTGAGAGTTACAGTTATACCAGTGGCGCTGTGTTAGAAACTCCCGTGGGCACCATGCAAGGCTACTACGTGATGCGCAGCGAGTTTGGCAATGAGTTCCAGGCGCCCATTGATGTTTTCCGCCTGAACTGCCCCAACATTTTACACTAAGCTCATGGCGTTATATGCAATAGGTGATCTGCAAGGCTGTTATCATGAATTTGATGCACTGTTGCGGCGCGTTAATTTCAACCCCAGCCAAGATCATCTCTATTGTGTAGGTGATATCGTTGCGCGCGGCCCCGACTCGCTGTCATGTCTGCGCCGACTTGTGCAATTGCAAGGCAGTGTGAGTGTCACCTTAGGTAATCACGATTTACACCTACTGGCTTGTGCAGCATTAAATAAAGAACCCAACCCAAAAGACAAACTCGCCCCTTTATTTGCCGCCGACGATTTTGATTCCTTACTCGCGTTTTTACGTAACCAACCCTTAGCTCTTTGGTTAGCGCCACTGAACACGCTGGTATGTCATGCTGGCTTGTCTCCACATTGGTCACTTACGCAAGCTCTTGAGCAAGCGCAACAAGCGCAGCGCTGTTATCAAGGAAAAGACGCGGCTCATTATTTCGCGCACATGTATCAAAACAGGCCTGTAAAATGGTGCGATTCTCTCAGCGAAATGGAAAAGTTTGTCTATACTATCAATAGTTTCACCCGCATGCGCTTTGTGGAACCCAGCGGTGCTTTAAACCTAAAAGAAAAAGGTAAACCAGGGTGCGATGATCAGCTTGTACCTTGGTTTGCTCACAGCCATCGTCAGCATGATGATTTTGACATTGTATTTGGGCATTGGGCGGCACTAGAAGGTAAAACAGGGCGAGATAATGTACATGCTTTGGACACAGGATGTGTTTGGGGTGGCAGCATGACTCTGATGGACTTGCAGAGTAAGAAAAAAGTTGTAAAGCAATGCGAATTTTTATCGCAATAAGCTGATAAAAACGCAAAAAGTTGTTACATTTTAGCAATAGTTACCTTAATTTATCCTTAATCCTGCCGATAAGTTAAGATATTTTATGTAGTTAGGAACATCTATGAAGCTTACTGTGAGTCAACGTATCTGGGGTGGATTCATCTTTATCACCCTCCTCCTTTTGGTTATAGGTGGCAACTCTCTTGTTCGCATTGCGAATATTGATAGCTCGACGCAAAGTGTTAACCAACTTTCTTTACCTGCTTTAGATAAAAGCTCTGAGCTACAAGTTGAATTTGTGCTCATGAGTAAAGCAGCATTGGGCGCCTACAATAGCGAGGATGAAAAGTCCCTTGCTGAGCTAAAGCAAGCTTACAATAAAGAGCAAAAGCGCTTTGATAAGTCCATGGCTAACCTTATGGATGTGGTTGCTAATGAGCCAGAATTAAAACAGCTCGCGCAAACCGTAGAAAAAACTTACACACAGTTTGAGAGCCAAGTCACTCAGCTGTTTAACAACAAAGCGAAAGCGCTGGCACTTCGCAATACACTGCGCAGCCAGTTTGACGATATCGACTTAAATGCAGAAGATGCCATTTCTGTGGTTCTTGATATTTCTGACTTAGACGGCCTAGAAGAAGACTCACCACGCGCTTACCAGGCAGTTACGCAATTGGAAAATAACCTCACCGCGATTGCCACCACAGGCAACGATATTCTGTCTGTTAAGAATAAACAAACACTGGAAATTATTAAGAACGACCAGCTGTTTTATATGGACGAGCTTGAACGCTCAATGGGACTGATTGAAGAAGCTGTAAGCGCTAAAGATGCGTCGCTGTACAGTGATTTAAATACCTATGTGAGTACCATTAGCGATGCGGTTAAAGGCTCAAGTTCACTTGCCGCAAACAAGTTGGAATTACTTAACACCTTAGATAAAACCACGGTTAATCTTGAAAACTCAGAAGTAACCACTGAGCAGGCGATCAAAAACCTGACCACCTTAGTGAAGCAAGTGAATAACCTTGCCTTCAAGCAACAAGAAGGTGTACGTGCTGATGTCAGTGCCGCTAACCTGTGGACTTGGTTAGGCATGATCATAGCCACCATCATCGCAGTGATTGTTGCTTATTTCACCGTAAGCCGTATTACTAAACCATTGAGTGAGGTAAACAGCGTGCTTAATATTGTTGCCTCAGGAGATATGACGCAGCGCTTAGACGACAGTGCACAAGATGAATTCGGTGAGCTGGCACGCAGTTGTAATACCCTAATTGACAGCTTGCGAGCTTTGATTCAGGGCATCATCTCGCGTTCAACGCAACTTGCTGCAGCATCAGAGCAGACGTCGACCATCACCTCTGAGTCAAGCCACGCAATTCAATCGCAGCGCGCTCAGGTAGAGCAAGCCGCGACTGCCACAACCGAAATGAGTAGTACTTCTCAGGCGGTGAACGACAGTGCTCAACAAGCACTGAGTGAGATTAAGAATGCCGACAGCGAAGCTAGTCGTGTTAAAGGGATCTCTAACCAAAACAAAGAGACTATCGAACAGTTGGCTATTGAAGTTGATAACGCCTCACAGGTTATTAATCAGCTGCATCAAGACAGCGCATCAATTGGCGGTATCTTGGATGTTATTCGTGGCATTGCCGAGCAAACTAACCTCCTGGCATTGAATGCTGCCATCGAAGCCGCACGAGCAGGCGAACAAGGGCGAGGCTTTGCCGTTGTAGCTGATGAAGTACGCTCATTGGCAAGTAAGACACAAGAGTCGACGCAAGAGATTCAAAACATGATTGAATCGCTGCAAACCGGCGCTCAAGCTGCTGTAGAAGCGATGTCGAAAGGCCGTCAACAAGCCGAGTCTTGTGTTGAGCAAAGTGAACATGCAACCACTGCGCTAGACTCAATCACTCACGCCGTTGCCACCGCACACGATGTGAGCGAGCAAATCTCATCGGCAGCGATGGAGCAACAGCAAGTGTCGCAAGAAATAAGTGAGCGCTTGGAGCAAATTGTTTCTATCGCTGAGCAGACAGCTCAAGGGGCCGACCAGACTTCAGAGTCAAGTACTGAAGTGGCCAAGCTCGCTGAAGAACTGCGTCAGTCTGTAGACCGCTTTAAGGTTTAAACAGCCAAGTGCTGATGATAAGGGCCGCTTTAGCGGCCCTTTTTGTTGCTGCTTAATTATCCTCCCCTTCCCGGCTGTTCCCTTGCGTATAAATTTGCTACATTCACAAAGCTGCTAACAGAGGATAAAAATGATGAAAAACAAACTCGTTGCACTATTAATGATGTGCTCTATACCTTGCACAGTATTGGCACAAACCACGGTTATTCATAACATAAAAGGCTATACACCCACTCAAAAAGGCGAGCTTGAGACCTTTGCAACCTTAGTGATTAAAGATGGCCGAGTGATCAATCGCGGCAAAGCACAACTTAGTAAAAGCTACCCAGATGCAAAGCGCATCGACGGCCAAGGTAAGGTGCTACTTCCTGGCCTTATCGATGCACACGGTCATATCATTGGCTTAGGGCAAAACCTAATGCAGCTTGATTTACGCGGTGCAACCTCGGTTGCAGAGGTGGGAAAGCGTCTTCAAGCGTTCGCCGCACAGTCTGAACAGCCATGGATTATAGGTCGTGGCTGGAACCAGGAACTTTGGCCTGGAAAAACCTTCGCCAGTGCCGCAGATTTAGACAAGTTCGTAAGCGACAGACCCGTGGTATTAAGTCGCGTAGATGGTCATGCTATTTGGGTCAACTCCAAAGCCATGGAGTTAGCAGGTCTTGATAGTGAGGTAACAAGCCCAGCCGGAGGTGAGATAATACGCACTGCTCAAGGGAATCCGAGCGGCGTGTTTATAGATAAAGCAGAGCAGTTGATCACAGCACACATTCCCAAGCGCAGCGAGCAAGCCCTCGCCACAGCCTTAGATAAAGCCGGTCAACATTTATTAAGCTTAGGTATTACCAGCGCCCATGATGCCGGCATCGATTTTGATACTTGGCAACTGTATAAACAACGTGCCAAAGACAACAACCTTCCGCTGCGCATTTACGCTATGCTCGGGGCCACCGATGCCAAGCTCGAAGCCATGCTCAAAGCTGGTAAAGTCGATGATAATGAAGACATGTTGGCTATTCGCAGTGTGAAAGTGTACGCGGATGGCGCGCTAGGCTCTCGTGGTGCCGCCCTACTGCAAGACTATGCCGACAGAAAGGGGCATCGAGGCCTGATGCTTGAGGACCAACAACAGCTCGAGGATATTTTCAGTTTATGCTTTAAGCATGGTTTCTCCGCTCATACCCACGCTATAGGCGACAGAGCCAACCAAATAGTGCTTAACGCCTACGAGAATGTCTTTAAACGCACAGGTGGTATTTTGCTACGTAACCGTATTGAGCATGCGCAAATTGTTGATACCGATGATATCCCGCGCTTTAAAGCACTTAAGATTATTCCTTCTATGCAGCCGGTTCATGCCACCTCTGACATGCATATGGCCGAGCAACGCTTGAGCGACTCACAGCTAGAAGGCGCTTATGCGTGGCGCACATTTCTAGAGCAAGGCTCTCGTGTGGCAGCGGGTTCAGACTTTCCCGTGGAGCTTGCGAACCCTTTCCATGGTCTTTATAGCGCTATCACACGTCAAGACCATCAAGGCTTACCTGAGCAAGGTTGGCGTCCTAAAGAATTGCTCTCGCGCGAACAAGCTTTGCGAGCATTCACACTAGACGCTGCCTACAGCGCCTTCCAAGAGTTTAAGGTTGGCAGTTTAGAAAAAGGCAAGTGGGCAGATTTTATCCTTGTCGACACCGACATTATTCATGCCCCGGTGCAACAGGTATGGCAAACCAAGGTGTTAGAAACTTGGTTGGCAGGCCAGCGTCGCTACCAGCGTCAGCCTGCGCTTTGACGTTTAGCCTGTGCTAATTTGTGCAAGTGATAGATGTTAACAACAGAGAGTAAGGCGTTGGTCAGTGCCACTGGCCACGCCGCAATGGCGACCCCATAGGCAGTGAACGCGATACAGCCGGCGAGATTAAACCAACGCAGTTTCACGACATCGCTCATCGCCAGTGACGTAACTAACAAAGCAGAAGCGACATAGCCTAAATATTCCCAGGTCATTTGTTCTCTCCTCTGCTTTAAGTTAGCATAAACCTCGCTTGTTATAAGCCATTGTCGGCGACATCGCGAGAATAAGATAAAAAAGCCAATTCACACCACTGAGTAAAAACGAATAAGTAAACACGGGAATGATTAAACCTATGACGGACTCAGTCTCTGTGCGTAAATTGGCATAAAAAACGCTACATTTTCATCGTAGCGACATATTGGTGTAACAAAAAGGACAATTGTCCCAACGAGTTTTGACTATGTTTCAATATCATTTTTCTACCGACTTGGTAGAGCAGCTACTTCATTTCACTGGCAATCGCTACCAGCAGCAAAAAAAGGAAGTGCTATTACACCAAGATCAACCGCTTAAAAAGCTGGTACTGGTGCGCAGCGGTACCGTGTCTTTTAGCTACGATGTGGGCAATGGGCGACGTTTGCTTTTAGGTCAGCTTGATTGCAACAACACCCTTATTGGGGAAATAGAAGCGCTCAACAATCAGCCCTGTATCTATACCGTAACCTGCTTTAGCGATGTAAGTTATAACCTTATTGAGCTCAAGCATTGGCGCCAAGTATTGTTAGAGAACCCCCAACTGAGCTTGTACACAGCGCAAACTATAGCCGCGAAGTTTCAGGAAAACCAAAAGGTTAACCTTGATAAACTGTTACTGCCGCTAAGCTATAATATTGCCAAAGATTGCTTAATGCGGGCACAAAACAACAACCCTACCTTGTTACGCGCCTATCCCACTGTGAGCGCCGAGGCTGAGCGCTTTGCCACCACAGAGCGGGCTTATCGACGCGTGGTTACCGAGCTGGTTGATAAAGGGCTTATTGTACGCAGTAAAGAAGGCTTACAAACAATTGATGTGTCAGCTTTAGAGGAGTTTGTAGAAAGCTTCACGTAAGTGAGCTCAGAGCACAAGCTTGCCCCCACTTGGGTTGTAAAAATGGGATAAACAAAAGCAGCTTACGCTGCTTTTTTTAATCGACTAATAAGTCTTTAATGTTGGCTAAATCCGATTTACCTTCAATCAATTCCTCAGTGGTTAACCCTGAAAGTTCATGAGGGAACACCAGCCACTCATCCGATTCATGAATGTAATAGTCAGGCTTCATAGGAACTTTAGTATTTTTCGGCTTATAGTATGGGCAAGCTACGCGAATGTCTTTAGGCAGATTCAAACGCATCAATTCTGCTAACTTTTCTTTTAATGCAAAAATACTGCGTCCTGAGTCGAATACATCATCCACAATCAGGAGTGAATCACCTGCATTGGCATTTTCAATGATGTAATGCAAACCGTGTACTTTGATCTCTTTCGATTGCTTACCAATACCATAGTAAGAAGAGGTACGAACGGCGATATGATCGGTCTCTATCCCTTTATAATCATAAAACTCTTGTACAGCAATCCCAATAGGAGCACCACCGCGCCAAATACCAATAATAAAATCTGGACGGAAGCCGTCCTTATAGACTTGCGCAGCAACACGAAACGAATCTTCCAATAGTTGCTGTGCGGTAATATAAAGCTTATCTGACATAAGTTGCCCCTAGTTTGTGGTGGCTGAAGTTGAACACTGTGTCTTAGTGTGCCGCCACCAAACGATAACGTGTGGCGGCAAATTCTATCGCATTTTCAGAATAAATGCTCTAGCCTTGCACTGACGATTGCTTTTTACTGGGTAAAACAAGATTGAGCACAATGCCAAATATGGCGCACAAGCTAACGCCTTGCAGGGCAAATTCATTACCACCTATTTGCATACCGCCAATACCCAACACCAAAATAAGTGCAATAATCACTAAGTTGCGTGGTTCACTCACATCCAAATCAGCCTTTAATAAGGTTTTTAATCCAACCACAGCAATAGAGCCAAATAACAAAATCATAATGCCCCCCATTACTGGGACCGGAATAGTTTGCAAACCCGCCCCCATTTTGCCTATAAACGCCAGCAAAATCGCGATAACGGCGGTCCAAGTCATAACCTTGGGATTGAAGTTCTTGGTCAGCATCACTGCACCGGTGACCTCTGAATAAGTGGTATTGGGCGGTCCGCCAATACTGGCAGCAAGGCTCGTCGCGACGCCATCTCCCATCAGTGTGCGATGTAAGCCCGGTTTTTTTAGGTAGTCTTTACCGGTAACCTGACTAATAGCCATCATATCGCCAATATGTTCAATAGCAGGCGCAATGGCCACAGGGATCATAAACGCCACGGCCTGCCACTTAAATTCTGGCGCGCTGAATGCAGGCACTGCGAGCCATTGGGCATTGTTGATCACCGCAAAATCGACTACGCCAAAGGCCAACGACAAGCCGTAGCCAACAACAACACCCGCTAAAATAGGCACTAAACGCCACACTCCTTTGCCAAACACAGCAAAAACCAGCGTTGCCATCAGAGCCGCCATGGATATCCAAATTGCATGATCATAGGCCACTAATTGGGTGCTGCCATCACCACTTTTGCCCATGGCCATATTCACTGCCACAGGCGCCAGCGCCAAACCTATAACCATGATCACCGGGCCAACAACCACCGGTGGTAACACGCGGTGCAGCATGTCCGTGCCTTTCAAGCGAACAAGTACGCTCAGTAACATGTAGGCGACACCTGCAGCCATTAACGCACCCATGGTAGCGGCACTGCCATACAATTGGTTACAGGCAATAATAGGTGCGATAAAAGCAAAGGACGAAGCTAAAAATACCGGAACTTGCCCGCGAGTAATAAGCTGAAATGCCAATGTGCCAGCCCCGGCAGTAAACAATGCGACGTTCGCATCAAGGCCAGTTAATAAAGGAACTAGAACCAAAGCACCAAAGGCGACAAACAACATTTGCGCGCCGGTGAGGATGGTTTTAGGTGCAAATAAAGGCGTCATTAAACGGTACCAAAAATCTTGTCTCCGGCATCTCCAAGCCCTGGCACAATGTATCCTTTTTCATTGAGGTGGTTATCAACTGATGCAGTATAAATATCAATATCTGGGTGTGCTGCCAGTGTCTTTTCTATCCCCTCTGGGGCAGCGACTAACACGATCACTTTAATTTGTGTACAGCCTGCTTTTTTCAACATATCTAAGGTCGCAATCATTGAGCCACCGGTGGCCAACATCGGATCGATAACTAGGCTCAGGCGCTCATCAATATTGCCGACCAGCTTTTCGAAGTAAGGCACCGGCTCTAAAGTTTCTTCATTGCGCTCAAGGCCAACAACACTTACTTTCGCCGCAGGGATCAGGTGCATCACCCCCTCTAGCATCCCCAAACCAGCGCGCAAAATAGGCACTACGGTAATCTTTTTACCTTTGATGCTTTGCACTGACAATTCATTTCCTTGCCATCCATCAATGGTTTTATCTTCTAACTCTAAGTTTTGAGTTGCCTCATAAGTAAGTAATGTACCCACTTCCGATGCTAACTCACGAAAACTTTTGGTACTAATGCCGTGTTCGCGCATTAAACCTAGTTTATGTTGAACAAGAGGATGATTGATTACATGAACTGCCATATTGATTTCCTGAAATGTTGTCGTAACTGCTATTTTATCTCAGTATAGGAAGAGAACTGAATGGCTATCGCCAATTATAGGCAAAAAAAAACCATGGACTTGGCCATGGTTTCTTTTTTGTAGACGGTGCTTAAAGACCGGCACGGTCCTTAATGGCTGCGATCAGCGGTGAACCCGCGTGATTGCTTGTTGCCCAATTTAAATCGGCGCCATCTTCTAGTGAACTTTTCGGTAAGCTTTTAATGATGTACTCGCCGGTGTCAACTGCGTTGCTCGCAACTGCGTGACGGACTAGGTTGTTGCCATTACACTTTACAGCATCGCTGATATCACGAATCTTAAGGCGTGCTGAGCGCAGCGTCTTACGTAAACGGTTTTTATCATCTGCAGCAATATACTCACAGATACTAATAGCTAGGCGATCATTCGCACTTGCAGGAGTGGTATACAGCGCACTTCCAGCTAATACGGCAGTAGCGATAAGCGTTGACATTAATTTCATTTGTAGCACCCTTTAATACTTTTTTCTTACAAAGTAGACTAATAGTTTACCAACAAGCACTAATTTTATCAATCAACTCACACTTCTTTATTAAGTGTAACAAACTCGTAGTTATGTGGATTCGTCGCATCTTTACTATGGCTAACCCGCTCTACACAGCGCCACCGGCCAACTTGCTCATAATCAGGGAAACGAGTGTCGCCTTCTACTTGCAAATCAATAAAGGTCAGATATAAGGATGAGGCTAAGGGTAAAAACTGCTCATAGATATGCCCGCCACCGATGACCATTACCTCTTCAACATCCTCAACTTGCGCTAGCGCTTGTTGCACCGACGTAACCACTTCGGCTCCTTCAAAAGCATAGTCTGAGTTGCGGGTGATGACAATATTGCGTCGTCCTGGAAGCGCTCGCCCAATAGACTCTAGCGTCTTACGACCCATAATAACGGGCTTACCTAAGGTCACTTGCTTAAAATGCTTTAAATCGGCTGGAAGATGCCATGGCATATCGTTGTCTTTGCCAATTATGCGGCCTTTGGCCATGGCCGCAATCATCGATATTTTCACTACAGATATCCTATATACAAAAGGGCGCAAGTGCGCCCTTCATAACAGTTGTTAACGTTCGTAAATGATCTCTACGTCGTAGTCGTCATCATCCCAATCGTCCCAATCATCGTCATCACTGTCTTTAGTGGCATGACGGTGGTAGGTGTCCCACTTAAACTCAACTTCTTCTTGTTCCTGCTCTTGCGCGAATTTTTCTTTCGGCATGGACTCAAGAAGTTGCATAATATCTTGGCATAACGCTTGGGTGTTCAAGCCGCTCGCCGCTGAAATTTTATAAATATCATGCTCGACACCTAGCTCATTAGCAATGCGGTTACATACCTCATCTACTTCGCTTTCATCGAGTAAATCAATCTTATTAAAAACTAACCAGCGCGGCTTGTCAGCCAACTTAGGGCTGTATTGGTGTAGCTCATTAATAATGGCAAACGCATTGTCTAAAGGGTCTGAGCCGTCAACAGGCAACACATCGATGATGTGTAATAACACTCGGCAACGCTCTAAGTGTTTCAAAAAGCGTATCCCTAAACCGGCACCATCAGACGCCCCTTCGATAAGCCCTGGAATATCAGCAATAACGAATGACTGCCCAGAGGCCGGGCGTACTACACCGAGGTTGGGTATCAAGGTCGTAAATGGATAATCGGCCACTTTCGGCTTGGCTGCGGAAACGCTGCGAATAAAGGTCGACTTGCCGGCATTAGGTAAACCTAACAATCCCACATCAGCAAGCAACATCAATTCAAGCTTGAGATTACGTACTTCGCCTGGTGTTCCTAGGGTCTTTTGACGTGGTGCACGGTTGGTGCTTGATTTAAAGCGCGTGTTACCAAGACCATGAAATCCACCTTTTGCTACCAGTAGTTTCTGTCCATGCTTGGTTAAATCCCCTAACCCTTCTTGCGTATCAACATCGGTGACTCGCGTGCCGACGGGCACTTTCAAGGTAAGGTCTTCACCTTTTTTACCTGTACAATTTCGACTTTGGCCATTGGTACCACGTTGGGCCCGATGAAAACGCTCGAATTGGTAATCAATTAAGGTGTTAAGGTTTTCGTCTGCTTCTAAGTAGACACTGCCACCATCACCGCCGTCGCCACCATCAGGGCCGCCGTCTGGGACATATTTTTCGCGTCGGAATGACACCACGCCGCTGCCGCCGTCGCCAGCTTCTGCACGGATTTCGACTTCATCAACAAATTTCATGATTTTTCACTTAGCGGATCTGCGATTGAATACCTGTATTATACAAGTTTATATGTATTGAAAACAAAAAACCCCGCAAAAGCGGGGTTTTTCTGTAAGCTGGGTTACTGATTATTCAGCAACGATGCTTACGTATTTGCGACCTAGGGGACCTTTTTGTTCGAATTGAACTTTACCATTTGATGTTGCAAATAGTGTGTGGTCTTTACCCATGCCTACGTTTGAACCCGCGTGGAAACGAGTACCACGTTGACGTACGATGATGTTACCCGCAAGAACTGATTCACCGCCAAAGCGCTTAACACCTAGACGTTTACTTTCTGAATCACGACCGTTACGAGTACTACCAGCTGCCTTCTTATGTGCCATCTTTCTGTACCTCTAAATTAAGCGCTAATGCCAGTGATTTTAACTTCAGTGAACCATTGACGATGGCCCATCTGCTTGCGAGAGTGCTTACGACGTCTAAACTTAACAATCTTCACTTTCTCGCCACGACCGTGAGAAACAACCTCAGCTGTTACTTTACCACCGTTTACGAACGGGGTACCGATCTCGATTTTCTCACCATCAGCAACTAAAAGTACTGTGTCAAATTCAACCGCTGCACCAGTTTCTACGTCTAGTTTCTCTAGACGAATTGTTTGACCTTCAGTCACACGGTGCTGTTTACCACCACTTTGGAAAACCGCGTACATAATTAACTCCGTCTGTGCGCCCTCAAATCGACGCAACTAAATATTCTTCAATAGGGCGCGAAGTCTACGCTAAAACGCCCGGCTTGACAAGCTGTTTTTTCAATAAAAACTTGAAAAAATGGCGTCGATGAGGACATGAAAAAAATTTTCCTTATTCTATCTGTTTTTAGCCGGTTGCCAAGCAGATTAAGCAGTTTTTAATCACTTTTTTTAGCTTTAGCTTATTTTTACTGCTAAAGCTTATAAAAATGATGCTTTACTGTGAAAGTGTCGAGCAATGGCAAAAATTCATGTACAATTCATCGCGCATTTCCTTGAACAACCGACAGTGGGCACGGAGTTAAATGGATATAAAAGCTATCCAGACGCTTATCGCTGACGATATGAACAGCGTCAATCAGTTAATACATGCGCAGATGCAATCTGACGTCGCACTGGTTAACCAGCTTGGTTTATACATAGTAAATAGTGGCGGCAAACGCGTACGCCCCATGTTAGCGCTGCTCGCAGCCCGGGCCTTAGGTTACCAAGGCGATAAACATGTCACCCTAGCGACTATCGTTGAGTTTATCCATACGGCGACCTTATTACATGATGACGTGGTAGACGAATCTGACTTACGTCGCGGCGAACCTACCGCTAATGCCGAATTTGGTAACGCAGCCAGCGTACTTGTAGGGGATTTTATCTACACCCGCTCTTTTCAGCTCATGGTCGGGTTAGGGCAAATGCGGATCATGGATATCTTGGCCGATGCCACCAATGTTATCGCCGAGGGCGAGGTTTTACAGCTAATGAACTGTAACGACCCAGATACCACCGAACAAAGCTATATGCAGGTCATCTATTCGAAGACCGCTAAACTATTCGAAGCAGCCACTCAATTAGCGGCAGTGATCACCGAACAAGATGCACACGTTGAAGAAGCAATGCGCTTGTACGGTATGCACCTCGGTACCGCTTTCCAGCTCGTTGATGATGTGTTGGATTACAGCGCCGACGCCCACACGCTGGGCAAAAACATTGGTGACGACTTAGCTGAGGGTAAGCCGACGTTACCATTAATTTATGCTATGCAGCATGGCGAAGCGGCGCAGACACAACAAATACGCGAAGCAATAGAGCAAGGAAATGGCTTAGATTACCTCGATGATATCTTGGCAACATTAACACAAACCAAAGCGCTTGATTTCACTATGCAGCGCGCTCAACAAGAAGCCGACAAAGCCATTTCGGCATTGGATTTTTTGCCTGAAAGCGCAGAGAAAGAGGCGCTTGTTGCCTTAGCGAATATCGCAGTCAAACGCGACCATTAATAGGTGCAAGTAAAAACACACTATAAGTAGTGCTTTGATAAAAGATTACTTAGATCGAAAAAGGCCAGCTAAGCTGGCCTTTTTTGAGCACGGTATTACTACTTATGCCATCGCATTTTGCAGCTTTTTCATCGCCGTTTTTTCTAGCTGGCGTACACGCTCTGCTGACACTTCATATTTTTGTGCCAACTCTTGTAGTGTCGCTTTCTCATCTGCAAGCCAACGCGATGTAACGATATCCTGCGAACGATCGTCCAGCGTTTTCAGTGCTGAGAATAAGCGTGCATGAGATTGCTCTTGCCATTGCTCCTGCTCTACACTTTCGGCTAAATCCGAAGCGTTGTCAGTTAAATATTGCACTGGCGAATAGCTTTGCCCAACACTGCTATCATCTTCGTCAGCACTTAAATCGAAGCCCATATCTTGGCCGCTCATACGTGATTCCATTTCACGTACTTCTTTTTCACTAACGCCTAGCTCGCTGGCCACTGTGGCCACCTCTTCTTGGTTGAACCAACCTAGACGCTTTTTGTTTTTGCGTAGATTAAAGAACAGTTTACGCTGCGCTTTAGTGGTCGCAACTTTTACGATGCGCCAGTTTTTAAGCACATATTCATGGATTTCAGCTTTGATCCAGTGTACGGCAAAAGACACCAAACGCACTCCCACACTGGGATCGAAACGTTTAACTGCTTTCATAAGGCCAATGTTGCCCTCTTGGATTAGGTCTGATTGTGGCAAACCATAACCACTGTAACTTTTGGCAATATGGGCGACAAAACGCAGATGCGACATAATCAGGTGCTTTGCAGCCTCTAGATCGCCTTCTTGCTGTAATCGAGTCGCTAACCGACGTTCTTCCTCGGCCTCGAGCATTGGGATGGTGCTAACAGCCTGCAAATATCCTTCGATGCTCGCGCTTTGTTGGCCAACCGTTAATGCCATTGCATTTAAATTCGTGCTCATTTTTCACCTCGGGTGATCAATCTGTCCATTTAATTTAGCACTCTTTAACCGAGAGTGCTAATCGCATTGTAACCTTTGACCTTATGCATATCAAGAAGTTCTACAAATCTTCTTAATGCGCTCTAACTTAATGATAAAAAAGGAAAATAAGTTGAGATATTCAATTGTAACTAAGAAAGATGACAAAAGAATAACAACAACTTTTAAATTCAACCTAGCAAAGAAGCCCTGAATTAGAAGTGAACTATAGCACCGCCTCACGCACTTGCCACAAGCAAAGCTGTGAGCATCACTTGATGAAACAACCGTGCTTACAAGCAGTGCCAGCCCATTAAACTTTATCCGGTTCAATTTCCTTAATGTACCGACGCACAGATAAGTACGAACCACTAAATCCTAAGATCACCGCTAGGCCAATAAGAATGAGGAATTCGTTCGCATCGAGCCCTTCTAGAATGAAGTTCGACTGATATATTCCGGTCACTTGCACAACGGCCGACTCTAGCCACCACATCATCAGCAGGTTGCAAATTAGCGCCACAAAACCGCCAATAATGCCATACCAGATGCCTGTCCATAAGAACGGAGCTTGAATAAAGCCGTTGGTAGCACCAACTAACTTCATTACTTGAATTTCACTGCGCTTATCAATAATAGACAAACGAATGGTATTGCCAATAATAAGAATGACAGAAGTGAGTAATAATAGGGCAATAGTGATCACGCTTTCCTTGAGAAGATTCAAAATTGCATTTAGACGCTCCAGCCACTCGATATCCAACTTACCAAAGTCGACCTCTCGCTCTTGTTGTAATTTATCTAGTAGCGCATTAGCAGCATCTGCATTACGGTAGCGTTCACCCGGAGTGACCAGCACCACATCAGGCAAAGGGTTGTCATCCAAATAATCTAACGCATTAGCAAAGCCAGACACCTGTTTAAACTCTTCTAGCGCTTGGCGCTTGCTAATAAAGCGCACTTCTTCAACTTCTTTATAGAGCGCCAAACGTTTTACCAAACTTTGTGTTTGTTGCTCCGACATTTGTTCTTTAACAAATAAGGAAATCTCCGCTGCATTATCAAAGCCACTACTGACTTTCTGTACATTTTTAACGACTAAGTACAAAGTAGAAGGTAAGGTTAAACTTAGTCCCAGTACGAGGATTGTCATCATTGATGCGGTGGGTGTACGCCACATCTCCCCTAAGCTCTGCACCCCTTGACGAATCGTATTAATAATACCGAAGTACATGCGTGCAACGGGCGAGTGGCCTTTGCGCTGATAATCAGTTTCCCGACCTTTAAATAATAGACTCATGAGAGCGCCTCCTGAGCCAGTGGATCACTGAGCAGACGGCCTTCTTTAAGCGTCAGGCTACGATATTTCATCCGCGCTATTAAACCAAGGTCGTGAGTGGCGATAAGCACAGAAGTACCATGGCGGTTAAAGTCTTCAAATAATTGCAGAATTTCCATCGATAACTCAGGGTCTAAGTTACCCGTGGGCTCATCCGCGAGCAACAAAGGTGGGGAGTTAACGATTGCGCGGGCTATGCCCACCCGTTGTTGTTCACCCCCAGAGAGAGTTGTTGGGTTACAGCGGGCTTTATCACTGAGCCCCACTTTATCCAACGCAGCATAGACACGCTTTTCTAATTGTTTGCGATGGGCCCCTTCAATAATCAGCGGTAACGCGACATTATCAAAAACGGAGTAACGTTCAAGAAGTCGATGATTTTGAAAAATAATACCTATATCGCGGCGCACAAATGGAATTTGCTTTGCTTTGATAGCAGCGAGGTCTACGCCATTAATGGCGACTTTACCAGCTGAAGGGCGCTCCATTAAGCTAATAAGCTTAAGCAGTGTACTCTTACCGGCGCCACTGTGCCCGGTGAGAAAAGCCAGCTCTCCTTTTTCGATATGAAAGCTGATTTTCTCTAAGGCTCGATGCCCCCCCGGATAGGTTTTACTGACCTCTTGGAACTTTATCATTGTTATTATTTCCCAATGTTAGGGTAATTATTGTTCGTTGCTAAACAGCGCCTCTATAAAGTCATCACTTTTGAAAGTGCGCAAGTCATCGATGCTTTCACCCACACCAATATAGCGAATAGGTGTTTTAAACTGATCGGCTATAGCGAATATGACTCCCCCTTTCGCCGTACCATCTAGTTTAGTCAAAGTGATACCGGTCAAACCAACGGCCTGATCAAATAGTTTTACTTGGCTTATCGCATTTTGACCTGTTCCCGCATCAATGGTCAACATCACTTCATGGGGCGCTTCAGGGTCTATTTTTTTCATCACTCGCGCTATTTTTTCAAGCTCTTGCATTAGATTGTCTTTATTTTGCAAGCGCCCGGCGGTGTCAGCAATCAGCACATCAACATTGCGCGCTTTTGCAGCTTGGAAAGCATCAAAGACCACAGAAGCGCTATCAGCTCCGGTATGCTGCGCGATAACGGGAATATCATTACGCTCTCCCCACACCTGCAGTTGTTCCACCGCTGCGGCACGGAAGGTATCCCCTGCGGCAAGCATTACCGACTTCCCTTGTTGTTGATACTGTTTAGCAAGCTTACCTATGGTGGTGGTTTTACCGACACCGTTAACACCGACCATAAGTATGACAAACGGTCCATCTTTGCCCTCAAGGTTTAATGGCTGTTCAGCACTTGCCAACATTGTTGCCATCTCTTGCTTCAGTAGCTCATATAACGCCTCGCCATCTTTGAGCTGCTTGCGATCTGCTGCATCAGTAAGGCTATCAATCAACTTCACGGTGGTATCAACACCGACATCGGCTGTTAGTAATTGTGTTTCTAACTCTTCGAATAATTCATCGTCAATTTTTTTGCCGCTAAATATAGACGCAAAACCGGAACCGATGTTGGACTTAGTTTTTAATAGTCCTTTTTTGAGTCGTGAGAAGAATCCTGGCTTTTTCTCAACTACGGCCGTTTTTTCTGCCTGCTCTTGGGCGAGGCGTTCTTGTTCTTCACGCTCTGCTTTCTCTTTCGCTAGGCGCTCCTGCTGTTCACGCTCTGCTTGCTCTTTCGCTAAGCGTTCTTGCTCTTCACGCTCTGCTTTCTCTTTCGCTAAGCGCTCCTGCTCTTCACGCTCGGCTTGTTCTTTCGCTAGGCGCTCCTGCTGTTCACGCTCGGCTTGCTCTTTCGCTAAACGTTCCTGCTCTTCACGTTCTGCCTGTTCTTTCGCGAAACGCTCCTGCTGTTCACGCTCGGCTTGTTCTTTCGCTAAACGTTCCTGCTCTTCACGCTCGGCTTGTTCTTTCGCTAAACGTTCCTGCTCTTCACGTTCGGCCTGCTCTTTCGCTAAACGCTCCTGCTCTTCACGTTCTGCCTGCTCTTTAGCTAAGCGCTCCTGCTGTTCACGTTCTGCTTGTTCTTTCGCTAGGCGCTCCTGCTGTTCACGCTCGGCTCGTTCTTTCGCTAAACGTTCCTGCTCTTCACGTTCTGCTTGTTCTTTCGCTAAATGTTCCTGCTCTTCACGCTCTGCTTGCTCTTTCGCTAAGCGCTCCTGCTCTTCACGTTCTGCCTGCTCTTCACGTTCTGCCTGCTCTTCACGTTCTGCCTGCTCTTTCGCTAAACGCTCCTGCTCTTCACGTTCAGCTTGTTCTTTAGCTAAACGTTCCTGCAGTTCACGTTCTGCCTGCTCTTTAGCTAAGCGCTCCTGCTCTTCACGCTCAGCTTGCTCTTTCGCTAAACGTTCCTGCTCTTCACGTTCTGCCTGTTCTTTAGCTAAACGCTCCTGCTGTTCACGCTCAGCCTGCTCTTTTGCAAGACGTTCCTGTTCTTCTTGTTTTGCTTGCTCTTCTTTTTTACCTAATCCAAACCAGGACAGAAACTTACTTTTTTTAGCCATTGTATGAAACCATATTTCCAGTCATGGCGATGCACTCGCCTTTTAAAGCAGCTGTCGTTAGCCACAAATATTATTTATAATTGCGCGTTATATTACCATTTTCCCAGCCTGTGGAAAAAGCATATAGTGAGTAAATGCATGTCCATCAATAGAAAAGCCGCAAAACCCGCGCATAAACGCACAACAAAAACAGGGCAAATACGCATTATTGGTGGTCAACATAGAGGCAGAAAGTTACCAGTACATGATATTGAAGGCCTAAGACCAACCACAGATCGCGTAAAAGAAACCGTTTTTAATTGGCTCATGATGGATATTCGTGATGCCCAGGTATTAGACTGCTTTGCAGGTGCCGGCAGCCTAGGGTTTGAAGCCCAATCACGATTTGCCAAACAAGTGACTCTGATTGAGTTGGAGCCTAAAGCAGCACAGCAACTACGCGATAACGCAGCACTCCTTGACATGCTAAACGTGAGTGTACAACAAGGGGATGCGTTATCTCTGTTAACTCAACCAAGCAGTGCGGCGTATGATATTGCGTTTATTGACCCACCTTTTAATAAGGGACTCGCGAATAAATGTGCCCAAGCCTTGGAAGAAAATGGTTGGCTAGCTGACGATGCTTTAGTGTATGTGGAAGTGGAGGCGAATAACGCCGACTTCACTGCTCCTGATAACTGGCAGTTGCGAAAGGAAAAACGCGCTGGGCAAGCTTGGGGACGCTTATACCAGCGCATGTGATATGTGGCGTTGGGCTAAATTTCTACACCAATGTTAGTGTGCCCATCCTCTAGCGCAAGATGGCGCAAGGCTTTAACATTGTCTTTATCAATGCGATTCAAGGCCGAGACAAAGTCAATTAACTCACTTAGCACCCCAACCTCGTATTCCATTAATGGGTGTTGGTTTACATCTTTGGCTTGATAAGGTTGCTCGTCCAGCTCAAACTGATACTCAATCAATCGTGCTACTGTACCTTGAGCAATCTTGCATACGTTGACGTACTCTTGCTCATCCTTGCTTTGAATCCCATGCAAAAGCGTTAGCAGCGCGGTTGCAGCATCGATAGCTGGATATACACCGAAGACATCAAAATCAGACACTTCTGGCACATTTGGCTCAACTTTCTCGACTAACTTCTCGATACTAATCTTACTTTTTGGCAAAAGAATTTTTTCCCAACATAAAGCGAGTGCATTTTTGAGTACTGCGGGATCTCCAAATTCAAGGGCATCACTGAATAGCGAGTAGTTAGGAAGCATACGTTCCATTAAGGCTGCCGCTAACGCAGCCTTTTGCACCGTATTCAACTCACGAATACGCTGAAAGTTATTGGGCTTGTTCATGTTTTTCTTTCATGCAGGACCAACACAGATCAAAGCTTGCAGGGTTCCACTGCTGACAATGGTGGCATTGCCACTTCTGCGCGGATGTTTTCGATTGTCGATATTCTAACAAGATTTGTTGGGCGGCGGACAGTTTTATATCGTACACCCACACACCAACGCCAGCCTCTATGAAAGGGATCTCTCCCAAGGCCCCTTGCAGAGCCTCGCCAGTCAAACGACTTTCTATACCAGCATGTTGTAGGCGACCTTTAATGATATTGGCCTCGACGCCGTGCTCAGCGTCGAAGACCTTAACCCACTTGAAATCCACTACGAATCGCTTTGCAGCTGCTTCTGGGCGTAGTCAAATTTCAGTTTGTATTCCATCATTTTCTCTTGTGCTTGCTCTAGCTCATCTTTGAGTTCGATGTGCTCAGAACGTAAGCTATCAAAAGCTTGGCGAGCTTGTCGTGAATCATTATCAATACGTGAACGCAAGCTTTCATTACGCTCTCGCTCATCGCGATGGCGGTTGGTCAGCTCTTGAATTTGCTTCTTCAACTCTTCAATTTCTTGCTCTTCTTGCTCACAACGTACTTTATGTTGCTCAAGCTCTTCAGCAAGCGATTGCTTCTGTTGATCCAGCTCTTCGGTTTGCGATTGCTTCTCAGCTAAGCCCTGCTCTAATTCCTCTAACCGCGCTTGCCACTGTTGCTGCTGCTGTTCAAATTGAGCTTGTTGCTGTTGCGCTTGTTCTTGCAGAGCTTGCTCATGCTGCTCGCTTTGCGCTTGCATTTGCTGCTTCAACTCATCAATGGTGCCCAGCTGTGCCGTAAGTTGCTCGATTTTCTGCTGCGACTGCTCAATTTGCTGAGCCATATCGCCGCTACTCGCATCTTGGCGCTCTAAACGCTCAATGAGTTGCTGATTTTCTTCCTTATGTTGAGCAACCGCAGCTTGTTCCTCGCTGAGCTGTTCACGTAGCTGCTCACCTAGTTGCTGTAAGCGCTCAACAGTAAGCTGGTGATTTTCACCTTGCTGCTCTGTTTCATTAAGCTTTTCAGACAGCTCCGAGAGTTGCTGATTCTGACGGCTAACAAGCTGTTCGTAGTGAGCCAGTTGCTCTGCAACAGCTTCATTTTCTTTTTGCAGATCAGTGAGCTGCTGTTCGAGCTGCTCGTTACCTTGCTGTTGCGAAGACACTTCTTGCAGTTTTTCTTGCCACGCCATATTGCTTTGACGTTGGCTCTCAAGCGCCTGCTTCAACGATTGGTTGTCTTGCTCCAACCGTGTTTTTTCCTCTCGCAACGCTGTTACGGCATCCAGTAACTCTTGGCGCTCACTTTGCGAATTGTAATTATCGCTCTCAAGCTCCGTTAAACGATGCTTCAATGCCGCCAGTTCATGTTGTTTTTGCTTTAGCTGAACATGCTCATCGGCATACTGCGCATTTTCCTGCTGCGCTTCTAGTAACTGACGATTCTGTTTGGCATAGCGCTCTTTAATAGCACTGAGCTCATTACGCAATTCGTCTAGCTCTGCGCTATCTCCACCACGACCCAGCTGCGCTGCAACGAGAGCAATGCTCAGCTGCTGACTTAATTGCGCGGCAAGTTGATTTACTTGTTGATCACTGGATGAAGCCGCCAAGGCTTGATTTAACTGCTCTGGCTCAACATTGAACAAATCAGCACAACGTTGTGCGAAGTCACTTGCTAATTTATCCGTTACTTCATTGTGATGGTATTCACCACTGTTGATAGCCATCTCTCCCCCTTTGCATCAACGTGCGGCACCGTATCACCGACACGAGCCCTCTACGCATACGCATATTCTTGATTAATCTTGTCTTTTGCCTTAGCTTTTGAATTGGCGAGCGGCAAATTGTTAACATTAAGCCCGTTATTTGTAAAAATGTCTAGCCCATAGTTAACATTCCCTAATTATACACATAAAAATTGGAAAAAATGATGACATTAACCACCCCTGCACTGCTTTTTCCAGCGATTTCTCTTCTCCTGTTAGCCTACACCAATCGTTTTCTCGTACTGGCACAACTGATCCGCGAACTTAATGCCCGCGAAGGCGAGCAAATCCGGCCCTTCGTGATTGAGCAAATATTAAACTTAAAGAAGCGAATTCGACTTATCCGCAGTATGCAATTTTGGGGGGTAGCGTCGTTTTTACTGTGTACCCTAGCGATGTTTGCGTTATTTGTTGAATTTACCCCTCTAGGCACGGCCTTATTTGGCATAAGCTTAGTGGCGCTTATGATCTCTTTGCTCACCTCTTTATACGAAATACATATTTCCTGTGATGCGATTGCCATTGAATTAGAAAGCATAGGAAAACATTCTCACTCACCAGAGAAATAAATCTCACCTATACTCAGGTTACATTGACCTGAGATGGTGGAACCCAGTGTGAGTGAGTATCTTTTTAGTGAAGTCGATGATGCAGAAACACAAACAACAGAAACTAGTTTACCGCCTTGGCGTGTACTTGTTGTTGATGACGACCAAGATATTCACCATGTCACCCGGTTAGTGCTCTCTAACTTTGAGTTCGAGCATCGCTATGTAGAATTAACACACGTCTATTCAGCACAAGAAGCTATCGAATTACTGGAACAAGATAGCACTTTCGCTGTCGCGCTAGTCGATGTGGTTATGGAAACCAATCACGCCGGATTGATGCTCATAAAGCATATTCGCGAGCAAATTGATAACCATGATATCCGCCTTATTTTACGCACTGGGCAACCAGGAGAAGCTCCCGAAGAGTCGATTATCCGCGACTACGACATTAACGACTACAAAAATAAAACTGAGCTTACCGCTATAAAACTCAAAACGTTGGTTTATTCGGCGCTGCGCGGATATCGCGATATTCAATTGATTAACCGGCAGAAACAAGGGTTAGAACGCATTATCAACGCCTCTACGGTGTTTCTCAAGTGTGACAGCATCCACCAATTTGCGTCCGTGGTGCTCAATAACATTTCCCATATACTGGGCCTAGAAGATGCCGAGCTATACTGTGCTGCGGTGACCTACAGCAGCAACCAAGAAGATACTGAGTTTAAATTGCTCGCGGCTTCAGGACACCCTCCCGAGTCAGACATTAGTAAACTACCACACAATGTGCGCCAAGATTTTCACAGTGCTCACCAGCGCAAACGTTCAATAAAAAATGATAGTAACTATGTCGGTTACTTCCCAGGTCAAAATGGCATGGAGACCATGCTATATGTAGATCGCGGCGCCCACTTGAATACTCATGAACATCAATTACTAGAGTTTTTCGCCAATAACGTAGCGCTGGCTTACAACAACTTAAAATTACGGGAAACGGTAAGAGAGTCGCAAAAAGAGCTTTCGTATATTCTCGGTGAAGCCGTGGAAAAACGCTCGAAAGAGACCGGCTCTCATGTAAAAAGGGTGGCTAATTACAGTTATCTATTGGCAACACTTTATGGCTTAAGTGATTATCAAGCTGAAGTACTTAAACTGGCATCACCGTTACATGATATTGGCAAAATCAGCATCCCGGATCATATTTTAAATAAGCCCGGAAAGCTCAATGATCAAGAATGGGAAATAATGCAACAACATGCACAAGTAGGTTACGAAATACTCCACAGATCCAGCAACGAAATTTTACAATGTGGTGCAATAATCGCTGGCCAACACCATGAAAAATGGGATGGCTCTGGATACCCTAAAGGCCTTGCCAAAGAGGCCATTCACATTGTTGGCAGAATTACGGCTCTGGCAGACGTATTTGACGCACTAGGGAGCGAACGCTGTTATAAAAAGGCTTGGCCTATGGAGGATATAATAGACTTTATAGAACAACAAAAAGGGCATCATTTCGACCCGACTTTAGTCGAATTAATGATCAAAAATATTGATGAATTCATTGCTATAAAAAACCGCTACCCCGACTAATGACTTTTATTAATTAACCCCACGATGAACTTGAAAAATTTGTTACAAAAGACATCTTTTTATTTCAGGTACAATGTACTAGTATTGAGGAGGATTAACCCCAATCCATACACCTAATAACTTACTTAAAAGGAATTAAAAGTGAGATTCGAACAACTTAAACAATTCCTCGCCCTTGGCTCTTTGCGCCATTTTCGCCAAGCGGCAGAAAAAACCAACATTAGTACCTCCGCATTAACACGAAGCATTCAAACTTTGGAAGAGGAAGTTGGTCATCAACTAGTATCACGCTCTACACGCTCAGTCATATTAACGAAGGAAGGCGAAGTTTTTTTACGTTTTTGCCAAAATACCCTAGATGAATATGCACGCACCAAACAATTACTCGACAAACTCAGTGGCAAAAGTGAAAACCGTGTTGTAATTGGCTATACCAGCTCTGCGAGCTCCATTGTGCCCATGTCTTGCGGTCAGTTTATGGCACAGCATCCTGAAGTGAAAATCGAGATGCAGCTACAAGATCAGCAAGAGTTACATTCTCGTCTGAAACGAGGCGAAATTGATATTTTTGTCAGTGAAGAAAACGCCTGCCTCGGTGGCAGCGATATCCATCTACCGGATCAGCTCGTACTCTTTGCAAGTCGCAACCACCCTTTAGCACACAAAGCCAGCGTCACCTTACATGACCTTGATGCCTATCCGCTGTTTGGTTGTTTTTCGCAAAGCCAACATGTGCAAAGCATGATAAAAGAGGCTGCAGACGTACTGCGCAAAGGCAATGGCCTGCGTTTAGGTAGCTTAGAAGAAGTGATAAACGCGGTGACCAACGGGCAAAGCATTGCCATTGGCGGTATTGAACATACAAATGCTATCAACAACCACGATGACCTTATATGTCTACAAGCCAGTGATGAAGCGCACTCACGTTTAATCGTCAAAACCCAAGAGCAATTGGAGCAGCAACAGCACATTATTCAACTATTAGATGTGATTGAACAAGTTGCCAGCGCTCGGCACTTGAGTGCTTAACTCTTCACAGCTTCTAAGTAAACACCTACCTACTCGCTCAAACTTGGGCGAGTATTACTGCCACTCCTTAAGTGCCAAACCATTAAAAAATAGCAGCCAAGACCAGGCGGTCGAGGCTTATCTATCAATGTGCCCACATTTACACCAATAAACAGTAGAGCTTTGTCATTTCAAAGGTATACTAAGCCACCTTTTAACTTGAATTTCCTCATGTGAATCAAGAACCATTATTTGCACAGATCATCGATGATGTGCATCAGCACGGTTATGCAGTGATTGAACAGGCATTACCGAGCTCTTTAACCAGCCAGCTCCTGAATACAGCGCAACAACAATACGATGCTTTTTCACCAGCTGGAATTGGCCGCCGCCAAGAGTTTCAACATAACGAGCAAATAAGAAAAGACAAAACTTTGTGGTTTAGCGGACACTCGCAAGCAGAGCAAGACTACCTAGCTTTAATGGAAGCATTGCGCCTGCACATTAACCGACACTTTTTCCTTGGCCTGTTCGATTATGAATGCCACTTTGCCCATTATCAGCCTGGGGACTTCTATAAAAAGCATTATGATGCTTTTAAGGGGCGCTCGAACCGTGTATTTACTACGGTTTGCTACCTAAACACCCCTGATGAGGGAGGCGAGTTAGTGATCTATCAACCGCGCTCCAAATTAGTGGCCCGGCGCGTAGCCCCTCGCTGTGGCACACTGGTTGTGTTTGAAAGTGAGCTATTTATGCATGAGGTATTGCCAGCAAAGCAGTCACGCTTCTCTATCGCTGGCTGGTTTCGCAAGAATAATTCTGTCGCCGGCTTTGTTGACCCGCCGAATTAAAGCAAGCTAACGGCAATACCAATAAAAATGGCTAGGCCGACATAGTGGTTATTCAAAAATGCATTGAAACACGCGGCTCGCTCTCGGTGGCGACACAAGTAAAGCTGTCGCACCAACAGCATAGTAGCAATGCTGAGACCAAGCCAAAATGGCCAAAAGAGTTGCATATCCAAGCCGATATAGGCCAACAGTGCAATAAAGGTGGCATCCAATAAAGCCACCGCCAGAAGGTCGTAACGACCAAATAAGATAGCGGTGGATTTTATACCTATTTTAACATCATCATCCCTATCCACCATCGCATATAAGGTGTCATACGCCACAGTCCACACTACATTGGCAAAAAACAGTAACCATGCATATATCGGCAGCGCTTCGATAGTGGCCATGTAAGCCATTGGAATTGCCCAGCTAAACGCAGCTCCTAACACCACTTGGGGTAAATGGGTATAGCGTTTCATAAAGGGATAACACGCAGCCAAGGCAAGCGCCCCAAATGACAGTAATATCGTCTGCCAGTTAAGTAATAACACGAGCGCAAAAGCCATAACCACCAGCAAAGCAAATAAGCTCAGCGCCTCACCGGCACTCACGGTTCCTGCAGCCAGAGGGCGCTGTTGAGTGCGCTGCACCGCACCATCAACATTACGATCGGCAAAGTCATTGATCACGCACCCTGCGCTACGCATAACCAACACCCCCAAGGCAAAAATAACCGCGAGACTCACCGGCGGCCAATCTGCACCAGCAAGCCACAAAGCCCAAAAAGTGGGCCACAGCAGTAGCAAGGTGCCGATAGGCTTATCAATACGCATCAATTGCTTATAGTAAGGCCAATGCATCGCCTTAAGTGGTGCTAGTTTCATAGGTAAGGATAGGCTCCGGGTAAAAAGATCTCGCACACCATTATTTGTTGGTTCGTTAAATTGAAGCAACTACGGCGTCCCCATAGCGGCTCACTAGGCAGCTTTAACGAGTGTGTAAGCTCAGCCAGACTCTGACTGTCAGCGAAATCAGCCACCTCCATACCTACTCGTTGGATTTGCGGGTCTTGGAAAATCACTTCGCCCAATGGGTTATTGCCCAAATGGGCTAAATCAACCCCTTGCTGCGACTGCTGTTCAGGAAGCCAGGTTTGCGCATAGACCATAGGTTCATTATCGCAAAACAGCAACACTTCACGCACACGCACATTCGTACTGGGGGGCTTAAAAACAGCGTGATCGCAAAAGCGACTGGCTACCACTTTTTCACTTAGAACTTCCACCGCAAATTGTTGGCATTGTGATTTTAAACGCTTCGTTAGCGAGCCAGGCTCCAGTAGCCAATCGGCTAGTGTGTCAGTCACCTTAGCGTGCTCGATGCTTATCCACTGCGCGCGAAGAGGTATAGGGTGTGCAGGCAAAACATACTACCTTGATTCGACTATTGCTTCGATCATACCACTGCTACACTAATGGCAAAAGCTCTCACAGAGCACAGTAACCCCTTTACTAATAAATCTGGACGATAAATCGCTAAGCGCGCTAAAATATGGATAACTTGATGAAAACTAGCACACTAATTATTATGCCTCGAGCGCTCAAACTATTACTTGTCAGTGCCTTTACCCTGCTCATGTTCAGCCCCGCAAAGGCGGCGGGAGATGTTGGTTATTATGGCTTTGAGCCTGATATCGTCGCGAACTACATTAGCCAATCAAGTAAGAAGCTCGGCTATGTGCGAGTGACTGTCGATCTGATGTTAGAAGATGTTGGCAATATTTCAGTGGTTGAACATCACATGCCACTGCTGCGTGACGCCATTGTTGAAATCTTATCGCAAGAGCCAGAGGATAAAATCAAAAGTTTAACGGGCCGCGAAGAGATAAGACAGAAATGCATCGAACGGCTTAAAACCTTACTGAAGCAGGAAACCGGTAAAGATATTATTCGCGATGTACTGTTTACCAAATACCTTTATCACTAACATCACGAGTAATAAAAAAGCGGCTTAAGCCGCTTTTTTATTACTTCCAAAGGCCATCACCAGCGCTAACACGATACCGCTGACTAAACCGCCTAAATGCGCCCAGTTGGCCATAGGCATAAAGAAAGTATCGGTAAAACCAAAAACTAGCCACAGTAGCAGAAAACCAATCATCGCCTTGGTCATCATCGGTTTAGTTTTCGCTAGCAAAGGATAAATCCAACAAAACCCTACCTGCGCATACACAACACCTGAGAGACCACCGAAATTAGGGCCGACCATAGTATATTGCGCCCACGCGCTGGCCAAAGAGCCAAGTAAAAACACACTCAATAAAGTGAGTTTCGATGTCTGGCGTTCGATAGCCGGCCCTAAGGTCAACCACCACAGCACATTAAATATCAAATGAATTGCAGAGAAATGAACGACAGCTGGCGTTATCCAAGAGAGCGGCTGCGATGCTTTAAACTGTAACAATGGGAATATATGGCTAAACTGGCCCAATAAAAACAGCGCATAGATAATCACACTGATAATACTGACGCTTTTAACCAATAAACTTAGCCCGTTAAAGCGTTGCCACAAATTAAGCTTATTGCCACTGTAAACCAAGCCTGAATCGGTACGCCCGCTTTGCCATGCGGCATCACTGTATCGCGGATGATTCGGCTCTGTTTTAAACTCATTCCATAACGGCTGAACAGCATGAAAATGCTCCGGATCAACAGCAATAATCACATGCCCCTGCTGTGCAGGTTTGAGCTCGCCATGCAGCCCTTGAGTACTCAAGTAATCAATAAACCCTTGAGCAGCACGCACGTTATTGGTGCTCCCTAGTTCAATCATTTTTCAACCGATTGTGGAAATTGTTTCGCCCAGGCGTCAAAGCCGCCATCCATACTGTATACGTCATCAAACCCTTGCTCAGCTAAGTAACCAGCAGCACCTTGCGAGCTAATACCGTGGTAACACACAACAATAATAGGTTGCTCATACTCCTTATGCAGCATGAACTCACCGATATTACTATTACTTAAATGCTCGGAACCAGGAATATGGCCGCTTGCGAAACTGTTCGGGTCACGTATATCAGCAATAACGACATTATCGTCGTTTAGTAATTCATGTGTCTGCGACACCGAGATATGTTTAAAAGCCATGGGACTCCAAATTTACTAAACACTGAAAAGGCGGCTTAGCCGCCTTCATAGGCTACTTACTGCCAATCGAGAATAACTTTACCTGACTGCCCCGACAACATCGTGTCGAAACCTTGCTGAAAGTCATCGATATTGAATTGATGGGTGATCACAGGGGAAATATCAAGACCTGACTGAATCAAGCTGGCCATTTTGTACCAGGTTTCAAACATCTCACGGCCATAAATTCCCTTGATTACCAAGCCTTTGAAAATAACTTGGTTCCAGTCTACAGCCATATCTGAAGGTGGAATACCCAGCATGGCTATCTTGCCGCCATGGTTCATGTTATCAAGCATAGAGTTGAATGCCACCGGCACCCCTGACATCTCTAAGCCAACATCAAAGCCCTCTGTCATCCCCAGCTCTGTCATCACGTCTTCGAGCTTTTCTTCACTGACGTTAACAGCCCGTGTAGCGCCCATCTTACGGGCCAAATCAAGGCGGTACTCGTTGATGTCGGTGATCACCACATTGCGTGCGCCAACGTGCTTAGCTACAGCTGCAGCCATAATACCAATCGGGCCTGCGCCGGTGATCAATACATCTTCACCGACCAAATCGAACGACAAAGCAGTGTGTACAGCGTTGCCAAACGGGTCAAAAATAGAGGCCAGCTCATCGGAGATATTATCGGGGATCTTAAAGGCATTGAACGCTGGAATAACCAAGTATTCCGCAAAGCTACCTTCACGGTTAACGCCCACACCTGTGGTATTACGACACAAATGTACACGCCCGGCGCGACAATTACGGCAATGACCACAGGTAATATGACCTTCACCAGAAACCCGGTCACCCACTTCAAAGCCACGCACTTCCTGGCCCATATCGACAACCTCACCGACATACTCATGACCTACCACCATAGGCACTGGAATGGTATTTTGCGCCCACTCATCCCAGTTGTAGATATGCACATCGGTGCCGCAAATAGCGGTTTTACGAATTTTAATCAATAAATCGTTATGGCCCACTTCCGGTTTTGGCGCATCAGTCATCCAAATCCCAGTTTCAGCCTTTAATTTTGATAATGCTTTCATCACTGCGCTCCTAAATTACGCCCAACTCTTTGCCGATACGAATAAAGGCATCAATGGCTTTGTCGAGTTGCGCTTTGCTGTGTGCAGCAGAGATTTGGGTACGAATACGCGCCTGCCCTTTTGGCACCACTGGGAATGAGAACCCGGTGACATAAATGCCTTCAGCCAGTAGTTTATCGGCCATTTGCCCAGCGAGCTTGGCATCTCCTAACATCACAGGAATAATGGCATGATCTTTACCAGCACAAGTGAAACCCGCCGCTTCCATTTGCTCACGGAAGTAAGCCGCATTGGACCATAAAGTATCGCGCAACTCTTTGCCATCAGCCAGCATATCCAGCACTTTTATTGACGCAGTCACAATGGATGGCGCCAGCGAGTTCGAGAATAAATAAGGACGTGAGCGTTGGCGTAGCCACTCGACGATTTCTTTCTTACCTGAGGTATAACCGCCTGATGCGCCGCCTAAGGCTTTACCTAAGGTGCCAGTGATAATATCGACACGGTCTAACACGCCACAGTACTCAGGCGTACCACGGCCATTTTCACCAACAAAGCCTACAGCATGAGAGTCATCGACCATAACGAGGGCATCGTACTTATCAGCCAAATCACACAGCGCTTCAAGGTTACAAATTACGCCATCCATCGAGAACACGCCGTCAGTGGCAATCAGCTTGGTTTTAGCACCTGCTTCATCAGCAGCAATCAGTTGCTGCTCAAGGTCGGCCATATCATTGTTGGCATAGCGGAAACGCTTTGCTTTACATAGACGCACACCGTCGATAATTGAGGCATGGTTTAGGGCATCGGAAACAATGGCGTCTTCAGGGCCAAGAATGGTCTCAAAAAGACCCGCATTAGCGTCAAAACAAGAAGAGTAAAGAATGGTGTCTTCGGTTTGTAGAAAGTCACTGATTTTGCTTTCAAGGGTTTTGTGAATGTCTTGCGTACCACAGATAAAACGCACGGAAGCAACACCGAAACCATGGTCGTTCAAGCCTTGTTGCGCTGCTTTAATAAGCTCTGGATGATTCGCTAAACCAAGGTAGTTATTGGCACAAAAGTTAATCACTTTATCGCCGCTGGCAACGTCAATTTCAGCCTGTTGCTGCGAGGTAATAATGCGCTCGCTTTTGTATAGACCATCGGCTTTGACTTGCTCGATTTGCGCTTGCAGTTGAGTATAAAACGCAGAGGCTCTCATAGATTTCTCCAATACTTGAACGGGGGACCCATGCTACGTCAAAGACGTGGGTAGGTTCGCTTGTTAAACAAAGTTAGGGGTATTGTAAAAGGTTACACGTACAATTGCATTGTTTGTACACGCGGTTGGACCACAGCACAGCGTGGTAACCCATACCGGATGTAAAGATTCCCTCACAGCAGTGCAGGCACATCAGCGAGCGAGTCGCAGGTGTAATCAGCATCACTTTGCGCCTTTTGGTCAAACTTTTGGCCGCTACGCACCAACACTTTAGTGCCAATGCCACAGCGCTGTGCAGCTTGGATATCGCCATGTTTGTCGCCGACCATGACACAGTGCTCGGGGTCGAGGTTAAACGCAGCAATGCCGCGTTGCAACATGCCCGGCTCAGGCTTACGACAAGTACACTGCTGACGGTAGTCGCCTATCCCCTTAGTGGGGTGATGAGGACAGTAGTACACCTCATCAATGCGCACATCATGCTGTAAAAACTGCTCTTTCATCCACGTAGTAAGTTCAGCAAATTGTTGTTCGCTGTAATAGCCGCGGGCAATACCCGATTGATTCGTGACAATAATCAGTCGATAGCCACGCTGTTGAAAGCTACGACAGGCGGCAAATACGCCATCAATAAATTCAAAGTCTTCGGGTTTGTGGACATAGGCATGGTCGACATTAATAACGCCATCGCGGTCTAAAAAAACGGCTTTATTGCTCATAATCGGTGCTCGTGTACAACTTTATCAAACATCGCGGTCACAGCTTCAACACTAATGCGATGCATTAGCTCACCTTTAACTCGCGTGCCCCAAGGTAACTGCTCAGCAGGCTTACCATGCTGTTCTTTAACTGCGTCAAAATAGCTTTCCACTACGTACTGCTGCGATAGGTAGGGCCCGGTGCGCTTCGGGTTTGAGTGCGCATATAAGCCAATAACGGGTGTGCCTTGGGTCGTTGCCATATGCGCCGGACCGGTATCGGGAGCCAGTACCACAGTGGCCAAAGCCAACACGCAGGTCAGCTCTTTAAGCGAGGTTTGGCCCACCAAGTTATTCACCTCAAAATCGCACTGGCTGATAATATCAGCGGCTAAAGCGCGCTCCATGCCGGTCGGGCCGCCGGTGAGTGCCACCTTGAAACCTTTACTCGCCGCATACTTAGCAACAGCAGCATAACGTTCAGGTAGCCAATTACGCTCTGCTTTACTTGCCGCAGGGCTTATCACCAATAACGGATCGCCATTGTCGCCCACCAGCTCAACGGCTTTGGCTTTATCTGCCCCGCTCAAGGGCAACTGCCAGTGCGGGGTAAAATCTTGCACCCCTAATTGCTCGGCAAATTGCATAAAGCCTTCGAGCACATGAGGTTCACTCTTAGCGTCGATGCGTTTATTAATGAATAAGCTGTGCAGTTCTTTTGAGCGTGCTTTATCGAAACCGATTTTCACCCTCGCTGGAATACAACGGCTAACCAAGCCCGCTCTAAAAGCCACTTGCATGTTCAATAACACGTCAAAGCGCTGGCCTTTGAAGCGTTGCTTTAAAGCTTTAAAAGCTGCCCTTCCCTGCTTTTTATCAAACACCACCAGCTCTACCCCCGGCAATCCTTGCAACAGCATGGCCTCAACCTTGCCAATCACCCAGGTAATCTTGGCATTAGGGTGCACTTTTTGAATAGCTTGCACGGCACTGACGGCATGACACACATCGCCAATCGCAGACAAACGAAGGATACAAATGGATTGCACAGACTCTAGTGGCACGCGGTATTTCCTAATAGCAATTAATCTTCGCAAATGGTAAAGCAACCCCAGCGCAATGCAAGCGTGAAGCGGTTTAACCTGACTCCAAAAGCAGCTACACTAGCGCCATTATTTTGTTTGCCTTGTAACACTCATGCATACTCGCCCACTTTCTTCCAAGCACACGCTATTAACGTACAAATACCCAGCGCAATCTGTGCAGGAAAATTGGTTCGAGCCGACGTTTTGGTTAAAGCAAAATAAGGTCTATGCACAAAAAAGCGGCCGAGCAACCACCTATTTTTTCGAACATCAGGGTTTGCGGGCAGTGCTTCGCCACTACTGGCGCGGCGGATTGATTGGTAAGGTGCTGAGCGATCAGTATTTTTATACTGGTTTAGCCAACACCCGAGTATACAAAGAGTTCGCTCTCACCTGCCAACTTCATGAACAAGGCCTGCCTGTAGTTGAACCCATAGCTGCCATGATTCGTCGCAACGGCTTAATTTACCGGGGCGACATTATCACCCGGGCACTACCAGGGGCGCAAAGTTTGTGTGAAAAGCTAGTTGCCGCGCCCCTAGAAGATACGCTGATAAGCCATATCGGCACCACCCTTGCTCGCTTCCACCAAGCCGGGGTGTATCATGCCGATTTAAATATTAATAATATTTTGTTTGGCGCTGACAACCAGGCCCATGTTATCGATTTTGACCGTGGCGAGCTGCGCATTCCCAAGCAACAATGGCAGCAGCAGAATATCGCCCGCTTACAACGTAGTTTCGCTAAAGAAGCCGCTCGACAGCCCAGTTTTCATTGGCAAGAACACCATTGGCAACGCTTAGAGCAAGCTTACCTCAACACCCTAAACGCTCTATAACGCCAATAACTCTTGAAATTGCTTGGCAATGAAATCTTGGCTATGCAATTGCGCACGCCCCTGCAAAGCGTTTTGTATGTTTGCCCACTGCCGTTCATCATTGAGCAGTGCTACCGCTTGTGCAGTCAGCTTGTCACGATTTAACGGCGCAGCATGCACTACCCCCTGTGCAGAGCACATTGCTAGGCGCTTGGGCTGATCTTTAGAAACGGGCGCGGCAACACAAGGGAGCTGCAAAGCAATCGCTTGTAATAAAGCATCGCCGGCACTCAGCAGACCCATTTTGGCATTAGCCAGTAAAGCAATAAACTCAGCATTACTCAAGCCACCGACAACATGCACCAAGGGATCGCTCGATACCGGCAAAGCATCAGGGTAATTCGCCCCAAATACGACCACCGTCGGGATATTTAAGCGCTCACTTAACTCTTGTGCAGCCTTATAAAACACATCGGCACAGACTCCTTGCTCACTGAGGTGCCCGCCTGAGCCGGCGTTAACAACAACGTATTGACCCGCTTGAATCCCTCTATCGGCCATTACTTGTCGCGTTGATTGAGCATCAGGGAGCGCAAAGTAAGGGCCTATGTTGATTGGCTCAACTAAGTTGAAACAGCGAATTTTAAGGCGTTCCAACCAACTTAGTGGTTCGATGCAAAAGTCTGGCTGCACCACCCAGTGCTTATCAATACAATCAACGCGATTTAGCTTGAGCCCTTTGGCGCGCTTTTTAGCGTGCTGAGAAATAAACACAACCTGGGCTCCCGCTGCTCGGGCACTGCGCATCTGCGATGCTCTTCCAGCACAATCAAAAATCACCACATCGGGCTTATAATCTTGGATTAACGCACACACACGCGTATTTTCTTTTGTCGGCGACTGCGCCAGTAAGGTGGTATTGAAGGGACAGGTACTGGCGTACTGGGTGTGCTGATTAAGAGCAAAATGCACATCAATAGCATCCGCGTAGCGCTGCTTTAAACTCAGGGCTAGGGTTAGAGAACGTATATATTCGCCGATACCTTCAGTGGATGAGACCGGAATGAATAGCAGCCGTTTTACACTTGTTGGTGCTATTGGGCTAATGCGCTCGGAATGTTCCATTTACTCCACATTCTGGCTTGCGTTAATCGCCTCATTATATAGGGGGTTGATGTAGTTTTCGATACCCTCACGGTCGCTGTATTGAATATTTAATAAATTATCAAAGCGTATTTCAACTGCTGCAAACTTACTATTAGCTTGGTAGACTACCCGCTCGTTTTGTATTAGGGACTAATAACGTGCGCTTCTCTACTTCTTCATTATGCACTTTTTTGTGTTTAGTTAGTTCTTCAGTTTTTGCTGAGCCTTGGGTTAAGCCTGATGATTATGGTCTTCGTGCAGATATCCAACGCCTTGCCGATGCCGGTGTAATCTCAGCCCCGGTAACCACATTTCCACTTATGTGGAATAGCTTTATCGACGAGTTGCGCGCGGCACCGGTTGCGTCATTAAGTGCTGAGCTTCAAGATACGGCACTGCGTGTGCGTCACCGCTTTGAATCCGAAAATGGCCAACCTCACAACTTTCAAGTGCATAGTTTTAAAGCCACCGATCCCCGTGCAGTCACCAGTTTTGGGATGAGCCACTCTCAGCAAACAGAAATGCTTGCAAGTTACAGCTACTTAGGAGAGAACTTTGCGGCAAAACTAGCAGTTAATCACCGCGAAGACGGACGTAATTGTTATGTCAAAGATAAAGGCCAAGCGGATATCGTGGCCAATGAGCAAGCACTCGAGCAATGTGATGACACGACTTTGGATCACAGTTATATCGCTTATCGTTTAGGAAACTGGATATTTCGTGCCGGTGCGGTTGAGCAGTTTTGGGGGCCGGGTATTGATAACAGCTTGATTATGTCCACCAACGCCAAGCCGCTACCAGCGATTAGTGTGAGCCGTGAAAAGGCCACCGCGTTTGAGACGCCGTGGCTAAGTTGGATTGGTCCTTGGTCATTTACCGCACAAATGGCGCAACTTGAGTCAACACGGGTCGAACCTGATGCGATGCTATGGAGCACCCGCGTTAATTTCCGCCCGCTACAACAACTTGAAGTCGCTTTATCGTGGTCAGCGCAATGGGCAGGTGAAGGCCAGCCAAGCTCCTTAGGAGACTTTGTTGATATGATCTTAGGTAAAACCGAATGTGCAAATGGCGCTGACAGCTGTACCTCTGAGCAGGAGACCAAACTCGGTAACCAACTCGCGGGGCTCGATGTGCGTTGGTCAGACACGCTTTTTTCTCAGCCTTATGCCTTGTATGTCAGCACAATTGGAGAAGATGCAAGCAGTTACTTTAAACCGGCAGACAGAGCTTATGTCTTTGGCGCCCAAACCAGCGCATATGCATTCGCGCAAAACCTGACTTTTAACCTGGAATATATCGATACTGGCGTCAGCTGTGCCGCCGAAGCACCGGATATTGAAAACTGCTATTATGAGCACTCTATTTATCTATCCGGCTATCGTTATCAAGGACGGACTATTGGCTCGGCTTACGATAACGACACGCAATCTTGGGTATTTACTGTTTTAGGCCAACAAAGTAATGGTCATGACTGGCAAGTCAAGTTGCGCCAAATCGACTTTAACAGTGACAACAGTGATCGCTACCCCAACAACCCTGACCTTGGTCATAGCATTACCAAAACACCGATTGATAGCCAGCAGCTGGAAGCTCGCTATCGCTTTTTAGCGATGAAAGGACGTTTCACTGTCGGCGGCGTTGTTGCTAACAATGATACCGTTGAGGGCTCAGAAACAGACACCAGCGCATACCTAAAGTTTGAATACAACTTTTAAACCTGACTCATCAAAAAAGGAGCCGTAGCTCCTTTTTTACTGTCCTTTTTTAATTCGCTCTATCACGTTGGAAGTTGAGCAACCATCGAGAAACTCCAGCACTTCAACATGGCCGCCATGGCGCAGCACATGTTCGGCCCCTGCAATTTCTTCTACGTTGTAGTCTCCGCCCTTGACTAAGATATCCGGGCTGATTTGCTCAATCAGTTTTGCTGGCGTGTCGCCCTCGTGCTCTTTGCCGAAAGGGATCACCCAGTCCACAGAGTTCAGCGCACT
This sequence comes from Pseudoalteromonas sp. CO325X, assembly GCF_004208955.1. Classification (NCBI taxonomy): domain Bacteria; kingdom Pseudomonadati; phylum Pseudomonadota; class Gammaproteobacteria; order Alteromonadales; family Pseudoalteromonadaceae; genus Pseudoalteromonas; species Pseudoalteromonas sp. CO325X. Next base: position 212,076 of record NZ_SGPG01000032.1, read on the forward strand.
CAATACCATGGCCCGCTCAGCTAAAGGATTGATAGGACGTTCAGGCCCTTTCAGCCGGGCAATCGAGTCATCGGTATTTAAGCCAACAACGAGCCTGTCTCCCATGGCTTTCGCTTGTGCCAAATAGCGCACATGACCGGCGTGGAGGATATCGAAGCAACCATTGGTGAATACAATTTTCTCACCATTTTGTTTCGCAAACTCAATATGCTGGATTACGGATTCAAAAGGCGTTTGGTAATGCTCGCCATTCGCACGCAGGTACTGCCCTAGTTTTGCACTGAGTTCCTCAGGCGACACGGTAGCCGCACCTAGCTTACTCACAGCAATACCCGCTGCTAAATTGGCCAGCTCTACTGCATCAGAATCTGGCATTCCTGCCCCGAGCATCACCGCTAAAGTTGCGATTACAGTATCGCCAGCGCCTGTGACATCACTCACTTCTTGCACTTGTGCGGGATAGTCGTGTTTAGCGCTGGCACTAATCAACGACATACCTTGTTCTGAGCGAGTCAGCAACATCGCGCCAATTCCCGCCTCTTTTATTAATGCCCGCGCCGTATCAGTCAATGCCTGCTCGCTGCTGGCATCGCCTCCGGCGAGCTTAAACTCATTTAAATTAGGCGTGATGTAGTCGGCACCACGGTATAAACCTAACTGCGGCGACTTAGGATCTACCAATACGGTTTTTCCCGCGTCTTTGGCCACCCGGATCATGGCCTCAATGAGCGTCAATGAGCCTTTGTTGTAATCTGAGAAAACAATGAAATCATAGTCACCCACCACACGCTCTAAACGATTCAACAATAACTGCGAATGCTCTTTAGAAAACTGTTCTTCTTGGTCTAGGCGCACCACTTGCTGGTGTCGACTAATCACCCTGAGCTTGGCTATCGTCGGCAATTCCACAGCATGGACTAACTGTGAGTCAATGTGTTCATCAGCAAGAATGCGCTCTAGAATTTGACCACTTTCATCCTCACCAATAAGCCCTAGCAGGCCTACCTGACCATCAAGGCGCGCGATATTCTTGGCGACATTGGCAGCGCCACCGGCTTTGTCTTCAAGCTGGTTCACTTTGACCACCGGTACCGGCGCTTCAGGGGAAATACGCCCGGAGTCACCATGCCAGTATCGGTCAAGCATGACATCCCCAACCACCAAGACCTTGGCATTGTGCAGCTGTTTTAACAGACCTAAATCCATGTTGCTTACTCCGCCACTAGCATATCTAGGGCTTCGCACAACCAGTGGCCGATAAACATATGGGCTTCTTGGATACGCGCGGTCTCATCATTGCTGATGATAATGGGAAGTTTAGCAATATCTTTAACGGTGCCGCCTTCACGGCCAGTCAAAGCCACGGTATAAGCACCGATGTCGTTGGCCGCTTGGAGCGCAAGATTGATGTTGGCGCTGGTTCCCGAAGTCGTCAGGCCAATAACCAAATCCTGTGGTTTACACAACGCCTGAACTTGACGCTCAAATACAGTATCAAAATGATAGTCGTTAGAGTGCGCGGTTAAAATGGAAGTATCCGTTGTCAGAGCAATGGATGCCAGTGGCCCGCGCTCTTTTTTATAGCGCACCACAAACTCTGCAGCGAGATGCTGTGCATCTGCGGCGCTGCCACCATTACCGAACCAGATCACCTTACCACCAGCAGCAAGTGCCTGATGACAGGCGCTCAACAATTGCGATACTTGCGGTTGGTATTGTTCCATGGTGTCGAATAGTGCGCGGTGGCGCGCAAGGCTATCGAGGTAAGTGTTGGCGGCGTTGTCAATATTAGCCATAAAGCGTCCTCATTCACGGGTTTATCGGCATTATTCCAAAGAGTACTGATAAATGCACGTTTTTGTCAGCCAAGCTTTGGCTTGCCCTATTGCCTGCGGTACACTTTAGTCGAATTTCACAATTAGGCTTTATCGTGTTTGCCCGTTTTCTTTATTCGCTTATTTTAGTACTACTGATCCCCATAGCCTGGGTATACCTATATTGTTTACGTGGCCGTAAGAATCCTGGTTATCGCCAACACTTTGGCGAGCGCTTTGGCTACGCTCAGGCCACTGGCGATATTATTTTGCATTGCGCCTCAGTCGGTGAAGTGCTTGCCAGCGCACCACTGATAAAAGCCTTGCTCGGTGCCAAGTACCGCTTAATCATTACTTGCAACACCCCCACCGGGCGTGAGCAAATCACCACTTTATTCGCCGACGCCATAAGCCAAGAACGTTTAAGCTGCTGCTACTTACCGTTCGATTTGCCTTGGTGTCAACGGCGCTTTATCCGTCGTACACAAGCAAAAGTACTGTCTATAATAGAGACCGAACTGTGGCCGAACTTATTAAAGCAGGCGAAACAAGCAGGTTTAGCGACCGTGATTATTAACGCGCGACTGTCGGCGAAATCCGCCAACGGATATGCCAAAGTAGCTCCCCTCACTCGAGATATAATGCGCCATATTGATGTGCTTGCCTGCCACCATCATGATGACGCCGAGCGATTTGTAAAGCTGGGTCTGGCCCAGCATAAAGTGCATGTTACCGGCTCCATCAAGTTCGATATCACCGTCAGCGAAAAGCACAAACAACAAGCTCAGCAATTGCGCCACAAGTTCAATAAGCCCTTTGTTTGGATTGCCGGCTCCACTCACCCTTGCGAGCCGGAATTACTCCTTCAAGCACACCAGGAATTACTGAAGCAACAGCCCTCGGCTTTACTGATCATTGCCCCGCGTCATCCGGAGCAATTTGACAATGTTGCCACCGTGCTTAAACAGCAGAATTATGATTTTTGTCGTCGTAGTCACAACGACTACCAAGGGCAGAGCGTCATGCTCGCAGATACTTTAGGAGAGCTGACCATGCTTTATGGCTGCGCTGACCTCGCTTTTATCGGCGGCAGTCTTATCGCGCGCGGCGGACACAATCCATTAGAAGCGTGCGCCCACGCCATTCCAGTTTTAACAGGCCCCCATACTTTCAACTTTGCTCACGTTTACCCAGAGCTCATCAACCAAGGTGGTGCGCAGCAAGTGCAAGCCGATAACTTAGCAGCACAACTGATTGCACTCAGCCATGACCCTCATAAGCGCCAACAAATGGGCGCGATAGGTCTTAATGTAGTGAAGAAAAACCAAGGGGCGATAGCGAAAACATTGGCGATTATAGAGGAATACACTGATGTCTAACTGTGTTGCAGCCATGCGTGAATGGGTCAGTGCGGTCATTGTTAAATACAACTTTTGCCCGTTTGCTCGCAAAGAAGTCGAAAGCCAACGCATTCATTATCATCCCAGTGATGCCGTTAGCGTTGATGAGGCGGTGCTTGACACCCTAGAGCAGTGTCGTGTGCTTGATAACGATAGCGACATTGAAACCACCTTGGTGATTTTTGCTAAGGGTTTTAACGATTTTGATGATTTTCTCGAGCTGATAGATTTAGCTAATGCTTTATTGGTTGCACAGGGTTTTGAGGGCACCTATCAATTAGCCCACTTTCATCCTCACTATGTGTTTGCTGACGCCGAGCCTGAGGATGCCGCAAATTACACTAATCGCGCCCCCTACCCGGCCTTACATATTATTCGCGAACACAGTATGGAGCAGGCACTCGCACAGTACGATGACCCTGAAAGTATTCCCGAAAACAACATTCGTTTGGCTCGGCGTAAAGGTAGTCATTTTTGGCAGCAACTGTTGCAACACTGCACTAACGCAGCCGATAAGTAAAAAAGACCATTAACTGGTGCGTATAATGTGTCGATACTAAGGGGCTGTGATAAATTTCATCGTCCCAAAATTCGCTTCGGTAAGCGGCCACTGCCTGCCATTGCGGTGCGAATTGATAACTCAGGGCAATACGTGCAAAAGGGTTGATAGCGCCTTGGGAGTGATACTGCGTGCGCCCATACTGTGGGGCAGCTTGCACCCTACTTACACCATAAAAGTGTTGGGTATAATCTTCACTGAGCAACCGAACTCCGAATCTTGTGTGTACCCGGAGCTTGTCACTCAACTGCCAAGGAGACAGCGTGTAAGAAACGTTTGCCGCCAGCGAACTGGATTCATTGCTAATATCTTGGGCAAAACGGGCCGAGAAGCCATGATAGTTGAGCGCCATAGTTGCGACCAGCTCGCCACTAGGGTCGTCATAAGAGGTGAATACAGGGTCGTCAGAAAGGTCGCTTTTATATAACAGAACACTGTCGTAGCTGGGATCGCGAAAGTTAAGACCCATATCAATACCGACTTGACTATCCAACACGCGGTAGCTCACCAGCCCTTGGTCAACACCAAAGCGCCAACGTCCATATTGAGCACTTACAAACGGCAGTGACTGATGTTGTGTTGCCATCCCAGCCCAAGGGGTTGTGATAATGGCTCCGCCAGCACCGAGGGTGACCTGCCATTGAGTAGACTGCTCGGCCTGAGCCTGCACGGCGACTAACAAGAACCAGGCAGCGTTCAATACTTTTTTCATTGTTCGTATCCTGTGATGTGGTTGAAATGTCACTGTAAAGAGCAACACCCCATTCGACCTGTGCCAAATGTCACTGGATGCGAAAAAAGAAAAAAAAAGCGCCTTGAGGCGCTTTTCTATCTGTGCTTTATTACGGTTTCAATGCCGCTTTGCGCTCGTTATAGCCGCGTATCAATTCATCCACCGTGTCCTGACAATACTCACGAATCCCCGAGACCAGCATATGCTTTTCTCCTCGACCCACGACTTCACCCTGCGCCAGTAAATCAAAGCGCAAAATAATCTTGCCGCGCTTACCTTCGTAGGTAAATACATGTTCGGCTTCACGCAGTTCAGGAGCCGTTACTGCAAGAGTGTCCATATGAATACTCATTGATTCATAAATGATCATTGGCCGCGCAGGGTTAATCATTACACCTTGCTTTGCCATCAGTGGCACAACCACATGGGGAAAGGCCTTTCCCGAGAATTCAACATAGTTTTTGATCAGCGCATTGGTCAGGGTTTTACATTGGCTGTTTTCGCCCTCACGCTGCACGCTTAGATAGCATTTGTCACCATCTTTAATATCGAACTGTGCTTCTCCTTGCGGCATGCTTAGCTTTACACCCTCATCGACCATATTGGCGAAGGTGAAGTGCATTTGCTCATTAATTCCATATTTATCGAGTACCACCGAGAACAGTAAATCCCCAGGCACGCAAAATTTCTTCGCCTCGACATCATGTAACGGGTTGAAGTCATCGGCGACCGCTTTAGCAAATCGACTGCCTTGCTCACGAGAAATGCACACATGGGTACCAAAGTCTTGATAAAACTGCTCTAACATACCTGCTCTGCTTTAGTTCAAAAAAACTGCGGCAGTGTAACAAAATTTACGCATGGAGAGGTCGAATCTGTTGCAATTTATGGAAAAAAGGCACAAAAAAGCCGCAGCATAACAGGCTGCGGCTGTCTTTTTGCCAATGCTTAGTTAAAATCGCGGTAGGCTTTTTCTAGTTTCTTCGCTTGCTTCTTAGATACACCAATGTGCCCTAGCGCTACACGCAACCGTGCTCGCGACATATCAGAGCCAAGAATTTCCATCGCATCGATCACCGATGTAGATGACTTCTTGCCGGTAATAGCAACAAAAATAGGCTCTAAAAAGTCTTTGATCTTCAATTCATGGAAGGTCGCCACTTTTTTCGCAATGGCAAAGATCGCTGACTTTTCCCAGGTGCGCAGTGTTTCCAACTCCCAAATAAAGAACTGCAGTGCTTGACGCACCACATCTTCTGGCGCTTTACCATCGGTTAATAGCGCAGGGTCATATTCAGGCATCCCGGCGACAAAATGCCCAGCCAAGTCGACTAAGTCAGAGAGTGTATCAATACGGGTTTTCGCCTCAGGTAGTATGCGCTTTAGCGTATTAGCGTTATATTTCCAGTCGACAAAACGCGTAATCAGTTGCTCATCGCTAAACTCTTCACGCAACCAAGTGCCATTCAGCCACTTTAGCTTTTCCACATCGAATACCGGACCACCCAGAGAAACACGTTTCATATCAAAGTGTTCAATCATCTCAGCGAGGGTAAACTTTTCTCGCTCATCAGGCATCGACCAACCCATACGACCCAAGTAATTCAATACGGCCTCAGGAAGGAAGCCCATTTCCTTGTAGTAATTAATAGACGTTGGGTTTTTGCGCTTTGAAAGCTTTGACTTATCAGGGTTACGCAGCAAAGGTAAATGCCCCAATACCGGCGCTTGCCAACCAAAATCTTCATACAGTTTCAGCAGTTTGGGTGCCGAGTTAATCCACTCTTCACCACGGAAAATATGGCTAATCTGCATGTGGTGGTCGTCCACCACGTTAGCTAAGAAGTAAGTAGGGAAGCCATCTTGCTTCAATAACACCTGCATATCGACATTTTCCCATGGGATTTCAATCTCACCACGCAAATAGTCATTGAAAGTAAAGGTGCCTTGCTCCGGTATTTTCATGCGGATCACATAAGGCTTACCGGCATCCAGGTTGGCTTGAACTTCTTCTTCGCTCAAAAGTAACCCACGTCCATCGTATTTAGGACGCAAGCCTTCGGCCATTTGCTGCTCACGCATTTGCTCAAGCTCTTCGGCGCTGGCAAAACAATAAAAAGCTTTGCCCTGCTCCACGAGCTGGTGCGCATACTTTTTATAAAGCTCTGAGCGCTCTGACTGACGGTATGGGCCAAACTCACCACCGACATCCGGTCCATGATCCCATTGCAGGCCTAGCCATTGTAGGCTGTCCATGATCGCCTGCTCTGATTCTGCGGTACTGCGCACTTGGTCAGTGTCTTCGATACGCAATACGAATTCACCGCCTTGCTGCTTGGCAAAACAGTAGTTAAACAGGGCAATATAGGCAGTGCCTAGGTGCGGGTCACCCGTAGGTGAAGGGGCAACACGGGTGCGAACACAGGTGTGGTCAGTCATGCTAGCTTCTCTTTCAATTAGCAACAAAAATTTGCTGCAAATGCTAGCACAAAGGGGCAAAACTTCGTAGTGGAAAACGCCGCAATTGCGGCGTTAACGATAAATAGACTGGTTGCTTAAGCAGCTAAATCATCAAGGTAGGCAACAATGTCGGATGATTCATACAACCAGCGCACCTGCTGGTCTTGCTCAATACGTAAACATGGCACTTTTACTTTGCCCCCTTGCTCGGCAAGCTCTTGGCGGTAAGTGTCATTGTTTTTAGCGTCCCGTGTTTGTATTTTTAGGCCGTTACGCTTAATCGCGCGGCGAACTTTTACACAAAACGGGCAGGCGTGAAACTGATACAATGCCATATTCGCGGTTTGCGCATCTAACTGCTGCTGCGCTTCAGCAGGACGTTTTTTACTGCGCGGAGTAAAGACAAAATTAAAGAACAAAATAATACGGCCTAGCAACCAACGTACAAACTTCATAAGCACTCTCAAACAGAAAAATTCGGCGCAGAGTTTAGCACGCTCTGAAAGTGGTTAAAATAGCTCCAACATATCGTCGTCTAGATCATCGTCGCCTGCACCCTTGGTGTTATCAGGAATATTTAAGCTATGGAAATCGACCACTTGGTTGCGGCCATTATTTTTCGCATTGTAAAGGGCTAAATCGGCTTTATGCACCAGCTCAGGGACCATTGAGGTATCATCAAAAGCACAAAAACCAGTGCTAATAGTCAATCTTTTCACCTGCGGGAAGGTAAAATCCGCCACAGTTACGCGCAGTCGCTCTAACACTTGCATCGCTTGGTTTTTATTATCGCACAGCAATAGTACGGCGAACTCTTCGCCTCCATAGCGAAACACATAATCCTCACTGCGAAAGCTCTGTTTTAAAATTCGCGCTACAAGAATAATAACCTCATCACCAATCACATGGCCGTAGGTATCATTAACGCGTTTAAAGTGATCAATATCGAACATGGCAAGATACCATTGGCGCTCAAGTTCATTGTCACGATGATCAGCAAAGCCGTCGCCATTGATGATGTCCATCACCTGAGAGTCAAAAGTTTGCCGGTTAAGCAGTTCAGTGAGTGGGTCTAATCGCGAGCGATACAGTAAATACAGCTGGTTGGCGTAAATATTAAGAATATTAGTGATCACGAAGGGGAAATCATGCGTCAGCGCGAAGTCACTGCTGCTTTGCACAAAACCTATCACTGCACCAAGATGGTAGATAGGAAAGTACACATATTGTCCTTGGCTACCACTAATGCGCATGCGCTCAGCATCAATTTTTGCCACTAACTGCTGCGCTTGTTCATCATTGAGTATTGCTGCTGAGCACCCTGAATAGCTGCATCGTATGCGGCCCTGCGAAGTAAATTGTTTATTCATGTACAGAGCAAAATTGTTATCGGCAAACACTTGGCTAAGTATATCAATAAGCGCTGCATCCAACGCACGTTCACTTTGTTGCTGCGTTAGACGAATGATCCATTGATGACCACAGGAGTTACTTTGCATAGGCGCTTGTTTTGCTGCTTGATTCTCCTAAGTGTAGACGAACAAAAAGGGTTATGTGCCCAGTGCACAATGACTGTGTGCAGGCTAAACACTGTCAGTGAAATTGATAAAATCATCACGATGCACCAGCATAGCGCCATTACTGTAGCCCAATGTTTCGACGATAGTTTGCTCTTTATGAGCCAGCAATTGGGCCACAGCCACACTGTCATATCTCGCCACGCCTTTGCCTAAGTTAAGCCCTTGCTCGTCACACAAAGTGATGACATCACCACGACTGAACGGCCCCCTTAATTGCGTTATACCAACCAGAAGTACACTGGCCCCACCTTTTGCAATCGCTGCTGTCGCACCGTCATCGAGTACCACCTTGGCTTTGCTCATCGGCCCTGCTAGCAACCACAGCTTGCGACTGCGCCGAGGTGCTTTTAAGCTCAATACCCGGGTGCCTGTTTGCTGCTGCAAACAATTTATAATGACATTCTGGCCATGTCCTGCACTGATCACCACATCCACACCACCGTGACGGGCGATACTCGCAGCTTCCAGCTTAGTAGCCATCCCCCCTGTGCCCACAGTGCTGCCCGAACCTCCTGCTAACGCCTTTACCTGATCATCAATATGGCGGATTTCCGCAATCAGCTCGGCATCGGGGTGGCTGCGCGGATCGGCGGTGAATAGTCCAGGCTGATCAGTTAGCAACAACAAGGTATCAGCGCGAGCTAATATGGCTACCTTAGCGGAGAGGTTGTCATTGTCGCCCACTTTTATTTGTGTGGTTGCGACGGCATCGTTCTCATTGATGATGGGCACCGCTCCCTCTTGCAATATAGCTAGCAACGCATCACGAGCATTGAGGTAGCGCTCGCGGTTTTCTAAATCCGCTTGTGTCAGTAACATTTGCCCCACGGCAATTGAATAAAGCGCAAATAGGCTTTGCCAGGTATGCAGCAACTGGCTTTGCCCTATCGCAGCTAACATCTGCTTTTGTGCCAAGGTCTCAGTACCAGGCTGGCGGCCCAATAACTCTCGCCCCGCTGCAATCGCCCCGCTGGTGACGATAATTATACGATGGCCTTGTTGCTTCAATTGCGCGCACTGGCGCACTAAATCAACCATGTGCGCCTTATCTAAGCCTCGGCCATGATTGGTCAGCACGCTGGTGCCCAACTTAACGACAATAGTTTGCACTTAATTGCTTCACTTTGTGGAAATGATGACTAATTATTACCCTAGGACTAGGCGCACAAACAAGTTAAATTAATTCAAGTGTGCTAGCATCGCCGCAATTTTGCTTAACCCCACGTTTGTTTATGCCTGCAAGCTTATGTTTAATTATTGCCACCTTCTTATGGGGCAGTTCTTTTATCTCGCTAAAGTATGCCATTGGCGTGTACGACCCAGCCGTGGTTATTTTCTTGCGTATGCTCACCACGCTAGCCGTAAGCCTATGCCTGTGGCGTTTTATCACGCGTTTTGATTATCGCCGGGGTGACTGGAAGTACCTAGTGTCAATGAGTTTAGCCGAGCCTTGCCTGTACTTTCTATTCGAAGGCCACGCTATGGAGCACACCTCAGCATCACAAGCAGGGGTGATTGTGTCGTGTTTACCGCTGATCGTCGCTATACTGGCATTTTTTATGCTCAAGGAGCGTATCAGCCGCGCCATTATTGTCGGCTTCACGCTGTGTATCGGTGGCAGTATTTTGCTCACTATGCTCTCTCCTGCCTCTGAGCATGCGCCCAACCCCATTGTTGGCAACACCCTGGAGCTACTGGCGATGCTCTGCGCCGCTTATTACACTGTGAGCGTAAAACACCTCGCGGCGCGCTACTCACCGCTGAGCTTGATTGCTTTGCAAGGTCTGGCAGGCTCACTGTTCTTTGCGCCATTTTTGCTTTTTGTAGAAGTGCCGCAGAACCATGATCCCATTGCCTTTGCTCATATCCTTTATTTAGGCACCTTTGTAACCCTGGGCGGCTATGGCATGTATAACTATGCCATCAGTAAAGTATCGGTGCTCACTGCCGCCGCCTACTCAAACTTGATCCCTATCTTTACCCTGTTGCTCTCTGCCATTGTGCTCAGCGAGGTACTGACCCTAGGACAATGGTTAAGCATTGCCGTGGTGTTCGCTGGGGTGATGATAAGCCAACGACATCAGGCGATTGTCGTTGACTTGGAAGAGGGAGAAATCAATGAGGCAGAAACTAACAAGCGCAAATCCGTGCCAGAGGCGGGCGAATTAAAAGGGTAGCACGTCACCAGATGCAAACCGGGAGCACTGGCTGCTGCGGTCTGCTCCTGGTGCACCACTTGTTTTTGCTCAATGCGATAACTTAATTGACGACCATCAGCGAGCGACAACACCAGTGTGTCGCCCACCTGCACATGGCGTAAAAAAGCAAAGTGGGTATCATTATGCGCAGCAATCACGCTGCTACCATCACTGCCTAATGGGCTCGAGGCCAAAGCATGAGCGGGGCCGAACGCCAAATTTCGGCCGCTGGCTCCGGCCAGCACATAGCGCTCAAGCGCTAAGTCCGGCACACTGAGCTTTGCCACCACATGGGTATCAGCGTAATACCAAGGCGCGACTGCGGCGCCTTGGCGTATCAAGCTTTGCTGCCAAGCTCGCTCAATAAGGTGCTGAGCCAACCATGCTTTGGCTTGTACATAGCCCCCTTGAGTAAAGAGCAACAACCCCAGTGCAAACACCCCATATAGGGCGTAACGCCCCCTCTGTTTACCCATGTTGACCTCGCACTTTAAGCCAAGCGGATGCGATCACCATCAGCACCATGCCCAGTAGTACATGCCACAATGACTGACCATCTGTTTGCGCAAAGCGCATAAGACGCTGCCCTTGGGCCACAGGGTTAGGTACTTGCTCATCATGCATTGCTGGGCTTTTAGCTGGCGTTTCATCAACCGCAATAAAGGCAGTGAACGGGCTTAACAGCTGATGCTTCAGCGCTAATTCCAAGACTTGCTCACGCACCGCTTGCTGTTCATTATAAAGTAACAGTGAAGCTATTTGTTGACGCGCCCAGACTCTCGCAATGGCTTCGCTACGCTCATAATTACGCGCACTCTCATGCATCGGCATACTCAGACGTAATGGACCATGTTGCGACGTGGCGTTAATGTGAATATCTTGCTGCTGACTGTCGAGCTTAATTGCCACCATTAACGGCTCGCCAAAATAAAGATCCGGTAGCGGTTTGGGCCAGTAGTCTAATTCACCACTGCGCGCGCCAGCGAGATGCAAGTCTCTCAGTGCAGGGTTGGCAAGGCGTGCTATCAACGCTTGCATTTGCGCTTGCACCTCAGAGCCATCACTAATAAACGTGTAGCTACCACGACCCACTTGCGCAGCGCGGCGCATAAAGTAGCTATTGGGCGCGCTGCCGATGCCCACCGTAAATAAACGGCTATCGCCTAATCGCGCTTTGATCAAATCAAACAGCGCTTGCTCATTACTCACGCTACCGTCGGTCAAAAACACCACCTGACGAACAAACCCCGGGTGTTGCTTGGCGTCTAGCGCGTGATGCAACGCACCGGCTATTTCGGTGCCGCCATCGGCGTCAAGGTTATAAACAAATCGCTCTGCCTCATTGCGGTTAAACTCATTAGCCGCCACGGCACTTGGCCGGAATAAACGCGCCGTAGAGTCAAAGTCGATGATATTAAAGCTGTCATTTTCATTCATGTTGTCCAGCGCATAAAACAGTGCCTGTTTTGCCGCCTGCATGGAGCTGCCATGCATTGAGCCGGAACTGTCAATCACGAAAATGAGCTCTCGCGCTAAACGCTGCTGAGCACTAAATTCATCGCTCGGTGGTAGCAGCATTAACAGCCCATAATCACCACTTTGCGCTGTCTGCCTAAAGAAAGCGGCACGTGCTTTGTCGCTTTGCTCCACTTTAGCGCGTAGCACAAAATCGCGGTTCATACTTTCGTCACTCACTAAAAGCTGGTAACGACCAAAGCTAGGGTTGCGAATATCCGCCTTATAATGAGGGGTGCGAATGCTGTGCAATGCGAGGCCAAAATCGATATCTACCTGCAGCTGCAACTTCGGCTGTGTATTGGTCAGTGGCTGCTGAGCGGTAGCTTGCTGAACAAAACGCGGGCTCATCCAGCCTGACATTAACCCTGTTACCCCACTTGCAGTCGCCCCTGCGGTCGCCCCTGCAGTCTTTTCTAGTTCAGGGCTGCTAACCGTTGCAACCTTATCAGCCCCATCAAGACGATACTGCCTTGGGTGATAACGCGGTGTGAAGGTCATCGGCAAACGCACGCTGAGCTGGGCATCGCGTAAAGACACCATTTCTTGATACTGCAAGGTAATGCGCACTTGCTCACCGGGGCCAAGATTGGCCAGTCGCGAGGTAAACATATTGGCACGTTGCTGGTTAACTAAAGCCGCACGCTTACCGGCACGTTTAGCCGCTTGATACTGACGCTCCGCCGCTTGTTTCTCAGCAATTTTACCGACAATTTTGCGCTCTCCCACAGTCATAACCATGGCGTGTACCGCACTCTCACTGGGTAGCGGAAACACATACTGAGCATTGACCGCAAACGGGTGACGATTGATAAAGGTTTGCGTTACCTCAACGTGGTTAATTAACCCGGTAATACGCATTTTTGCTTGCGTATTCAGTAACACTCCGGGCGCTACATGGGCGCCATGGGCATCACTTAAGCGCAGCTGCGCTTTGTTGTTTGCATGACTATCATTACTGGCTAAAGCTGGCGAACATAGAAGTAGAGAAAAAAGGCCCACAGCGAGAGCTGTGAGCACTTTGCTAGGACTACTCAACATAATCGGGTCCTCGTGATGATTGGCAAACTTAGTTTTTAGCCATTTGGCTTTGCGTCGCACCACGGGCCGTTAATGTTACGCGACGATCGAAGAAGTTAGTTTCATATTCATTGCCGTTATCGACCAGTTTCTGCTCACCATAGCCTTGAGCATAGAGTTGTTCGCCACTCACGCCTTGGTCAACAAGGTAAGCCTGCACTGCATCAGCACGACGCTGCGATAAACTCAGGTTTGCGCTTTCATCGCCCTGAACATCGGCATAGCCGTTCAAGTTCAGACTCAATTCTGGCTTACGCTTAAGGATTAAAGCGAGCTGGTCGAGCTGCTCGGCGAAATGTGGCTCGATACGCGACGAACCCGAACGAAATTGCACCGTCATTGCCAGTAAGTTATCAATGCGCGCTTGTTCTAAGCGATTTTGTTCATTTTCTAATGCGTCGATTTGCGCTGTCAGTGAACGGTTACGGTCTAAGGTGCTACGCAATTGTTGGTCAGTGTCTTTATATTGGCTGAGCATCACTTGTTGTGATTCAACGGTGTTCTCTGCAGCTTCTTTCTCGCCGATGATGCCGCCGATAAATGCGCCTGCGAAAGCGCCAATCGGGCCACCGACTACGGCACCAATGGTGGCGCCCGTGCCAAGTCCCCATGCAGTTTCTGAGGCCATTTCTTTTTTCTCTTTCGCCATCGCTGGTGCAGCCATTAGGGTCGAAATAAGTGCAGTTGCAAGTAGTTGTTTTTTCATCGTCTTCATCCTTCAATACTTAATTTGGTTGGTGTATTGCAAGCAACAAAGTGGTTGGTGACTGTGCTGTCTTGCTTAGGAGTTATTAAAACAAGACACAGTGGCAATAAAGGGGAGCAAAAAAGGAAAAATGAAGGGCAATTATGGCAATAAAATGGCAAGCCTGAGCGCCAGCTTAAAATGGCAGTGAAACCACCTCTGTAGAGACGTTTTGCGGCCATAAACACCGCAGCTGATGATGAAAGTAGTCGGGGCAAGCGGAAGTTGCGAAGCGTGTTTTCCCCACTTTAGAGGCCGGATTGATTGCTTGGCTGGGTAAGCACCGTTGCAGTTGCAGGGCCACCGCTTGCTCGGTGGTCAGCACATCGATACGTGGGCCATATAGCTTGCGCAAAACAGGAGCAATAAAGGCATAGTGTGTGCAGCCCATCACCAAAACATCGGCTCCTTGGTCAATCAACGGCTGCGCGTAGCTGTGCAGCAGTTGCTCCACCTTTTTGCCACTCAGTTGCAGTTGCTCTATGGTGCCTGCCAGCTCAGGGCAAGGTTGGAAAACAATACGCCCCGAGGCCGCGCCTTGGCGTTGACACAATTGAATGAATCGTGGCGAAGCCACGGTATTGGGCGTTGCCAACACCCCAACCACCTTGGTTTTGCTCAATGATAATGCCGGTTTCACGCCGGGCTCAACACCCACAATAGGCAGCGTGAATTGTGCTCGTAAGGTATCAATGGCTGCCATCGTCGCAGTATTGCAAGCCAAAACAATCGCACTGGCCCCATGCTCGCATAAGTAAGAAGTAATACGCGAGCACCTTGATATCACTTGCTCGGGGCTTTTGTCGCCATAGGGCATAAAGCCACTGTCCGCGACATAGTGAATATCATACTGGGGCAGCAATTGTCGCACTTGTTGGGCAATGGCAAGACCACCCACGCCAGAGTCGAAAATACCGATAGAAGAGTGGAACAAAATAGCGCGCTCAGGGTTACTAAGGCGGCCAAGTGTAGAGCCTTTATGACACAAAGCCAAGCGACAAAAAACGGCTTAGCCAAGTATTTAAAGGTTCCAGTTGCTTGTCTATAAAGTACTCTTCGACATCATCTTTAATATCGAGGTAATCGTCATTTTCGAGGTCGAGCACGGCTAAGGCCGACGCCTCAAAGTACTGCCAATCCTGAGACGGTGAAAACCGCCGCTGTAAATGCACGAAGTTTTCCGCCATTTTCAACGTTGCCATGGTCATGCGCAGAGTTTCATCTTGGCAGCTATTGAAAAAGTGGTGATCATGGTGGCGTAAAATAAGCTGACAGGTGTCTTTTGGTAAGTTCCAAGCACTGGCCAAGTAATAGCCGATAACGGCATGATTAGTACGATAAGCAGCTTCTTCATAGGCCACTAAACTACAGCTATGATCGCTGTTCGCTTGCTCTAATACATTAATATAGTCCGGATACTGAACGGCTAAGGCAGGGATCCCTGCATCGTGGAATAAACCGAGCATATGTAGATTTTCGGTGGGCACTCTAGATTTAATCTTTTTGCCAATTAACACCGCCATATCAGCCACTTCCGTGGCGGTGTCCCAAAACCGCTCTAATTTGATGCAACACTGATGTTGTGAGTAGGCTTGCTTTAGTAAAAACCCCGTCACTAATGTGGCAATACTGTCAAGACCAAGAAACATCACCGCTTGGCGAATATCAGTGATTGACCTTGCCAGGCCATAGCAAGGAGAGTTTATCACTTTTAACACCGCCGCTGAGGTGGCCACATCTTGGGAGATGAGCTGAGCAATATCATGCAATTCAGGCTCTGGCTGTTCAAGGCTATGCTGTAGCTGGGTGAGCAGCTCGGGTTTGGGAGGTAAGCTAAAGCCGCGCTCAACATCTTGTAGCACGGAGCTGTCAATATTTATCATATTCAATGCACTCGTAAATGGGTTATCGCCATCCACTAGCTGAACCTTGCGTTAACGAGATAATAGTTTAGCTGGTTATTTTTTACTACTATTTTGTTAATTAAATTTTAAAAACCAATACAAAATAACTATTACCTATATGCATAACATCTGGCCCTAGTTGCAGGGCACAAAAAAGCCGAGCATGGTGCTCGGCTTCGTTAAAAAACATCCCAGTTTAAAGTTGAATTACCGCGTCAGTGCCTAGCCCAGGGCCGTAGACAATGGCATTGAGCAGTAACCGTGCGGTGCCTTTAGTGGCACCACGGAAGTTAGGCATATTGGCAAACATGATCACTTGGCCATTGCCCTTTTTCTCGCGCGTAAGGTAAGCGGCATTACTCATGCGCTGCGCCGCTTCAGGCCACAACAAACCACTCATACGCACGTACAAGTCTTGCCCTTGCGGAATGGTCGCCCAGCCAATCATGCGCTGCTCGGCCTTACTATTTTCTTGCAGCACACCGTAGCGCACCACCGCATCAACACCTTGCTTGGCCATAAACAAGGGCACATCACCGGCCAATACCGGCAGCTGCTGATTAACCCCATAACTGAGCCAATGCTTTTGATCTGTGCGCCCAGCAACTATTGCTCCAGAAGGCATAAATGCAGCACTCCAATCATGCCAACGCTCAAGTTGCTCCTTGTTCAAAGGCTTCACATCGTCGCTTTTATCCCAAGGAAAACTCAATTGTGCAGAAACCTTATGAGCAGTAATCAAATCAGCATTGGCGATACGCTGCTGCTTGGCTTGCCACTCGCGCATCAGCGCCAGGTCATACTCATCAGCCTTATCAAAGCTCTGCTTCAATAGCGCCACTTTCGAGAAGTCTTCTGCTATGGCTAATTGTGCAGCCGAGTTGCCATTAACGATTAAGGTGCCGCCCTGCGCGACCCATTTGTCCAAAGCGCTAATATGGCTTTTCGATAACTCACCATACCAACGACTAGGGACAATGATGACATTGTAGCCACGAAGATCGCTGTAAGAGAGCATCTCTTGGCTTAAATGGCTATGACGAATACCGAGTTCGGTATCAAGCATATGCCACATCGAGCCAATATCGCCCGGAGCAATGCCATTTTGGCTAATAAAGGCTATTTTTGGCGCCTTCAATAACTTAAAGTTTTCGCCGCCAATATCGGGTAAGTCTCCTTTACCCAAGCCTTGGTCTATAGCGATGGCAGATACGCCGACTTCCTTTGCTACCTTATCCAGTAAGGCGCTCAGCTCGCTGCTCTCTAGGGTGTTATCATAATTATTGACCACCACCGAGCCTCGGTTGAAGCGGGTGTCGTTAAACACACCTGGCTTAGCCAATACGCGCACTTTTACGCCTTGCTCAAGTAAGCGCGCGGCAAACGCCACAGAGGCATCGCTGGCACCATCAACAACATAAGCTATGGCATTATCACGAGGTTGTACACCGGCTTCGCTGGGGCGCTGATAGGTGGTGAGATCATCATCAAGGTGCTCAGGTACTTCTAATGCCGGCAGACCAAACATCATCGATACATTCCACGCGGTGGTGTCATACATAATTGAGCTGCCATCACGCAGGGTCTTTTGTCGCTCCTCCAATAGCACCGCATCATTTAACTCTGCGTCAAACTCCATGATGGTTGCCAGTAACGGCGCATCATACTGGCGATTGGGGATGACAATCGCGCCCTTAGGGATGGTCGCATCACGCACCTGCCCGAGGTGGTTTTTGGCCTTGCGTACCTTCAGCTCTTCAGTGGTTGCATAATAATCGATGCCCTGCAAATCAAGGATATCCAACAGCTTGTGCAAGCGTGCGGTGTTATCGGTCGGAAGAATAACAAAACTGCGCTCACCATATTTTCCGTCGGGGTCAATATGCGCTAAGCGATTACTGACAAAATCACGATACATGGCTTTGCTGTGCTGTTGCAGGGTCTTAAGGTTAGCCAAAGAGCTAATATATTGATGGTCAACAGACTCTTTGTAACTACGCACATTGCCATTTTTTAAGCGCACGCCATCTTCTGCGGTACGTGCTTGCTCATAAAGAATATGTACCGACCCTTTGTACTCGGCATAGTTAGAATAACCCGGGTAGAGGTTTTCAAACCACTCGCCGGTGTAATAAGGCCAGTTTTTATCGTCAAAAGCGCTGGCGTGATCGCCGGCGAATACCTTGCTCCATTTACGCGTACTGGTGGGAATATTCACGTTCAGCGGCTCACGCGGCGGGCCCATTAAAAAGGTGTCTAAGGCACCCATTTCATGGCCATCGATCATCAGTTGCGGAAACCATTCATTGATGGCTTGTATACGGCCCTTTGATTCTGGATTTACGGCAAAGTAAAAGTCGCGATTGAGGTCGAAGTAATAATGGTTAGTCCGCCCAAATGGCCATGAACCGCTGTGCAGCAGTGATTGCGTGTCAAAGTTAGGCGCGGCACTGCGGCTTTCTTGCAGGCGTTTAGTAAATCGGGCGCGACCATCGGGGTTCATTAATGGGTCGACCAGTATCACCAAATCGTCTAGGAGCGATTCTATCTCTGAGTCTTGTGAGGCAAGTAATTGGTAAATAAGTGCTAAAGATGCATCGGCACCGGAAGATTCATTGCCATGGATACTGTAGGCCATCCATGCCGTACCTGGAGTCGAATCAATGAGCTTATCTATTTGTGATGATGAAAGCGCATCCGGTTCGCTAAGTTTGCTGATATTCGCTTTAATTTCATCAATATTGGCCAGATTCTTTGCTGAGCTAATCATTAAATAATGCAACGGGCGCCCTTCATAACTGCGGGCGTACTCAACGATTTTTGCTTTATCACTTTGCTCGGCCCACTTATTTACCAGCTCAGTAATTTGCGCTGGCGTGGCGGTGCGCTGACCCACGTCAAAGCCAAGCACCTCGTTGGCTGGGGTGATATTTGCCGCATATTGCCCTTGGTGTAACGCGGGATAGTCGCCACCGGGCACCGACGTGGGTTGCATTAGCACAGTGGCATGGGCACTGACCGCAAACACTGCACAGCCCCATGCAGCACTTGCTAATATCCTGTTTAGCTTCATAAATTTACCTTTTTATTATGGTTTTACGTCGCTTTCACTATAGCAGCTGCAATCTAAGCCGAGCATTATTTGAGCTAAATAGCATTATGCTGCGATAACCATAAAGCGAGATAGCGCAACAGCAATTGCAGCAAACATTGGCATGATGTTTCTGTGCCACGTTATAATAAGGGCTATACACCATTGGTTTTTGTTACCCACCTAAGCGTGACAAAGGGCAATGAATCTTTGCTAAACGCGTAATTGGGGAAGCACAATCAATTTAACCAGCACTAAATTCAACCGCCTCGGTGTCGACGCACCTCTATTTTTACTCAGCGCCGGATTCATCATCTGCTTTTGCCTTTTTGCCCTGTTCGACCTCAAGACCCTATCGCAGTGGGTTGATGCCAGCTTTGCTTGGTCGGCTAGGTATTTTGGCTTGTACTGGCAGTTGTTGTTATTAGCCACCTTTATCATTGCCATCGCCACTGCCATGTTGCCCGCAGCCAAACAGCGTATTGGCAACTTAGCCGCCCCGGAATTTTCGTTATTCCAATGGGGAGCCATGATTATGTGCACTCTGCTCGCGGGCGGGGGCGTATTTTGGGCCGCTGGAGAGCCCATGGCTCACTTCTTATCCATGCCGCCCCAATTTGACCACGTCGCGGCGGCAACCCCAGAGGCGGTGCCCTACGCTTTGGCCCAGTCATACTTGCATTGGGGCTTTCTGGCTTGGGCCATACTCGGCAGTTTAACCACCATTATGCTGATGCATTATCACTATGATAAAGGCTTGCCTTTAGCACCACGTACCTTGCTCTACCCGGTATTTAAAGAACAAGCCCTGAGCGGGCCCATTGCCGTTATCGCCGATGCCGTGTGTATTGTGGCTGTGGTGGCCGGTACTGTGGGGCCAATCGGCTTTTTAGGCTTACAGGTAAGCTATGGCTTAAATGCGTTATTTGCCATTCCCGATACCACGCTCACCCAAGTAAGCGTGATAGGCGTGCTCACTTTTATTTTCGTGATGTCGGCCGTCTCAGGGGTGACCAAAGGCATTCAGCTACTCAGTCGTTTGAACATGTTACTTGCGCTGGTGTTACTGGCCTTTATATTGGTTGCGGGAGCCACCTCATTTATTTTCACGAGCTTTTTTAGTGGCCTTATCACCCATTTAAGCCACTTTTTTGATATGGCCTTATACCGGGGCGAGGCAGGGTTATTTAATGATGCCGGCTGGCTTGGTTGGTGGACAGTGTTCTTTTGGGGTTGGTTTTTAGGATACGGCCCGATGATGGCCATTTTTATCGCGCGCATTAGTCGAGGCCGCTCTATTCGCGCCATTATTATCATGCTGTGTATCGTGGCTCCGCTTATTACCATGTTCTGGTTTACCATCGTCGGTGGCACCGGGTTAAGCCTCGAACTAGAACAAGCCGATACTATTTCCAAAGCATTTGCTGGTTTTAACCTTCCCGCAGCATTAATTGCCATCACTCAGGCCTTGCCGCTAGGTGGTTTAGTGTCTTTCCTGTTTTTAATTCTAACCCTAACCTTTGTCGCCACTACGGGGGATTCGATGACCTATGTATTGTCGGTTTCGACCTCACGTTCAGAGCACCCCGCCGTGCCCATTCGGGTATTTTGGGGGATAGCCATGGGCTTGATGGGCAGTATTTTAATCATCATAGGCTCTGGCGGTATCGACAAACTGCAAGCGTTTATAGTAGTCACCGCCGTGCCGGTCTCTATTATCTTACTACCCTCGCTGTGGGATGCGCCGCGTATTGTGTTTGCCCGGGCAAAAAACCCGCCAACCCATACGTGAGCTGCTCGCAAAAGCTTCCATTTAGCGACAGAATTACGACTAATCTCGTTAACTTAGCTCAGGTTACTTACCGAGATTAGTTGAAGTTGCTAAGTTATTTAATTTATATAAATTATCACCCAAAAGAATAATCGTGTTATGAACGAGCAAGCGATCTTCGAGCATATCAAACAAGCATTAGATGATGCGCCACGCAATCAGTACACCACTGAGTTGCATCTGCAAATGATCAAATACGCAGATAGCTTAAAAAGCATCACTGCTAAAGAGTTTTGCGAAGGCGTTGGCCTAAAGCCCAGTCTTGGCACTGAATTTTCTAAAATGCGTAATCTCACTCACCGTTTAAAAGCCGCAGGCTTAAACACCGACTTGCTCTAACCGCTCAGGCACAAGAATTTAAAGGAACACACATGGCAATTAAAAAGACAGAGCTTTATTCATCACTATGGGCAAGCTGTGACGAACTACGTGGCGGCATGGATGCCAGCCAGTATAAAGACTACGTGTTAACCATGCTATTCATGAAGTACGTCAGCGATAAATACAAAGGCGACCCATACGGCATGATAGTTGTGCCAGAAGGCGCAAGCTATGACGATATGATCGCCGCCAAAAACGATAAAGAAATTGGCGATAAAATCAATAAGATCATCGCAGCCCTTGCTGAAGAAAATGACCTTAAAGGCGTAATAGACGTTGCCGACTTCAACGATGAAGACAAGCTCGGTAAAGGCAAAGAAATGGTAGACCGCCTAACCAAGCTAATCGGTATTTTCCAAGGCTTAGATTTAACTTCTAACCGTGCTGGCGGTGATGACCTATTAGGTGACGCTTATGAATATCTAATGCGCCACTTTGCTACCGAATCAGGTAAATCTAAAGGCCAGTTCTATACGCCTTCGGAAGTGTCACAAATCCTCGCCAAAGTGGTGGGCATTAAGGAAGACACACCTCAAGATGCCACCGCCTACGACCCTACGTGCGGTTCAGGTTCTTTGCTTTTAAAAGCCAGCGACCAAGCGATGCGTGGTTTAACCCTATACGGGCAAGAGATGGACAACGCGACTAGCGCACTTGCCCGTATGAATATGATCTTGCATAACAACACCACGGCCAAAATTTGGAAAGGCAATACACTTTCTGATCCGCAATGGAAAGATGCCCCTAACCAACTCAAAACATTTGATTTTGCGGTTGCCAACCCGCCATTTTCAAATAAAAACTGGACCAGTGGCCTAACACCAGAAAACGATTTATATAACCGTTTTACTTGGGGCATTCCACCAGAGAAAAACGGTGACTACACCTTCTTACTGCACATTATCAAAAGCTTAAAAAGCACAGGTAAAGGCGCGGTGATCTTACCGCACGGTGTATTATTTCGTGGTAATGCTGAAGCCACCATTCGTGAAAACCTCATCAAACAAGGCTACATCAAAGGTATTATTGGTTTACCTGCTAACTTGTTTTACGGTACGGGTATTCCTGCTTGTATTATCGTGATTGATAAAGGACACGCGCAAAAAGCCATTTTTGAATCAAGTGGTAGCTTTAACGAAGGTGATGAAGCACTACCAACTGTATCAGGTCGCCCAATCTTTATGATTGATGCCAGCAAAGGTTTTATCAAAGATGGCAATAAAAACCGCCTGCGTAGCCAAGACATTCATAAAATTGTTGATGTGTTTAACAAAGGCTTAGAACTTGAGCGTTACAGCCGTTTAGTCGAAATTGATGAAATTGCCGCTAACGACTACAACCTTAACATCCCGCGTTATATCGACTCATCTGAGCCAGAAGATTTACACGATTTAAGCGCTCATCTGCAAGGTGGCATTCCAAACCGTGACATTGATGCCCTTGAGCATTACTGGCAGGTGTTCCCTAGCATTCGAGCAACTTTATTTAAACCGGAACGTGAAGGCTATAGCCACGCACTGGTTGAAGCAAGCCAAGTTAAAAGTACTATTTTGGCTCACCAAGAATTTAAAGACTTTGCTGCTCGTAGCCTATTGCCATTTAAACAATGGATACCAGAAGCAAAACTTAAAGAGATTAAAGTAGGCGATAACCCGAAAAACGTTATCTTTAACATTTCAGAAAATTTATTAAACAGCTATGCCAATAGTGACTTATTAAGCAAATACGATATTTACCAAATCCTGATGGATTACTGGGCTGATACCATGCAAGACGATGTGTATGTATTGGTACAGGACGATTGGCAAGCAGGTAATACCCTTCGTGAACTTATTGCTAAAAAAGGCGAAAAACTCAAAGAAACACCGGATTTAATCATCAATAAGAAAAAGTACAAAGCCGAGATTATTCCACCTAGCTTAATCGTTGCCCGCTACTTTGCTGACGAACAAGCTAAGGTTGATGCCCTGCAAGCCAAACAAGACGAAGCCACCCAAGCGCTTGAAAGTTATTTGGAAGAACATGGCGGTGAAGACGGTTTATTAGTTGACGCCCTCAACGATAAAGACAAAATCACCAAAGCCAGCGTTGCGGCTAGAACAAAACTAGCAACCGATGCTGGTGAAGTTAAAGCGCTGAAACAAGCTACCAAGCTGTTTAACGGTGAAGCGGCTGCGAAAAAAGCAGTGAAAGAAGCGATCGATGCCCTCGATTTAGCGGTATTCAACCAATATCCGAAACTCACTATTGATGAAATCAAAGCCCTGATTGTCGATGACAAGTGGCTAGCCACATTACAAACCAATATCGTTAGTGAGATTGAACGTGTTACTCAACAAATGGCAAACCGGGTTAAACAACTGGAAGAGCGCTATAGCACGCCATTACCAACCCTTTCTAAATCAGTGGATGACCTTAACGATAAAGTCGCAGGCCACTTAAAAGCAATGGGTTTGGAGTGGTCGCTATGAGTACGTTAAACCAAGAAATTCCAGAAGGATATAAGCAAACTGAGGTTGGCGTTATTCCTGAAGATTGGGACTGTGTAACTCTTGGAGATTTAGGAGATATTGTTCGAGGAGGTTCACCGCGCCCTGCGGGTGATCCCAAATACTTTAACGGTAACTATATTCCTTGGTTAACGGTAGCTTCTCTAACTAATATTCCAACAAGTAAACAGGAAGTAACGTCAACATTAACAAAGCTTACAGAACTAGGCTCAAAACAAAGCCGTGTCTTGGACGCTGGTACATTAATCATTTCCAACAGTGGTGCAACACTAGGGGTTGCGAAAATTTTAGGTTTAAAGTGCTGTGCAAACGATGGAGTTGCAGCAATCATAAACCAGAAGAAAGGTAATAAATCATTTATTACTCATTACATAAATACTCAGACAAAAAGACTTCATGATGATGTAGCTACTGGTAATGGGCAACCAAATTTAAACACTGACCTGATCAAGCTGATTCCTACCCCTTTTCCATCAGAGTCAGAACAAACTGTAATTGCTAATGCCTTATCCGATGTGGATGCGTTATTAACAGAATTGGAAAAGCTGATCGCGAAAAAACAAGCGATTAAAACCGCCACCATGCAGCAACTGCTGACAGGTAAAACCCGTTTACCGCAATTCGCCACATACACCGAAGAAGAATGGCAGGCCAGACACAAACATTCGTCTGGAACGAATGTTAACGTCGGAGCTTGCGACGACGGCTCGCAGAGCGGAGGCATGGACAGCCGACGTAAAGGCACAAAAACCAGCGAACTAGGCGAAATCCCTGAGGATTGGGATGTAAAAACGTATGGTGAAGTATTCTCTTTTTTAACAACAGCTTCAAACTCTAGAAGTGATTTAAGCGAAGAAGGAGATATTGGTTACATTCACTATGGTGATATCCATACTAAATGGAATTACTTGCTTGATATAACTAAAACAGGTTTACCACATATATCCAATGAAAAAGTTACTAGCGCTGCCTTTCTAAAAGATGGTGACATTGTAATGGCTGATGCGTCTGAGGATTATGAAGGAATTGGTAAAAGTGTTGAAATTACAGGCATTGGTGAGAAAAAAGTTATTTCAGGACTCCATACATTCCTGCTTAGAGATAAAAGTAATGTTTTTTCAGAAGGCTATAGAGGCTACCTACATTCGATATTGGCAGTTAAATCTATCTTTGATCGATTAGCTACGGGCTTAAAGGTGTATGGTTTATCTAAATCAAATCTAAAGGACGTACCACTGCCAGTACCGCCCAAAAAAGAACAAACCGCCATCGCCACTATCCTCTCGGATATGGATAACGAAATCCAAACCCTTGAACAGCGCTTGGCGAAAACCCGCCAAATCAAACAAGGCATGATGCAAGAGCTACTCACAGGCCGCACACGATTACCGTTCGAACAGGCCGAAAATTTGGAGGTTGCCAATGCCAACTGAACAAAGCCTTGAGCAGCTTTGCGCTCTGTTAAGAGAGTTGTGCCATCTGCCCGATGAAACCGAGTGGGTGGAGTTCAAGCACAATGTCGATGTTATAAAAATTGGCGAATATATCTCAGCGCTCGCCAACTCTGCGGCCCTGCTGGGTAAGCAAAGCGCTTATCTGGTTTATGGCGTTGACGATAAAACCCACGAGGTGATTGGCACAAGTTTTAAGCCCTCAAGCCAAAAACACAAAGGGCAAGAACTGGAAAGCTGGTTGCTGCAAAAAACAGCACCCAAGATTCATTTTCAATTTTATGAATTTACCCACTCAAATGATCGGTGTGTGGTCATTTTAGAAATTCAGGCTGCCGCACACACGCCCGTGCAGTTCGATGGGACAGAGTTTATCCGCGTCGGTTCTTACAAGAAAAAGCTCCGGGACTTCCCCGAAAAGGAGCGAGCGCTGTGGCGTGTATTCGACCATACGCCCTTTGAACAGCAGCTGGCGGCCGAAAACTGCAGCAGCGAAAAGGTTCTGAAACTCATCGACTATCCCGCCTATTTTGATTTGGTGGGATTGCCCCTGCCGGAGGGGCGTCAGGGCATTTTAAGTGCGCTCGAAGCCGATCAACTGATCACCGCCACGCAATCGGGCAACTGGCATATTACTAACCTGGGCGCGATACTATTCGCCAAAAAACTGCAGGATTTTCAGCATCTGGCCCGCAAAGCGGTTCGCCTTGTGCAATACAAGGGCAACAGTCGGGTCGAAACCGTGCGCGAGATAATTGGCAACAAGGGCTATGCCGTAGGTTTTGAGGGGCTGATTGATTACCTGAAAACCTTGTTGCCTTCAAATGAAGAAATAGGTAAGGCCTTTCGCAAGGAGGTGCCCATGTATCCAGAGCTTGCCATACGTGAGTTGATTGCTAATGCCATTATTCACCAGGACTTTGCGTTAACTGGCACTGGGCCTATGGTTGAGTTGTTTGAGTCTCGCATGGAAATCACCAACCCGGGCGTTCCGTTGGTAGATACAGATCGCTTTTTAGACTCCCCGCCTCGCAGTAGAAACGAAGCCTTGGCTTCTTTTATGCGGCGCATCAATATTTGTGAAGAGCGGGGAACGGGAATTGACAAGGTTATTTTTCAAACCGAGCTTTATCAGCTGCCCGCTCCCCTGTTCGAAGTAACGGATCAACACACTCGCTCGGTATTGTTCGGTCACAAAGAATTTGCCGATATGGATAAGGAAGATCGTATTCGTGCCTGCTACCAACACTGCTGCTTAAAACATGTTAATCGCGAGCACATGAACAATAAGTCGCTGCGCGAACGCTTTGCCATCGAAGAAAAAAACAGCGCTATGGTCAGCAGAATTATAAAAGACACAATAAAAGCCAAACTGATTAAACCTTATGATCCGGATGCGGGAACCAAGGCAATGAGGTATGTCCCTCATTGGTACTAATTTGCTTGACCGTTGCTTGACTGAGTCAAAAAAAACATGAGTGCGACATGGGTGATATATTGGTAACACATTGTAAAAACGGTATATTTTATCTTTGCTGTTTGCTTGATTCGTAATGAAATAAGGATATTAAATGAGTAATGTCGGTCAATTAGAACGAAAAACCCAAAACCGAGTGGTTAAGTTTTTTAAAGAACAACTTGATTACGACTACTTAGGTAATTGGGAATACCGAGAAGGTAACAGCAATATTGAAAAAGACCTGCTCACTAAATGGCTTAAAGGTCGCGGAATTTCTGATGCTCTGATTACCCGTACATTACGCCAACTCGATACTGCCGCAGCCCTTGGCGAAGGTAAAAAGCTCTTTGATGCGAACAAAGATGTTTATCGCCTACTCCGTTATGGCGTAAAAGAAAAAGAAGGTGCTGGTGAACAAAACCAAACCGTGTGGCTGATTGACTGGAAAAACCCAGAAGCTAACGACTTTGCCATTGCTGAAGAAGTTACCGTAAAAGGTGAGCTGAAAAAGCGCCCTGATATCGTGATTTATGTGAATGGCATCGCGCTTGGTGTAATTGAATTAAAACGCTCTTCAGTATCAGTCAGCGAAGGCATTCGCCAAAACTTAGATAATCAAAAGAAAGCGTTTATTCGTAACTTCTTTACCACTATGCAGCTCGTAATGGCGGGTAACGATACTCAAGGTGTCCGCTACGGCACAATTGAAACGTCTGAAAAATACTACCTTGAATGGAAAGAATGCGCAGGTAAAGAAAACCCCAACCCACTACCAGCAGGGGATATAAAAACAGAAAACTTACTCGACACTCATATCGCACAATTGTGCGATAAAAAGCGATTCCTGCAACTCATTCATGACTTTATTGTGTTTGACGCTGGGGTAAAGAAAACATGCCGACACAACCAATACTTCGGCATCCAAGCGGCACAGAAACACGTTCAAACGCACGAAGATGGTATTATCTGGCACACGCAAGGTTCAGGTAAAAGCTTAACGATGGTTTGGCTTGCCAAGTGGATACGTGAAAATGTAACGGATTCACGGGTGCTAATTGTTACTGACCGAACCGAATTAGACGAACAAATAGAAAAAGTATTCTCTGGTGTTGATGAAGAGATCTATCGCACCAAAAGCGGACGGGATTTGGTTGCCACGCTTAATCAACCTAACCCTTGGTTGTTCTGCTCACTGGTACATAAGTTTGGTCGAAATGGCGAAGCTGTTACCGAAGAAGACGATGATGAAGCGACAAAAGACTACCTTGAAGCGTTAACCAAAAACCTACCAAGTGACTTTGCGGCAAAAGGTAACTTGTTTGTGTTTGTTGATGAGTGTCATCGAACTCAATCGGGTAAACTGCACGAAGCAATGAAGGCCCTATTTAGTATGGGAGAGGGGCCTGAAGCCATGTTTATTGGTTTTACCGGTACACCACTGATGAAGAAGGACAAGAAGAAATCCTTAGAAGTTTTTGGCCCTTATATTCACACCTATAAATTTGATGAAGCCGTAAGTGACGGTGTGGTCTTAGATCTTCGATATGAAGCAAGAGATATTGATCAACACTTAACATCTGAGAAAGGCGTTGATACTTGGTTTAATGCTAATACCGAAGGCTTATCTAACCTTGCCAAGATGCAGCTCAAACAAAAATGGGGCACCATGCAAAAAGTGCTCTCTAGTAAGTCTCGACTAGAACGTATTGTGATGGATATATGGCTTGATATGAAAAGAAAGCCTGCACTGATGTCTGGTAGAGGCAACGCCATGTTGGTGTGTGCCAGTGTCCATCAAGCCTGCATGGTTTATGAGATGTTTTCTAAAACAGATCTTGCTGGTAAATGTGCAGTAGTAACCAGTTATCAGCCTGCGGCTAGCACAATAAAAGGCGAAGAATCTGGTGAAGGGTTAACCGAAAAGCTGTTTAAGTATGACACTTATCGCAAGATGTTAGCTGATTACTTTGAGCAAAGTGAAGATGAAGCCGCTAAGCGTGTTGAAGAGTTCGAAAAAGCGGTTAAAAAGCGCTTTATTGAAGAACCGGGGCAAATGCGCCTGCTGATTGTTGTAGATAAGCTGCTCACTGGCTTTGATGCGCCTTCTGCCACTTACCTTTATATCGACAAAAAGATGGCTGATCACAACCTATTTCAGGCCATATGCCGAGTTAACCGATTAGATGGTGAAGATAAAGACTACGGTTACATTATCGACTATAAAGACTTGTTCCGATCACTTGATAAAGCTATTAAAGATTATACAGCCGAGGCGTTTGATGGCTACGATGCTGACGATGTTAAAGGACTTTTAAAAGACCGCTTACAAGAATCTCGTGCTGATTTAGATAATGCGCTGGAAGCAGTAAGAGCGTTATGTGAGCCAGTAA
Organism: Pseudoalteromonas sp. CO325X; assembly: GCF_004208955.1. Lineage (NCBI taxonomy): Bacteria > Pseudomonadati > Pseudomonadota > Gammaproteobacteria > Alteromonadales > Pseudoalteromonadaceae > Pseudoalteromonas > Pseudoalteromonas sp. CO325X. The sequence continues at coordinate 241,177 of NZ_SGPG01000032.1, forward strand.
AAGCACCAAGAGACATCAAAGACTTCCAACATTATTTTTGTGGTGAGTCTGGTGTTGAACCTAAAGATGAAAATGAGCGCACAGAAAAAGAAGCACTGCGTTTAACTCTATATCAATCGGTAGCTAAGCTCATCCGCGCTTACACTAACCTTGCCAATGAAATGGAGCAAGCTGGTTACACTTTTGAAGAAGCTGAAAATATTAAAAAGGAAGTCGCGTACTTTGAGAAAGTACGAGATGAGGTAAAGCTTTCCAGTGGCGATCTACTCGAAATGAAGCGGTTTGAGCCTGCGATGCGTCAGTTACTTGATATGTATATTCGAGCTGATGACAGTGAACAGCTTATGGATTTTGAAGAGTTGGGGTTGATTGATCTAGTTGTAAACAATAAGGGCAAAGGCTTAGAAGGTTTACCAGAAGGCTTACGGGACAACGAAGACGCAATGGCAGAAGCTATTGAGAATAACGTAAGAAAAACTATTGTTGATGAAAACCCAGTAAACCCTAAATACTTTGACAGCATGGCAACGTTGCTCGATGAAATTATTAAGCAACGCAGAGAGGAAGCGATTAGTTATCAAGAATATCTTGAACAAATTAAAGCTCTCGCTAAGAAAGTGGTAAGCCCAACAGAAAACACGACTCAAAACTACCCTGCTTCTGTAGATACGCCAGCCAAACAGGCAATTTACGACAACTTCGGTAACGATGAGGTACTTACAACCAAAATTGATACTGCTGTTCGCTACACTAAAAAAGCTGATTGGCTTGGTGATCGATTTAAAGAGCGTGAGATAGCTAACGCAGTGCGAGAAGAAGCGGCAAGTTATGACATCAATATTGTTGATGTTATGGAGCTAATTAAAGCTCAGAAGGAATACCATTAGTGCGCCATACCAAAAACAATGCTCAAAGCATTGAAGTGGTTCGTATTGGCGATATTGATGTAGAACTAAATCGCAGAGCCATTAAAAACATTCACTTAAGCGTACTGCCGCCAAACGGCAAAGTGCGTTTGTCTATCCCCAACGATACGAGTGACCAAAAAGTCAGGCTTGCTATCGTTAACAAACTTGCATGGATTAAGAAGCAGCAAGCTGACTTTGCAGGGCAAGAACGCCAATCAATTCGTGAAATGGTGAATGGAGAATGCCATTACCTTTGGGGGAAGAAATACCGTTTAAAGCTTGTTGAGGCAAAAGGTAGATATAGTGTTTCTGCAAAGGGAAATGGCAATTTAGTGTTAGCGGTTGCAGAAAATACGTCAACCGACAATAAACTAAAACTGCTAAACCGTTTCTATCGTGATGAAATGCAACGCGCACTTGAAAAACTCTTGCCCAAATGGGAAAACAAGCTTGGAGTAAACGCAAATTCATTTAACATCAAAAAAATGAAAACCAAATGGGGAAGCTGCAATATTCAAGCTAAGCGCATATGGCTTAACCTCGAACTTGCTAAGAAGCCACCAGAATGTATGGAGTTCATCCTTGCACACGAATTAGTTCATTTACTAGAGCGCCACCATAATGACAGATTCCGCTCTCTCATGGACAAACATATGCCTAACTGGCGTGAACGCAGAGATTTACTTAATAGCTTGCCTCTGGCTTATGAAGACTGGAGTTACTAGGGTCTGTTGATCTTTGCTGTTCTATTTTTGTTCTCTTTGAGCGTGCTTTTATCGCGGCGCTCGATGTGTGGCCTAGTAATCTAAGCGAATATTGAGCAACAATGAGAAAAGTGCGCTCAAAAGAACCGTTCGGCAGCACTTGATTGGCTTTTCTACTGTGTTATCGGCTGGCTCACATAGAATAACTATGCCACGCAGCCTCTGCCTTGTATAAAACCCAATCAAACTGCTGCAAAAACGAACTTGAAAGGTCAACAGACCCTAATAAGAGCCTCAATGAGACAAACTAACCTATAATCTCATTTCTATTAAATTGTCTCTTTACTATTAGACTGTCCTCTTTTGAATAGCAGAATACAATCAACACGCCTGGCCGCAGGCCCAGCCGCAGCTCCACGCATATTGGAAATTATAACCGCCGAGCCAGCCGGTGACGTCGGTGACTTCGCCGATAAAGTAAAGCCCTGGGCTTTGCTTTGCTTCGAAGGTTTTCGAGCTAAGCTCGTCGGTGTCCACTCCGCCCAGGGTCACTTCGGCGGTGCGATAACCTTCGGTGCCATTGGGCTTAATCTGCCAGCGGTGAAGGTAGTTGCCTAACTCGTTTATCTGGCTGTGGCTTAACTGGTTTACATTACAATCAGCAATAGCGTTCGTCTCGTGCAACATCTCCACAAATCGCTTCGGTAAGATGGTGGCCAGGGCATTTTTTAGCGACTTCTGCGGGTTATCTTGACGCTGCTGAGCTAACCATTGCTCAACACTCAGATCGGGTAAAAGGTTAATAGTCACCGCTTGGCCGGCACGCCAAAACGAGCTTATTTGTAAAATAGCGGGGCCCGACAAACCGCGATGAGTAAAGAGTATATTTTCTCGAAACTGCGTGTTGCACTCACTGCTGACTTCACACTCCACACTAATCCCAGAGAGACCATCGAAACGGTCTTTATCGTGCTGGTGCAACGTAAAAGGCACTAAGGCCGCCATAGTCGGTAACACCTTTAAACCGAATTGTTCAGCAATTTTATAGCCTATTGGCGTCGCGCCTAGTTTCGGCATGGTTAGGCCGCCAGATGCTACGACCAGAGATTCACACGCATAGGTTTGCGTACTGGTGGTGACCACATAGCCCTGCTGTGCTTTTTCAACACTGATGACTTCACTGCGCAGCTGCACATGAACGCCCGCCCACTGACATTCGGTCATAAGGATATCGACAATATCTTGCGCACTGTTATCGCAAAATAACTGCCCCAAGGTTTTATGGTGATATGCCAGGCCATGACGCTCGACTAGGTCGACAAAATCATGCTGAGTGTAGCGACTAAGACAGGATTTAACGAAGTGGGGATTATTGCATAAATAGTTATGAGGACTGGCATGCTCGTTGGTAAAGTTGCAACGCCCGCCGCCGCTGATAAGAATCTTACGTCCGGGCTTTTTGCCCATGTCGACGATCACCACATTGCGCCCACGATACCCTGCTTGTGCAGCGCACATAAGCCCCGCAGCGCCAGCGCCTATAACCAGTACATCGACTTGTTGCATCACTTATACCCACATCAACATAAAGCTGCATTATAACAGCTGAATATAACTCAGCGACAGCAACTTTACCCACTTATACGGCTCGATATAACTTTTTGTACCAGTTTTATTTCAAAATATTATTTTAACAATGTTCACAATACCTTTACGATTGTCCCCTCATTTGATCCAAATCAAATGTAAAAATTCAACAAAAGGGATACCTTATGACAACCACAAAAACCCCTCGCTCATTGAGCGTCAAGAAAACCGTTTTAGCCTTGGCAATTCCAATGGCGCTAAGCACCACTTCAGCCTTAGCAAATGATCTTCAAGAAGTTTCTGTACCAGCCCAAGCGACCATGGCGCAAACGCAAGCCAAACTGCAAGGCCAATCGTCCCTAGGTACTCAATTCATCATAAAATACAAAAATATACCTGAATTTGGTGTTAACAGCCCTGCTACAGCGGCAAATGCCAATCTTCGTGCGCAAAAGTTTGTAAACAACTTTAAAAATAAAGGCCTAGCTCGCGCTCAATACGTGCGTGAAATGGCCATGCAAAACCACCACGTTATTCGTACAGACAAAAAGTTAAGCGCCCAAGAAGCTCAGCAGTTTATGCAAAGCATGGCGTCGAGCGGTGAAATCGAATACATCGAAATTGACCAAATGCTACAACCATTTGCTACGCCGAGCGATCCGCGCTACAGCGATCAGTGGCATTACTTCGAGCAAACAGCTGGCATTAACTTACCTAGTGCGTGGGATAGCGCAACAGGTGCGGGTGTCACCGTAGCCGTGCTTGATACTGGTTATCGTCCACATGCCGATTTAGCTGCTAACCTTCTTGCTGGTTATGACATGATCTCTGACACCTTTGTTGCTAACGATGGCGGCGGTCGTGACAATGATGCACGCGATCCAGGTGATGCAATCACCGCCAACGAGTGTGGCTACACTCATGGCGCGCAAGGTTCTAGTTGGCACGGTACACACGTGGCAGGAACGGTTGCAGCCGTTGCTAACAATGGTGAAGGTGTAACGGGTGTTGCTTATGACGCCAACATTGTTCCAGTTCGTGTTCTTGGTAAATGTGGTGGTTTAACGTCTGATATTGCTGATGCAATCGTATGGGCGTCCGGTGGCAGTGTATCGGGTGTGCCTACAAACGGGAACCCCGCTGATGTTATCAACATGAGCTTAGGTGGTTCAGGCTCTTGTAGCTCAACTACGCAAAATGCGATTAACCAAGCACGCGCTAACGGCACGGCCATTGTAGTGGCAGCTGGTAACGATAACGACAACTCTGCCAACTACAACCCAGGTAACTGTAACGGCGTTATCAATGTCGCTGCGGTAGGTCGTGACGGTGGTCGTGCATACTATTCAAACTACGGCAGCAACATCGATGTTGCAGCTCCTGGTGGTGCACAAAGCTTTGCAAACGACCCTGAAGGGATTCTTTCAACCCTAAACAGCGGTTCAACTTCACCGGGTAGCGACAACTACGCCTACTCTCAAGGCACTTCAATGGCTGCGCCGCATGTTGCCGGTGTTGCTGCCTTGATCAAAGAAGCAAAACCTGCTGCTACGCCAGATGAAATTGAAAATATTCTTAAAGCAACCACCAAGTCTTTTGGTGCAACGTGTAATAACTGCGGTACAGGTATCGTCGATGCAGCAGCAGCGGTTGCCGAAGCAGGTGGCAGCACGACACCACCACCAACTGGCGATAATGAGCTTACTCCTGGCCAAGCAGAAACAGGCCTAAGTGGTGTGCGAGGTTCTGAAACCATCTTCACAATGACCGTTCCTTCAGGTGCGCCGAACGTGACCTTCACCACCAGCGGTGGTAGCGGTGACCTCGACATGTATGTGAAAGCAGGTAGCGCCCCTACAACTTCAAGCTATGACTGTCGTCCATACAAAAGTGGTAACAACGAAGTATGTAGCATTGATAACCCAGCAGCAGGCACTTACTACGTGATGCTACGTGGTTATAGCAGCTACAACAATGCCAGCCTACTAGGTGAGCTAACTACTTCAGGTGGCGGCACTGGCGAAGGTGGCGGCGGCAGCGTTACAGACATCTCTGCAAGCTCTGGTCAATGGAAACATTACACCCTAGAAGTACCTGCAGGTATGAGCACACTAGACATTGATATGTCGGGTGGCACAGGTGACGGTGACCTTTTCGTGCGCTTTGGCTCACAACCAACAAGCAGAAGCTACGATTGCCGTCCTTATAAATCAGGAAACAATGAAAGCTGTAGTTTCAGCAACCCACAAGCAGGTACTTGGCACATTAGCATTAATGCGTACCAGACCTTCTATGGAGTTACGCTAAACGCACAGTACAACCCGTAAGCAACCCTACGAAAACACCAAGGGCCGCTATTGCGGCCCTTTTTTTATTTATTTTCGCGTGTTTTACAGATTCGCCAGAACCTGCTCTGCACTTGAAACGCCAAATTGCTTGTCTTGCTCAACAAATAACTGCGTCACGACCCCATCGTCAACCACCATGGCATAACGTTTCGAGCGTATGCCACCAAAACCAGCGGTGTCTTTGTCCAAGCCAATGGCTTTGGTGAAACTGGCATCACCATCAGCTAGCATGGTGATCCCCCGCGCACCTTGCTGCTCACCCCAGGCTTTCATGACAAAGGCATCATTCACCGATAAACAGATGATGCTGTCTACACCTTTGCTGCTAAACTGCGCTTGATGAGCAATAAAGCCAGGAAGGTGCTTAGCCGAGCAAGTGGGGGTAAACGCGCCTGGCAGAGCAAACAGTACAACCTTTTTGCCAGCAAAAAGCTGCTCTGTGCTGGGGTGGGTCATTCCTTGCTCATCAAGGAGGGAAAAAGTGGCAGAAGGGAGCACTTGGCCTTGGGCTATCATTATTTATTTCCTCTTTTAAACGGGGTTAAGCCGATTGATTATCAAGCCCTAGGCTAGCACGAATACTTTGCATTTGTTGCTGCAGGCTCAGGTGAATATCTTTAACCCGGGTATCCGATGCGCTAATTTGCGTTTGCATATCTTGCATGGAGCGCTCGAATTCAATCAACATATCACGCTGGCGATGCGCATAGTCGGTTGCTTGTGCCGCCACTTGGTTAGCATGCTCTGCGCTTTGAGAGATATCTTCGGCGTTACGCTTAAGCTCTTCGGCGTTGTCTGTTTGTGCTTGCGCTTGCGTTGCCAACTCGCCAATGTGTTGTGACACGCGCTGCGAATTAGCACTTAAGCTATTGAGTTGGGCGTGAGTATCGCCCAAAGAAGCTTGTGTTTGCTGCGCCAGTTTACGCACCTCATCGGCCACGACAGCAAACCCTCGGCCATGTTCACCAGCACGAGCCGACTCGATAGCAGCATTAAGCGCCAGCAAATTGGTTTGCTCGGCAATGGTATTGATCACATCCAACACCTTGGAGACATCCTCAACACCAGCGAGTAACTGATTAAGACTTTGCATGCCTTGCTCAATACGTTGCTCGGTGGTCGACGAAGCCGCTAACATAGCATCGGCGAACCCTAAGCTTTGCGCCATGGTGGTCAGCGTATGCTGGGCGTTATCAGCCACTTGGCTATTCACTTCATTGACATCATCGCCAATACGTTGCACTTCACCGAGTAAGGTTTGACTGTGCGACGCATGTGCTGAGGTTTGCTCAGCACCACTGCGAATATGCTGCAGGTTATCGCTCATGTCACTCATAAACTCATTGATCACGCGCAGCATCTCTTGGCGCTCACGCACTTCATTGCGTTGGCGCTCAATCAGCTGGTTAAAGTAATCCGCAATTTCGCCTACTTCCGTTTCGCTATTTTTGCTTACTATGGGGTTAAGTTCGTTGCTTTCTATGAGTGTGGCGAAGCCGTCGCGCAATTGGCGCAGTGGGTTCAGCACTTGCGAGCGCTGCAACCAATATACCGCTGCAGCCAAAATAAATAACAAACCAATGGCAATGCCAAATACCACTAAAAGGCGTTGCTTGAGAACATTCTGAGCCGCGCGCAGCTGCTGTTCAGCATCAATAACCACATCAACGACACTGCTTACTTCTGTACGCAGTTGCATTATGCCCTGCTGGTGAATTTGACCTTGTTCAATGGTACTTTGCAAATCGCGCGGATAACGCTTTGGCCAGCTGCGGATCTCCGCTTTAATATCGCCGGCGAGGTCTTCAGGCTCAGCACCAAAAAACAGCTCGTCTTCATCTACTTCACTCATCACCCCGAGGTTTTCGGTATTTTCAATCTCTGCCGCTAAAGCATTGAGCTGCTTTACTGCTTGTTCAACCGCTACCTGTTTGTCGGCGCTATAACCTTGGTACAACGCTTGAGTTGCGAGGCTTAAATCAAGGACGCCTTGGTAATAATCTCCCGCCAACTCAATGTACCTTGAGGCACTGCCGCGCTTATCTTGCGGTGCTTGTTGGGCATAATTAATTAACGAGGTTGCCGAGCCCGCCATTTGCCGAAGTGCGTTATCTAATAACGCGGTTTCATTCCCAGAGAGCTTACCCAGAGCGCGATAATCGCCGTCAATGCCATCGAGCAGTACTTGCAAACGGGTATTGAGCTGGTGCTGCAATTGCGCCGACAACGAGGGCAAGTATTGATTTTGAATAGTTTCGATGCGCTGTTTGGCGTCTACCAGATTTTGCGCATCTCCAGTGCTTAAGTAGTCTTCGATGTCACCCGATAAGCCGATGATAATGTCATTTTTAAGAGCGCCATAGTGGGTGTTTTGTTGCTCCAAAGAGACTAAGGTTTTAGATGCCCACCAAAGTACAGCAACAAGCACCAAACTGGCTGTTGAGAGCAACAGTGCTACCAAACGAGTAAAAGTAGAAACACGCATAAAAAACCCCACCAATGCAAGTGGGGATAGCGTATTACCTATTTATGACAGTTGTATTAAAAAACACATATAGGGGTATTGAAGGCGCCACCGACTTGGTTTATTTCATGGCTGCATTCACATACACATCAAAGCGGTTTTTCTTGGTTTTTATTTGTGTGCTAGGCGTTTTACCTTCTAAAAACGGGGCGTAGTCAGGGCGCTTTACCACAACCCGTTTTGTCGCTAATGAAAGAGCCGGTGCTAATAACGCATCCGCGTCTTGATCATCCCCCACTAAGGTTTGAAATACGCGCATCTCCTTTTTTACCAAAGCCGACTTTTCTCGGTGCGGGAACATAGGATCAAGGTACACGACATCAACAGGCTGCTCACTACTGACAATCGGTAATAACTGCTGCGACGCGCCATGCTCTAAGCGCATACGCTCACGCATCCAAGGGCCAATTTCGCTATCCATGTAAGCCCGCTCTAGGCCATCGGCAAGTAATGCAGCAACCACAGGGTGGCGTTCAAATAGAGTCACTGTGCATCCAAGCGATGCCAGCACAAAAGCGTCTCTTCCTAGCCCTGCGGTGGCATCAAGAACATGGGGAATTGCGCCTTTGTTTAGCCCCACTGCTTTGGCAATCGCTTGGCCTTTGCCGCCACCGAATTTACGACGGTGCGCAGCGCCGCCGCTGACGAAATCAACACGAATAGGCGCGAGTTTTGGCTCATCCCGTTTCACCAAAGATAAGCCGTGTTCATCGTACTGAAGATAAAAAGTGTCGTTGTCGTTATACTCTGCTAGTTGAAAACGTGTTGCTAGGGTATCAACATAGCCTTGTGCCTGCGGAATTCGGCAATAGATTTGCACAGCTCGCTCCAAGAAATCACCAAGGCGCCCATAGTAACAAAAGTTCGTTATTCGCAGGGACTAAATTCCCGCCTAAAACAGCTCAACATCCGTTTGACTGCTGCACTGTTGTTCTGAAGGAGGTTGGGCGAACTGCTCAATATAATGAATTAGCTCATTGCGAATACTTTGTAACTGCGCTCCTTGAGTGGCAACTAGGCGCAATAACTCTTTTTCACCATGGGCCTCAAGCTTGTTCATTAACTGGCTTTCAAACGCCATAAACGCTTCACCAAATAATGCTGCGCAGCGCAGCGCTTGGTCACTGTTTTCCATATCCTGTAACTTCGCGTTCGTGGCCTCTAATAAATGTGGGAATAAATCTTTATAGCGCCCATACAACGCACTGTCATCAATGGGCATATTCTTTATTAATAATGACACTTTGGGGTAATTGATAATAGTGTTGTCGTCAAAATCAACGAAGCGCTCACCGTGGCGCTGTTGCAACAGTAGCTCCTGCTCTAGCGGACACTCTGCGCCATGGTTAGCAAAGAACTGATGCTCATCCTCGTGCCAAAACGCCACCACGACGTCGAGCCGCATTGGCTCAAAAAAGGCCAAAAAGTTGCGCGACAAGCTCGCTAAGTCATGAGTAGCAAACGACTGGCTAACAAAGCGCATAACACGTCCCATATCTCCCGAGTCAGTCATGGCCATTTCAGCGGTACTTTGAGCGCGATTAACTTCGTGTTCTAACTCCTTAGAGCGCTGTTTGTATTGGTACAAGACATCAATACGCGCTGCCAGCTCGTCACTGGCAAAAGGTTTAATAATGTAGTCATCAGCACCGGCATTATAACCGCGAATGCGTTCTTCTAAATCTGCACGACCGGATAAAAATAGTATGGGAATGCCTTGCGTAAGCTCATTATTTTTAAGTTCTTTACATACCGCATAACCATCCATTTTAGGCATTTCAACATCAAGCAAAATGATATCAGGCTGGTGCTTTTGCGCTTGACGTATGCCTTGCTCGCCGTTTTTTGCGTGGATCACCTGAGCAATCCCAGATAACGCTTCTTCCACTAGGTGGTGAATCACTTTGTCATCGTCGATGGTCAGCACTATTTTCGCCATTGGCCACTCGCATACTTAGAAAGTTACTATTAGCATAGTATGAGTGACTGATTTTGCGAGAGAAAGTGAGAGTTTTATAGGGGAGGAAAAGCAAACAGCGCCCGCAGGCGCTGTCAGTTGTATGGCTTAAGCCGCGATGCCACTGTGCCTAAGCAATGCGTCAACGGTTGGCGCACGACCACGAAAACGCTCAAATAGCACTGCGGGCTCTTCAGAGCCGCCTTTTTCCAAGATATTGGTTAAAAATGCACGACCGGTATCGCTATTAAAAATGCCCTCTTCTTCAAATTTAGAAAAGGCATCGGCCGAGAGCACTTCTGCCCACTTATAAGAATAATAACCCGCGCTGTAACCGCCGGCAAAAATATGCGCAAAACCATGCTGGAAACGGTTGAAACTCGGCGGCTGAATAACTGCCACCTGCTGGCGCACCTTATCGAGTATGATTTGAATTTCACTGCCCGCAGTGGGGTTGTAATCGGCGTGAATATGAAAATCAAATAACGAAAACTCGAGCTGGCGAACCATCTGCATAGCGGATTGGTAGTTCTTTGCCGCGAGCAGTTTTGATAGCAGCTCTTGCGGTAAGGGCTCGCCACTTTCATAGTGGCCAGAGATAAAGGCAAGTGCTTCTTTCTCATAGCACCAGTTTTCTAAGAACTGGCTTGGTAATTCCACCGCATCCCAAGCCACGCCGTTTATACCAGCAACAGCAGCGGCATCCACTTGAGTCAACATATGGTGCAGACCATGGCCAAACTCATGGAACAAGGTGACCACCTCATCGTGGGTAAACAGTGCCGGCTTATCCCCTATTGGGCGATTAAAGTTACACACTAAATAAGCGACTGGGGTTTGCAATTGCCCACCCAAGCGTATTTTTCGGCCCATGCAGTCATCCATCCAAGCGCCACCGCGCTTGTGCTCACGGGCATACAAATCAAGGTAAAAACGCCCGCGCAGCGTGTTATTGCCATCATAAATGGCGAAGAAGCGCACATCGTCATGATATGTATCGATATCTTGCTGCTCTTCAACACGCACACCAAACAGTTGCTCAACTGTTTTAAATAAACCACTGAGGACTTTATCTTCAGGGAAGTACGGGCGTAATTGTTCGTCGCTGATGGCGTACTTTTCTTGCTTTAGCTTTTCACTGTAGTAGGCATAATCCCACGCTTCGAGCTGATCAATATCGTGTTTTTCTTTGGCATAGGCACACAGCTCCTCTAGCTCTTTTTGCGCTTGTGGTCTCGACTTTTCCGCCAAGTCATTTAAGAAGCCAAACACTTGCTCAGTGGAGTCTGCCATTTTAGTGGCTAACGACATTTGCGCATAGTTTTCAAAACCCAATAACTGCGCCAATTCATGACGCAGTGCCAATTCCTCATCCATGATAGCGCTGTTGTCGTATTCACCGGCATTGGGGCCCTGATCGGACGCACGAGTAACGAACGCGGTGTAGGCCTCTTGGCGAAGTTCACGGTTATCGGCGTGGGTCATAATTGGCAGGTAAGAAGGAATATCTAATGTAAACAACCACCCTTCTAACTCTTTGCTCTGCGCTGTTTGCGCCGCCAAAGCCTTTGCTGATTCAGGTAAGCCAGCGAGTTGCTGCTCATCGGTAATATGCTTTTGCCATGCCAGTGTCGCATCCATCACATTATTACCAAACTTAGCGGCAAGCTCACTTAAGCGACTGGATATTTCGCCATAGCGTTTTTTATCACTGGCATTCAACGCGATGCCAGAGAGCTTAAAATCTCGTAAGGCATTATCAATAACTTTTTGTTGTGCCCTTGACAGCTGCGCGTATTCATCGCTTTGCGCTAAAGCAGTGTATGCATCAAACAACCCTTGGTGCTGACCCACATAGGTGCTGTATTCACTTAATTTAGGTAATACTTGGTCATACACCTCACGCAGAGCTTGAGAGTTTACCACCGAGTGCATATGCGACACGGGCGAAAACAGTCGACTTAGCTTGTCATCCGCTTCCTCCAGCGGCATCACTAACCCTTGCCAAGTAAAGTCTTTGCCAGCAAGCACTTGTTCAATGGTTTTCTTGCACTGCTCAATACCGTGCTCCACGGCTGGCACCACATGCTCGGGTTTGATCTTTGAAAATGGCGGTAAGCCCTCGAGGCCAATCAACGGGTTGGTCATAGTAATCTCTCATTATTCATTTAATACCTACATTCTTGGGGCGATGATGGAAAATGCAAGTGCAGATCCACCGCCTTATTTCTGCTAAGGTATGGCAATATAGTGATGACAACATCAGTTCATAGGAATAAAAAATTATGGCTCAACATTTTGATTATATTTGTATTGGCGGTGGTAGTGGCGGCATTGGCTCGGCAAATAGAGCGGCCATGCGTGGTGCTAACGTCGCGTTAATTGAAGCAACTCACTTAGGTGGCACTTGTGTGAATGTAGGATGCGTGCCTAAAAAAGCGATGTGGCATGGTGCCCAAGTTGCAGAAGCAATTAAGCTATACGCCCCAGATTATGGTTTTGATGTTGAACTAAAGAGTTTCAGTTGGAGTAAGCTGGTAGAAAGCCGTGAGGCCTATATTGGCCGTATTCACCAAGGCTATAACAAGTACTTGGCCAGCAACGGTGTAACTGTGATTAATGGTTTTGCCAAGTTTATTGATAGCAATACCGTAGAGGTGAATGGCGAGCACTACAGTGCCGATCATATCCTTATTGCCGTGGGCGGACGCCCTATTATTCCAAATATTCCTGGTGCTGAGTATGGCATTGATTCGAACGGCTTCTTTGAACTCACCGAGCAGCCTAAACGCGTTGCGGTTGTGGGTGCTGGCTACATTGCCGTAGAAATTGCCGGTGTACTGCATGCCCTCGGCACAGAAACGCACCTGTTTGTGCGCCGTCATGCACCACTGCGCAATTTCGACAACATGCTGGTAGAGACGTTAGTGGAGGTCATGAAAAAAGAAGGGCCAACCCTACATACCGAATGCTCGCCTAAAGAGGTGGTGAAAGAAAGCGATGGCAGCCTCACCATTCACTTTGAAAATGGCCACAGCCAAAATGTCGATGAAGTAATTTGGGCCATTGGCCGCACGCCTACCACCGATGCTATTAACGTTGCTGCTGCAGGTGTAGAGGTAAACGAAAGTGGTTATGTGAAGGTCGATGAGTACCAAAATACCACTGCCAAAAACGTTTATGCCGTTGGCGACATTATCGAAAATGGCATTGAACTCACACCGGTTGCAGTTAAAGCAGGTCGCTTACTCTCTGAGCGCCTTTTCAACCCAGAAATGCCTAATGCGAAAATGGATTATGACCTAGTTCCGACCGTGGTATTTAGCCACCCACCTATCGGCACTATTGGTCTCACCGAGCAAGAGGCCATCAACCAATATGGCGAAGAAAATATCAAAGTGTACAGCTCTACGTTTGCAGCAATGTATACCGCCGTCACCCAGCACCGCCAACCATGCGCAATGAAATTAGTATGCGCTGGCAGTGACGAAAAGGTGGTCGGCTTACATGGTATTGGCTTCACCGTTGATGAGATGATCCAAGGTTTTGCGGTAGCAATGAAAATGGGCGCGACCAAAGCCGACTTTGATGCCGTGGTTGCCATTCACCCCACCGGCTCAGAAGAGTTTGTTACTATGCGCTAACACGCTGAATCACTGATAACTTCTGGCAGGCTACTCAAAGTAGCCTGCTGCCCGAGCCCTTCCACAACACCCTATCTGCTGAGGCCATACAAACGCACTCTTGAAGGCTGTTCACCCTCTATAACATTCACCATGATAAAAACTTGCGTTAGCTCTTAATAGCGGGTACGTTATTTAAGCACGGCTTGATGACGTTAACCCGCAACTGACTCCGCACAACACACTTAACCTTTTCAAGGTGGCAGACACTTTTAACTAGAACAGGCGTGTGCTATATTTTAACGTTCTAGCAGGATGGCTAGAGGTAATGGAATACAACTTTAAAAGGATGATTAAAATGCCTGTCCCAACCCATTTAACAGCATATAACCTCTACAACACTTATAATTCAGTTCAAGATCAGCAAAAGTCGAACGCATTCGCTCGAGTTTTAAAGCAAAGCGAGAGTTTAACGGTGATTCAAATGAATACCGATGAATTCTTTGACTTTTATGTGTGTACCCTTTTAAAAATCGGCTTTTCGCGACTAGATATAGCCGATCTGTTTGGTAAAAGTGCTGAGCTTGGCAACCTCACCAAAGAGCAGCGCGACACAGCCTATGACTATATCAAAAAAGCGGTTGTTATGGCCCCTGCAATAGATGATATTAAAGTGCTCAAGGGAATGCTTCACGATATAATGAGTAAAGCGCGAATACTGTCTAAGTATCAAGTAAAGCGTTATGGTGGCTCAATCAGCGTGGTTATGAAGGGTAATTCACGTTTTGGACCTTTTCTTGCTGGTACCTGGTACATAGCAAAGAATCCAAAAGTGTTTAATATCGCAGCCGGCACTCAAGCAGCAAAAGGCGTGCTAAGATCAGGGTTTGTGATGACTTTGGTTTTATCGCCTGTGATTCGAGGTTTTGATCAATTAATGGATGATGAATTAACGTGGCATCACTTTGTAGTGGGTGTCGCTGTTGATTATGCAATCGCTTTGGCTTCAATAGCTACTGCTGCTGGAATTGTTTTTGCAGGCACATTTATTTTTGGTACCTCAATGGCTGCGGCTATACCGATGGCCGTTGTGGTCACGGTGAGCCTACTCTTTTCTGGATCCGCAACTTTCGTATTCAATGAACAAATTGAACACTTCGTTAAAAATACAGCTGATCTATTAGCTCAAAATGAAGAAGAACTCTTTTGGAGATTAAAAAACAAGAACATTATTTTAAAAATAGAGAACACCCCAGATGGATATGAAAAATTCATACACAACCTACTAGCCGTCCCGAACATAAGTGGGATATTTAAAAAGAACACATATTAGATTTAAAAATGAAAATATTCCAAGAAGAACCAATATTTAAAACTGGATTCACATATAAGGAAGTTGCAGGGCTAATAGTAACTGTTTTTTTTGCAATACCAGTGTTAATTTTAATTTCTAATACTTTAATAAATAAGTTTTTAGAAACAATATCTTTGTTAGAACTTACAGAAAAAGGTGAAATATTTTTTTTCTATGAAACTGGGCAATCTTTAGGGTTTATATTTTTCATTATCACTATATCTCTCTTTATCTTTCTGGCTTTACCTGTGTTTATAAACAGAAGGTTCAGCAAAAAAATTATAGGCTGGTCTTCGTTTATTGGCGCACTAGCACTATTGGTAGGTATAATAACTGCTCCCATCTCAAGTTTTTTAGTAGAGAGTTATATTGAAGAGGAAGGTTATAGCAGGTGTAGTTATTATTCTGGCAGTGGTTATAACCCTGCAGACTACTACGTCTTTGACTCGAAGTACTGTGTATCCGAAATCTCTGTTTTAACACATAAAGCACTTCCATGGTTTGAAGAAATGAACAAAAAGGGAGAGGTCGACTACGACGAGTTTTTGCTCAAAGTCGAGCAATGGAAAGCAGAAAGCCCTTTTTTTAAGGATGAATAGCCCAAATTGACAACTCTTTATATCTATCTGCTATAAAAAGCACCGAATGTCGCGCCTCCCAATGAAGTGACTTGAACCTGAGAACATTAATATGGATATTTTAAGTAAAGAGTCAGTTTTCACTTCCCAAACGCCTTTTAAAGAAGTAGCGCGCGGAATTTTATGTGGAATTTTCGCCCTGCCTATTTTGGTAATTTTATCAAAAGGAGTTTTTGATAAATTTTTAGAAACAATCTCATTATTAAAACTCGTTGATAAAGGTGAGATATTTTTTTTCTACGAGGCAGGACAATCTCTAGGGTTAGTCTTATGCATAATCACCATCATAATATTTATATTTTTAACATTACCTGTTTTTATAAATAGAAGATTTAGCAAGCCAATAGTAAGATGGTCATGCATTGTGGGCGGACTACCACTTTTGATAGGTATAATAACCGCTCCCATCTCAAGCTTTTTAGTAGAGAGTTATATTGAAGAGAAAGGTTATAGCAGATGTAGTTATTATTCTGGCAGTGGTTACAATCCCGTAGACTACTATGCCTTTGACTCAAAATATTGTGTATCCGAAGTCTCTGTTTTAATACATAAAGCACTCCCATGGTTTGAAGAAATGAACAAAAAGGGAGAGGTCGACTACGACGAGTTTTTGCTCAAAGTCGAGCAATGGAAAGCAGAAAGCCCTTTTTTTAAGGATGAATAGCCCAAGTTGAAAACTTCCTTGGTCTATCTGCTACAAAGTAACACTAAAGATCACGCCTCCCTATTTAGGAGGCTATAATCTGAGAATATTATTAGAATATGGATATTTTAAGTAAACGGCCTTTTATTGAGCCCGGCACCCCACCTAAAAAACTTGCATATATGATTGGGTGCACTATTGGCACATTAATAGCCACTACAGCAATTTCTTATGGATATATATACAAGTTTTTCGAGACAGTTGAATTGCTGAAGCTTGTTGATAAAGGCGAGATATTTTTTTTCGAAGAAGCTGGCTATACTCTTGGACTTATCCTTTGTATCACTCCAATGTTATCATTTGCTATAATGATTCTACCCACATTTATAAACCGCCGCTTTAATTCTAGCATCTCGCTAGGCGTGCTACTCATAGGCTTACTCGTCTTTCCAATAGGCTTAATACTAGCGCCCATTTCCAACTTTATCGTAGAAAGCTATATTGAGAGTCAAGGCTATGAAGAATGCTATTATTATTCAACTAGACGTGGGGGTAGAGGCTTCCCTCCAGACTACTACGTCTTTGATTCAAAATACTGTGTATCAGCGGTATCTAAGTTAAGAAATAAAGCATTTCCTTGGTTTGAGGAAGCAAATAAAAAGGGAGAAGTCGACTACGACGAGTTTTTGCTTAAAGTGGAGCAATGGAAGGCGGAAAGTCGAAGACTTAACAAATAATTATATTAGCAATTGATCTGGCCTGTCTGCTGTAAAATAGCACAAAGATCACCCTCCCCATCGGGGGAGCTAGAACCTGAAAATATTACTTGGACATGGATATGTTAAGTAGAGAGTCCGCTTTCAACTTTCAAGCTCCTTTTAAAGAAGTAGCTCGTGCGATTATATATGAAGCTTTTACTTCTCTTACCTTTTAGACAGCAGCAGCGCTTTATCAAAAGCATCACAATGACAAGCACCTAAATCCATTGATCGCTTGTTGTTTGTTTGCACAAGCTGTCGTGCTAGTCTGAGTAAAAACTCTAAGGATTTACTCATGCCAGATAAACAACAACAGTTTTTAGAACGCTTTCCGCACGCCTGTGAAATTAAAGTGGCTTGGGGTGATATGGATGCGCTACAACACGTCAATAACAGTATGTATTTTAAGTACTTTGAGATAGCGCGTATTGATTTCTTTGCGCAAGCGGGGCTGTTTGATCGCCTCGAGGCAGAGAAGATAGGCCCCGTACTGGCTGACAACTATTGTAAATACAAGCGCCCGGTTACCTTCCCCGACACCTTACTCATTGGAGTCAGCGTTAGCGAGATTGCCGAAGCAGGTTTTATGACTCACTACACGGTGTTTTCTTGTGCCCAGCAAGCCATTGTTACCGAGGGTCAAGCTCGAGTGGTGATGTTCGATTTCAAGACATCGCAAAAAGCACCATTGAGTGATACCTTACGTACATTCCTGCATGCGAATGAAAAAGGATAACTCAATGCACTATACAAAACTTGGTCACAGTGGTTTAAATGTATCGCGGGTGTGCCTAGGGAGTATGACGTGGGGTAGGCAAAACACTCAACAAGATGCCGATGAGCAACTCAACTACGCACTGGCTCAAGGCGTTAATTTTATTGATACTGCAGAGATGTATGCGGTTCCCCCGACGCCGGAAACCTACGGTAAAACCGAAGCCATTATTGGTGATTGGCTAAGCCGCCATAGCGACAAACGTAAGGATGTGGTTATTGCCACCAAAGTGGCTGGGAATGGCCTAGCTTGGGTCCGCGACGGTGGTGATATCACCAAAGAGTCAGTCATCAGTGCCGTTGATGGTTCGTTGCAACGTTTACAGAGCGACCATATCGATCTTTATCAAATTCATTGGCCTAACCGCACCTCGCCACATTTTGGTAAACAGTGGCCAGGCATGGTGGATTTGCAGCAAATAGATAAAAGCGCGCAGCGGGCGCAAATGCACGCTATCTTAGAGGGCTTAGATGCGTGTGTTCGTGCTGGCAAGATTCGCCACTGCGGCCTTTCAAATGAAACGCCTTGGGGCTTAAATCAGTACCTTGATTTAGCGAAGCAGTATTCGCTACCGGCCATGGTATCGATGCAAAATGAGTTCAGTTTAGTGCATGCCAAAGATTGGCCTTATCTGCTTGAGCAGTGTCACCATGAGGGCATCGCTTATTTGCCTTGGTCACCTTTAGCGGGGGGCATGCTCAGTGGTAAATACTTAGGAGGAGCCCGGCCACAAGGCTCGCGTTGGACTATAGCCCAGCGTAACGGCTTGTTCCGCGATACTCACCTTGCGCAAGAAGCGGTTGCTAAATATCAGGCTATCGCGAAAGAGCACAATATGACGGCGGCACAACTGGCCCTGGCGTGGTGTAACCAAGTGCAAGGGGTTACCTCCACAATCATTGGTGCAACCACTGTGGCGCAACTTGAGGAAAACATTGCTGCATTTGATATCCAGCTTGAGGACGAAGCACTGGCGCAAATCGACTCAGTGTTAAAAGCCTATCCCGCTCCCTTTTAATGTGGAAGTAGCCTGTAATAGGCTACTTTTCTGATTTCACATCTATTTGCGTGCGCTTTTTCACATTGGCTACGCTGAGCCAGTAATACACTTTCTCTAACAGCTGATCAGCATCAACAGGTTTGGTGATGTAATCACTCATACCCGCTTGCAAGCAGCGTTCGCGATCCCCTGCCATGGCGTTGGCAGTCATCGCGATAATCGCAATGCCGGTGTAATGCTCACCCGCATCCCCTCGGCGAATCGCTAAACTGGCGCTGTAGCCATCCATCACCGGCATTTGGCAATCCATTAAAATGACGTCAAAGTGCGGATCAGCATTGAGAATATCTAACGCTTGCTTGCCATCCCCACAACTGACTAGGGTAATGGGTAAATCTTTAAAGACACCGGTCACAACCACTTGGTTAATAGCGTTATCGTCTACCACTAGCACTTTTGCACCTGAAACCGAATGAAAGTCGAGTGCGGTGACCGGTGGGCTATCACACAGTGGCTGCTCCGCCCCTTCGGCTGAAAACAAAATATGGGCCAATACCACAGCAGAAATGGGTGGTAAGAGGCACTCAACATTGTCATATTGCTCAGCAAACGCCGTATTCATTTGATACTGACTACAATTGACGATGACTTTAAGTTTTTCACTATGCTGGGCATGTAATAAGGTGTGTAAATGCGCTTGCACCTCTCGGCCTTGTTTCGTAGCGTCGACAAACAATAGCAACTGATGGAAATCACCAGACGCTGCGAGTTGGTCAACATCATGCCAGTCAGCGTCGATTACTTCAGCGCCCCACTGGCGCAAATGATTCGTGATCACCTGTTTACGTATGGCTACTTCATCGATGATAACTGCGCAAGACCCAGCCAAAGGCTCAGCCATTACTGCACGGTTTTCAGCACTACGTAACATGATATGGCCGATAAAGCGCGATCCTTTGCCAAGCTCACTCTCAACACGGATCTCGCCCCCCATCAGCTGTACAAGTTGTTTAGTAATAGCTAACCCTAGTCCGGTGCCGCCATATTTGCGGGTAATGCTGTTATCCGCCTGTGTAAACGAGTTAAAGAGATCTTTTAGCTTGCTCGGCTCGATACCCACACCTGAATCTTCTACAACAAAATCAATACGGTACTGACCTTCTTGTAGCCGACTTTGCACCTTGATTAACACATGGCCATTGTCGGTAAATTTAATGGCGTTACCGAGCAGGTTGGTAAAAATTTGTCGAATACGGGTGACGTCTCCCAAAAACGTAGGTTGAGTCAAGCCACTGCTATCTAATAACAGCAACAGTCCCTTCTCTTTTGGGCGAATGGAATTGGATTGTAATAACTCACTGAGCACCACCTCTAAATTGACACTTTGTACTTCCAGCTCCATCTTTCCTGCTTCGATTTTAGAGATATCAAGTACACTGTTAATCAGCCCAGTTAGATTCGTAGCACTGGCCTGTGCTAATTGCAGATAATGGTTTTGTTGCTCGCTTAACGGCTCTTTTTTGATCAGGTTGAGCATGCCAAATACGCCATTCATGGGGGTGCGCAGCTCGTGGCTCATATTGGCTACAAATAGACTTTTGGCTTCGTTGGCTTGCTCCGCTTCCTTGCGCGTCGCTTCAAGTTGCTCTGTGCGTTCGGCTACCTTAGTCTCGAGAGAGGCATTCATATTCTGCAATTGTCGGCGTAAATTAAACTCAGTAGTATGATCATAAAGCAGCAATGCAGCCACCGCAGAAGAGGTTGGCAGCTTCTGCTCGTACACAGGTAACACGCTAACATTGACTTGCCGCTCTTCACCATCAGCATTACTGATACCTAATTCCATATCAAGGTGTTCACGCTTATCGATAGCGGCTTGAATTTGCTTGCATTGCCGCTCTTCGAAGCCCAATAATGTGGCAAAGTGCTGATTTTCAGAACCATTTACAGAATTAAATAGCTGCTCAGCTGCCGGATTAGCACTGCACACAGCCCCTTTGCTATTTAACAGCAGCACAGGCATTGCGGTGCGTTGAAAAATGGTGTGGTATTCACGAATCGTGCGCGACAAGGTCAGCTGACGAATAACAAAATGGTGGTACGTTAAGGCACTGAGTAACAAAATGACATAGAGAATGATGAGTACCCCCAACCACACCTGCCAACGCCTGTCTATCGCCATGGCGAGACTTTCTTTACTGAGGTAAAGTGCAAGGCTCAGGGCGATAGGTGTTTGTGGACTGCCAACGGTTATCGGCTGCTGTTGCGCATAAACGTGCTGAGCAGAGAGCTTATCTAAGTACACCTGCATTCCCAACTCTTGTTTATTGGTGCGAACAAATTGCTGCTGCGCGGGCACGAAGGTAGCATTGAATTCATTGGCAAATAGCCAGCGTGTATCAGGATGAGCAAAGAACTGCTGTTGAGCGCCGATACCAATTAACTCTAAGCCTTGAGCAAGCCCCTGTGCTATCGAATTAATCAATACATTAGCGTCATAGTTGACGACTAATATGGCCCGGGGTTGGCCCTGCTCGTCATGAATCAGTTGAGTGATGCGATAAGTCGGCTGGTAAGGTTCCTGCACGCGTCCAAACTCGTGATTCAGGTTGATATCAGAGACATAGGTTTGCTGGCTTTGCAGCTGCATACTATGGGATATATAGTCTCTGCCCCCTTTAGCTTGCAGTTGGGACTGTGGTGTACGTACTATTTCGTCGTCGACGAGCTCTACCCTGACCAATTCGGAATAATTTTTATCAGCCAAAATATAGCGAATTTGCAGCACATCTCCGTGCTCTTGAATGTAGGAGCGAAATATAGTCGCGAGGCGGTCACGCCATTGACTTAGCGATGTTTTATCTTGCTCATCAAAGCCTTGGTTATCAAGGGCGCGGATAATGCCACGATTAGGAGGAGTATTAGCAAGAAATCGAACTTGGCTGCGCCCGTATTCGAAATGTTGCTGTAAATCGTCAACTCGCATCGCTAGCTGGCTATTGATTGTTTGTTTGGCGTTACTTGCTTCGCTGCTTTGGACCAACACGTATGCGTAATAACCGACCCCCGCAAACAGGGTAGTGAGAACGGCCAGCATGACTATTAACCCGTAGCGCTCAAACCATGTCACTGTCATCGTCCCTTTAGTGATTCTGCCTCATAGACACCCGTCTTTTCAGTCTAGATGAGTTCCCGCACTTCACAACATGGATCTCGCGCTTTGTCTCCCCCTTAGAGAAACTGGCGAGACTCATATGAATTTCTATACTCACCTAGAGCACACTGTAAATACCATTACCGCACAGGGAGAGACTATGCTTAAGCCACGACAACTACTTGTTGCCACTTTGGTTTTATGTACAGCTTGGAGTACTAAGGCGCAAACGGTAGAGAAAATCATTTGGCTGCAAAGCAAGACTCCGCCCTTCCATTTACCTCGTACTACAGAGTATCCCTTTGCAGGGCTATGTGATGAGTTGCTCAACCAGCTCATCACCAAGATGCCAGGTATTGAACATGAAAAGCTGCTATTGCCGCAAAAGCGTATTCACCGCTATATGAATGAAGGCGAAAAGGTGTGCTTCCCGTGTATGATCCACCGAAATAAAGATACACATACTGCAAAGCTAAGCATCCCCACAGCGGTGTATCCTCCCTTTACACTTATCACTACGGTAGATAAGCGCGATCAACTCACACAAGTCCATGGTAAGCCTATTAATTTGGCGAGTTTGTTTGCCGATGACTCTTTTACTTACGGCCAAGTGGCTGCGCGACGTTTTAGTGGCGAGCTGCAAACGTTACTACAACAAACTGCTCACTCCCGCCCTGCGGTATTGAGTTATCGCGCCGATGGCGAAAGCGGTGCAATTGCTGAAATGCTACAACATGACATCATCGACTACACCCTTGATTACCCGTATATGGCTCGCTATTTTGCTAAGAAATACGGCAATATCCGCGCCTTAGAAACCAACCTCACACAAGACTTAGTCAGAGGTGCAGTAGGCTGCTCCGCGAGCGCTGCAGACAGCTTCGCTGAGCAAGCTATTTCAGCCATCAACAAAGCGCTCAAACAAGACGTTTTGGAAAATACCAATTACGTGCTGTCACAGCGTTTTTGGTTAGCCCCCTATTTCACTGACTTTGATGCAGTTTATAAAACTCACGTGCTCAAAGCCACTGACGAGCAACCACCATCAACGCAAGACCCATAAAGGCAACACTGAGTAAGCGATTGATCAACACTTGATTGCGCTCCAATACAGGTAAAAATCGACCATGGCTGCACAACAGTGCCACTAGCACATACCAACTAGCATCAATGACGGTAGGCGTTGCCACCATAACAGCGCCTTGCACGGTATTGACTTGCTCTGCGGGGATAAATTGAGAAAATAACGCGATAAAGAAAATAGCTAATTTAGGATTTAAAAAAGCGATAGCAAAGCCATCTGTGGCGGCTTTTTTATAGCTCCCTTGGGTTGTCTCAATGGTCAGCTTTCCTGCACTACTACGCCAACTGTTAATAGCGAGGTATACGAGATAAGCCGCCCCTCCATAAATGAGCGCGGTGTACAACATTGGCCACTGATGAATAAGTGCGCCCAACCCTAACACCGCGATTAAGGCATACACACCCACACCAAAACCGTGGCTCAATGCGGTGACAATACCCGCCGTGCGACCACTGGCTAGACAATGCTTCAGCACCACAGCCAAGCTGGGCCCAGGAGACATCGCCCCCATCAAGCATATTCCTACCAGCGCTAACCACATTGATAATTCCATTGTTATTCTTGCCTTTGTTGTTGTATTAAATTAAAAATTGCCACCGTTGCTTCTGCATCACTCATGGCGCGGTGATGCCGCGACAATACAATATCTAAATCGGCACTTAAACGTGCTAGAGAGTATGATGCATGTCCGGGCAAGTAACTGCGACCCAAGCGCACCGTACATAGCTTTGCCATACTTAAGTGGCGCTCAGTACGGGCGAATTCTGCTTTTAAAAAGCCATAATCAAAGTTAACGTTATGGGCGACAAAAATACAGCCTTGCATAAATTGCCACAGCGAGTCTGCTAACTCTGCGAATATAGGGGCATCGGCCACCATCACATTATCTATGCCGGTAAGCTCGGTAATTGCTCGCGGTATGTGACGCTGTGGGTTAACTAACGAATGCCAACGTGCGACTTCCTTACCAGCCACTACCTTGATAGCGGCGACTTCGGTGATCCGATGGCTTTGATGGCGCCCACCGGTGGTTTCTATATCAACAATCACATAAGGCTGTTCACTGTTCACCTGCCAGTGTACGGTTTGCACACTGACATCAAACCCGGCACGCTGCAATTGTTTTAACGCCACCAGCTGATTGCGGCGCAAGCTATCACCCGGCGCTTTTATTTCTTCAAAACGCACTTTGCCAGATGTGATCACCATCAAATCTGGATAACCGTCCTTGGCGCTGCGGAAGTCTTTCGCCATGGTTTCCAGCTGCGTATAAACCGCACTTAGAGGGGCATGATTGATGAGAGCGACTAATGGCGCTAATACTTCTTCGTGCCATCGAATAAATGCGTTAGGCTGATGGTAGTAGCGACTGGCCGCCGCGCTGATGTGAGTGATTAACGCCCCTTTACTGCTATGCTCTGCGAACAGTTCGCGTATTTGCGGCTGATAATAGTGATAAAACTGACCGTCACGTAAGCTTGCAGGAAAAACATCAAACTCACTCCCCCTGCCAGCCTGCTCGCCATCAAACAATAAGTGCCAAAAACAGAGCGCAAATAAGTGTTGCCACAACTGATTTTCGCTATGCAGCGCTTGTTCGCCGCGTTGGGTATATAAATCGATCACCCCCTGCTCGACTTGATGGCGATACGCCTCATCTATAGCCAGCGGTTCTTTCTCTGCCAGCAGGTCGCTCAGTACGCTGGTGCGTTTGCCTTGATATTTTAAAGCGTAAAAATCCTCGGCGAATACAAATACCTCATCGCTAGGCGGATCGTCAATCAATGCGCATAAACGCTGCTCAACCCATTGCCTGTGCCCTTTTTTAAAGCGCTGGCGCAGCAGCAACTCAATGGCGCGATTATCCTCACTGTGTGTTAGCACTGATAATGCTAAATCTTGATGTAGCGGTTCCGCGAGTAAGGCTTTACCTAAACGATAGAGATACTCATGCGAATAGCGCTCTGCCAACGCACCTATAGCGTTTGGAAGCTGCGTTACTTGCTCGCCATGCTGCACCAGCTGCTGCTCGCTCAACTCGCTAACCTGGGCCCGTAATTGCGCATAAGTGAACGCACTTTTAGCCTCCTCTAAGGTGTCAAAGCGCGGGATGACCTTGCCTTGTTGGGTGCGCATGATCCCTAAATCACGCAACGAGAAATGGCCCAGCCCTGCTTGTAGACGACCAAAAAAGATAAAACATAAATACGCTAAAACCGGGTTATAGGCATGGACTACATAACTGAGAAACACATGACTGTGGCAAGCTTTGGCAAAGCTCACGTGGGTTTGGCAATAGCCCAACCATTGCTCTTTACGCTTAGACAACGCCACCCTGGGTAGTCCCAGTTCACGACAAAGTGCGACTAGCTCAGCTTTGGTTAATGCTGCAAGCCATTGTTCAAACTCCTCCTCGTGCACATGACGCAACCAACCCCGACGCTTAAGCAAGGCGAGCGCCAGAGGCGCTTGCTCTATCTCGTCATAATGCAAGCTGCTTTGTTCAAGAAAATCAGACTTGCGATTAAAGCCGCGCACCAACACACACTGGGCATTTTTTGGCAAGGCTAAAAAGTCATCAATAAAGCGTTGTTCATGAGCACCGCATAAATGCCAGCCTTGGTGCTGGAAAAAATGCAACAACTCCAAGAAGTGATCATGATAATAGGTTGGGGGTAAAGACTTGTTGTACATAAACTCGGTAATTCCGATTTGGTGGCACAAGCCTAATACTGTTTATTTATACAGTCAAGTTATCTCTTGCGCGCCAGCTCTGGCTCACTATCACCTCTTGGGAGAGCAGCAGCTGCGCCGTAAACTCAGCCCCTGCGTGTACTTCACCAACGCCTTTAGGGGTGCCAGTCATCAGCCAATCGCCCGGCTGCAGAGCCATAAATGTGGCCAGCTCTTGCACCGCCATAAGAGGCGGATACATCATATGCTTTACTTCACCGTGTTGTACTTGCTTGCCATCAATCAGTAAACGCACACCCAATTGCGAAATCTGTGCTTCGCTAATATCAATAAAGTCGCTCATCACCACGGCACCATCAAAGGCTTTAGCTCGCTCCCAAGGCAGTCCTGCTTGCTTGAGTTGGCTTTGCAGCATGCGCTTAGTTAAATCAAGCCCCACCGCTGCTTGAGTGAGACCTTGCTCGGTCATACGCAAGCAGATCTCAGCTTCGTAATGCAACCTATCGCCTTGATGCTGAGCATAAAGGTGCTGGCTAAGACTACTGCTAGGCTTATTAAATACCACCATCTGCTCTGGAATAGCATTGCCTAACTCGTGAATATGCTCAACATAATTACGGCCAATACATACAATTTTTCCCGGTAGGCTCATGGGCGTTTTCTCTTTTTTCTTTATTTGCGGCTCAGTGTAACTGCCTTTGTAAAGTGCGCCAAGCTAGACACCATAGCGTCGACGATAGTGCTGTGCGGCGTACATCAAGCCCGCGCTACCTACCAGGGTGGGCAGCAGCCAACCAATTAACTGGGCATCACTTCCTAATACCGCATTGAATAGACGGCGTCCGCCAAAGGCACCAAAAGCGGTATACACACCAATACCGGAGCCTATCATGGCGCTCAGGTGCTCAATAACCCAGCTACGAGGCCGCAGAGAGGGTCGGTAAATATAATGCGCCATAGTGACTGCAATAACCATGGCTAACACCGAGAACGCCAGCAATAAAACTTGTTGCTGTTGCCACCCTAGGTAAAAGGTATAACACGCACATACAGCCAGAGCTGCGATAAGCCCAAGGTGAGTAGGCGTGCGTAATAAGGAACGCTGCTCCTTGGCCACCAACACTCGCCGGCCATGATAAACCGACACCCACACCAACATTGACAACATGCTTAAAAACCATGCCATACGATGGTTAACCTGAAGATAGCGGCGTAACTCCTCTGCCGTGCTCAGGGTATCGATATTACGCGCGCCCAACGGGTCTAATAGCACTAATGCACAGCAAAAAAGGCCACTGCCTGCAATTGCGTACATCACATACGCATAGGCCTTACCACTTTGATTGTGCAGCCGGGAGCCTTTGCTTGCGCACACTGGCAGCCAAAATAACACTAAAGCAATGCATCCTAATACAATATGTATATAAAGCGCCCCTTGATGTAACCAATACATAACTCTTCTCACTGTGTTGCCAATTAACAGTGTTAGAGTACAAACGCCGTGCTGACGCGGTAAGTCACATTCGTCATTTTGGCGCGTGACATCTGTCACAACATGCGTTGCACTGCTGGTGTTAGATGCGTGCTGTGGATATAGTTAAGAAATGAAAAAATACTTTCGTTATCAGTTATCTTGGTTAGTGGTCGTGCTCGTAACTTGGGCCGTTATCGCGATACCGCGCATCATGTTCAACGCTGAGCATGGATTTACTGCATTAGCCACCATAGAAGTGGTGATACACACACTCATGTTGCTTTGCTTACTACTGGTCATAAACGAGCAAGAGCAAAGTTACGGCTACCCGCTGCGCTATGTACTGCTCGTTGTTATTGGTGTGGGCATTATCGGCCTGCAACTGCTCACCAGCGCAACACTGATTCTCATCTACATGGTGATGTTTAGCGCCATTTTGGTTTATTACTTACCGCTGCGTTACTGTTACCTCAGCATTGCTATCAACGCGGTACTCTTTTTACTTCTACAGCGATTTTATTGGCACCACCCATGGCCTGTTTTGAATACCCTTTCTACCAGCGCCTTTTGCTTATTCGCGTTAGTGGTGAGCCAACGCACAATGGCTGAACAGCAAGCCAAAGAAGCACTGCAAATCAGTAATGCCTCCTTGCAAACCACTCAAGCCTTATTAATCCAAGCTGGAGCAAGTGAAGAGCGCTTACACCTTGCGCGTGAACTGCATGATGATGTAGGCCATCAATTAACGAGCCTTATAATGCAACTCGATATTGCTCGGCGTACCGCCTCGGATACGCTTAAACCACAACTTGAACACTGTTATCAGCATGCTCGGCAAACGCTTGCTAGTGTGCGCTCTGTGGTCAGTGATAAACGCAACCACAGCCCGATTGATTTACAGTCTACCTTAATGCAGTTAGCTGAAAACACGCCACGCATTGCGGTGGTTGTACACTACCAAGCTCACCCACTGCTGGCACAACTTAATTATGCCCAATGTGTGCTGCGCTGTGCTCAAGAGGGAATTACCAATGCTTTAAAGCATTCGCTTGCTACGGAGCTACATATACATTTATTTAACCATAATCCACTGCGGTTGACGATCAGTGACAATGGTGGTCACTTACATAATCCAGTGCCTGGCAATGGCCTGTTGGGGTTAAAGGAGCGCGTTGAGACCTTGGGCGGCACGTTTACGTTCACACCTAATAGTAAAGGCATGGTGCTAAATGCGGAGTTTCCCTATGCAAACGACAACCATTAAAGTTCACCTAGTTGACGACCAACACTTAGTTCGTGCAGGGTTGGCGAGTTTGCTGGCGCTTGATAAGCGCATCCACGTCAGTGGTGAGTCTGTGGACGGCCAAGCCTTTTTAGAGTGTTATCAACAGGGAAACGTGGATGCGGATGTAATTCTACTGGATGTACGCATGCCACGATTAGATGGCATAGGCGTGCTACAGGCACTTGCGAAGTACCACGCGCCGCCCTGCCTTATCCTAACCACCTTCAACGACAGCGACATTTTGTTTCGGGCTATTGAGCACAACGCCAAAGGGTTCATGCTCAAGGATGCATCACTGGAAGAGTTAGTTGCAGGGATCACAGCACTCTCTCAAGGCGGTAGCGTATTACAACAAGCACTAAAAGAAGCGGTAATGGCTAAGCAGCGCAGTGCAATAACGCCACAAGTACAGGGCTTAACAGCGCGCGAACAGCAAATTTTACAGCTTATTTGTGCAGGCTATGCCAATAAAGAAATCGCCGCTAAATTACACAAAGCACCAGGCACTATTCGCAACGCGGTATCGACGATATTAACTAAACTTGAGGTGCGCGATCGCACCCAAGCCACCATTAAAGCCATCGAATTAGGCCTGTACTGCGCTGCGAATACACCTAGTGATTAATACACACTTGATTACGACCCTGCTGCTTTGCCTTGTAGAGACTTCCATCCGCACGACTGAGCGCAGAACCGATATCTTCACCTTGGTTAACGTGAGTAACACCGATACTGCATGTCACGCGAAGTTCGGGGTAGTCATCAAAAGTAAGCTCACTAATGGCGATGCGAATTCGCTCGACAATGCCACAGCCTTGCTCAAGGTGAGCACTGAGTAACAATACAAACTCCTCGCCACCAAAACGAGCGGCTAAGTCATGCTCACGTAATTGCTTGGTGAGGCAATAGGCCACGCATTCCAATACTTCATCACCAGCCTGATGACCAAAGCGGTCATTCACCTTCTTAAATAAATCTAAATCGACGACCGCAATGCTGCTACTTTTTCCCCTTAGCCCACCGCAGCGTAAGCTGTGTTCAGCGGCATCCATAAAGGCATTTCGCTGCATTAACTGGGTCAAGTCGTCAAACCGAGCTTGATGCTGCCAATAGTGTTTCGAATCAGTCTCATTGAGTAATTGCGACTGCAATAGCCGCCCGCCTATGGTCAACATGGAAAGGGTCACGATAAACGATTGCAGCATAAACAATGACTGCATGGGGGTATCTTGAATAAAAGGGCCAAAGTCATGACCAAAAAGCACCACCAGCGCCGCTACAACGGCTAACAATACCGAATAAACAAAGACACTGGCGCAGACAAATATCATCACCAGTACGCAAGGCAAAACAGCGAAAATAAAGCCACCGAGCCAAAGTTTGGCTGTGAGCATCGCCGCCAAAGCCAACACAATCGCCGCACATGCCAGTGCCGATTGACGCAGTGGCCATTGCTGTTGCTTCACAAAAGCATCAAAAAATGCGTATACCAGCAAAGCACCTAAAATGTCAGAAAACAGCAATTGCAGCACATACTGAGCAAAGAGCTCGCTACCAATATACCCACCTAAAATAAGGTTGGCTGTTAGCATCACCACAGACAACGCGATAGGTAGCAAATAAACTCGCACAACCAAGGTGACCAAGTCTTGAAAGCGGCTTAAGCCACTTTGTAAATGGCGTTTAACAAGCCCCGCCATCACCCAAGGCGCAAGTGTATCAATCAAAGCCGCGATACTGGTATGCACTACCCCATGGGCCATGTCCGCCACCTGCATACCAGGATAATTAGCAGCGAAACTTGCAATAAAAACCACAATGGCCGATGCCTTGCCCAAGCGCAAATACATCACTAGCGCTACACCAACACTGAGCCAAATCAAGGTGATATTAGCAGGCTGAGTCGCCATAAAGGTCATACCGAACTGCGCTAAAGCGTAGTACAACAGGCCGCCAATCAATAACTTAGGAAAAGTATTAAGATAAGGTAAGCGCGCGCTTGCATGAGATTGTGCTTTTACTGTCGGTGTCACAGCGAACCTGTCTAATGATTATTTATTATTTTGGAACGAAATATACCTTGTATGAGGTAGATCAATCCAATAAAAATTTACATTTGCTTAAATAATAGTCGTAAAATGTGACTAAAAGTGATTACCCCATGCAAAAAACCACCCAACTCACCCTATTAAAATGCATCATAGTATTAGGACTGGTGCTCATTTTGAGTGGTCATAGCCTGCTGGTCGTGGATGGATTCCGCCAGTATTTTGGTATGTACAGCTATATGCTTGGCGCTATGTGTATTGCTATAGGGCTTATTCTCTCGCTTCCCACCAAAATTTATCTAACCATTTTATTAATGCGCCATGAGGGCCACGATTCCAAGCTTTAGGTTAATTTTGGGCATAAAAAAAGCGGCACTAGGCCGCTTTCTGTCGAATTGTTAAAGTTACGACTTTTCTTGTAGCGTACGTGCAACCGTGCGCATACCCTGTGTCGTTGCCCCAGCTGCCCACATGCCCGTAGCGGATGTTTGGAACGCTGCGGCTAAATCGATATGCACCCAGCCTTGGCCTTCATCACGAACAAAGCGAGACAGGAATCCAGCGGCGTTTGAGGCGCCACCAAAACCACCACCTTTTTGTGGACGACTATTAGCAGTGTCGGCATAAGGTGATGGACAGTTGTGCTGGTGGAACTTCTCCAATGGCAACGGCCATGCACCTTCAAACTCCTCTTTAGCGAAGCCTTCAACATCGCGTACCATGTCTTTGTCTAGGCCAAATAGGGCATTATATTCCTGACCCACAGCCACTAACGCTGCGCCCGTTAAGGTGGCTGCATTAATAATGGTTTTCGCCCCAGATTCACTGGCGGCCATCAAACCATCAGCTAGCACTAGGCGGCCTTCGGCGTCGGTGTTGACAATTTCCACTGTGGTGCCGTTCTTATAGGTCAGGATGTCACCAAGTTTATATGCGTGCCCTGAAATCAGGTTCTCGGCACAACAAAGATATAATTTAACTCGCTTGTCTAAACCACGACTAATTGCCAGGGCCAAGCCTGCTGTGACGGTTGCTGCACCGCCCATATCGCACTTCATGCCCAGCATCCCTTCGCTCGGCTTGATTGAATAACCGCCAGAATCAAAGGTGATCCCTTTACCAACAAGTGCTGAAGCCACTGCAGCGGCATCATCACCTGTAGGGTTAAAATCAAGCTCTAGTAGCACCGGTGGGCGCTCACTACCGCGACCGACTTCGTAAATACCAATCCACTGCTGCTCTTTTAGTGCTTCGCCTTTGATAATTTGATAGCTGACATGCTCAGGCGCCAGCGACTGAATAAACTCACCCGCTTTTTCCGCCAGGCTTTCTGGGTAAATCTCTTCTGCCGTGCCGTTGATCATTTGGCGCATCCAAGTCGCTGCTTGCTTAAGCGCTTGCAGCTCCTTAATGTCGCTTTGGTCGTTATCAACAAAGCTCACCCCATCGAGTACCTTAGGGCTAACAAAGCCTTGGTAGAATGCCCACTGACTTTCAGTGCACCAAGTATCGCCGCTTAACTGCACCGCTTTTACGCCTTGATTAGCTATGGCGCGGCCCGCCTTTTGTACGTTTTTAAGGGTTTCATCTTCACTTAAGTGCACCGTGGCACCTTGTTCATTGAAAGACACTGATGCAGATTCGCCCCAATGACTAGGCGCAGCTTGTTCACTTAGGTGTACTAAAAATTGTTGACTCATGTGGGTCCTCTTGGACTGTGATTACAATTACTCGCAGTTTACACTAGGGCTATGCAGTTCTAAAGCGAAGTGAGATTAATGTTATTTCCTGCCCCGTTACAAAGCGCCACCCTGCTAAAGCGCTATAAACGTTTCTTAGTGGATTTGCGCGACGAAGATGGTAATGAGTTTACCGTGCACTGTGCTAACACCGGTAAAATGACCGGCTGTGCCGAGCCAGGCGTGCAAGCCTACTACTCCACCAGCGACAACGCCAAACGCAAATACCCGCACAGTTTGGAGCTCAGTAGTAACGCCCAAGGGGATTTAATTTGTGTTAATACCGCCGTGGCTAATAAAGTCGCTATCGAGGCCATCAACAACGATGTGATCGAAGAGCTGCAAGGCTATGAACAACTGCACAGTGAAGTAAAATACGGTGCAGAAAATAGCCGCATCGATATACTGTTGCGCGATGCCGACAAGGCAGATTGCTATATCGAGGTAAAATCGGTGACCTTACTTGAGCACTCAGGACAGGGTTATTTCCCCGACGCGCAAACGCTGCGTGGGCAAAAACACCTGCGCGAGTTAATCGCGATGCGCCAACAAGGAAAGCGGGCGGTGTTACTGTTTGCAGTACTGCACAGCGGCATCAATCAAGTCAGCGCCGCCGCCCATATTGATCCAGTTTACGCCGACCTTCTGCGCCAAGCGCAGCAAGCCGGCGTTGAAGTGTTAGCCTATAAAGCCCACATCAGTGCCGAGGAGGTCACCCTCACTCAGCGCTTGGCTTTTCAAGACTAATACTCATCTCAGCAATCAAGTTGTTGCTAATGTCGCCCTCAGAAAAATACAGCGGGCGCAAAGCGGCTTGTTGCGAGTAATAACGGCTTTGGTCGTCGAAGTGTGGTGAGTTTGAGTGTGAGCTCTGAGACATGGTCAGCAACCCTTTGGCAACCGGGCCGTTCTCGGTAAAATTCATCACAAACATCCAGCTTGAGCCGTAGTTGACGGGGTAACCAGATGCACTGAGATTGGAAGCCAGTGGTGCGCCGCTAAGCGCATCATTGAGCGCAGGGTAGCTGACATAGGGGATCACCGTCGAATCGGAAAGCCCACGGCGGTCAAAGCGAAATACATTAAAGCCGCCTTCAACATGCATAGGGCCAGCCCAGGGGAGTTTTTCTCCTGAGGCCATGCCCCCGGCCAGTGTTTTTTCAACGAACTGCAACTCACCTAAGGTGGCATCCAGGGCAAAACCATTGTCGGTCACATTTAATATCGCATGCGCCAGAGTTTGCAATGCTGAGCCGTCAGGGCGCAACGTGTTCGGAGTATTTGCAGCATCGATGCTGGAGAAGTTATCAAACAAGTGCACTTCTGGGTCAAATAAGTGCGCAAACTCACGGATCAGCGCAGCGCCTTTGGTCTGCAA
Organism: Pseudoalteromonas sp. CO325X; assembly: GCF_004208955.1. NCBI lineage: Bacteria > Pseudomonadati > Pseudomonadota > Gammaproteobacteria > Alteromonadales > Pseudoalteromonadaceae > Pseudoalteromonas > Pseudoalteromonas sp. CO325X. The sequence goes on from NZ_SGPG01000032.1 coordinate 274,852, forward strand.
GGTCATCTTGCCGTCAAACTGAGCCAACAGCGCGCAGGCATCACTTAAATCAACCGCCCGACCATCAAGGTTAATAGGCTCACTGCCCTGGGCCTGACATTGGTTTATAAGCTCAGGAAAGACTAAGTCATAAAGGTAAATATCATTGCCAATTAACGCTTGCTCGAGCTCAGCTAATGAGAACTTGCCGTCTTCACCACCGCCTTCACGCAGTAGCTTGAGTCCCATGCGCGTGCGCAGTGATTGCGGGTATTGCACGTCACCATATTGCGCGGCAAATCCTGACAGCGGTTGCTCGGGGTTGGTGAGCCAATAACTGTCATTGGAGTTTTGCACATAGTCGCTGCGTTCTAACTTCGGTGCCTCGGCATAAGGCACCACACCATCAGCGGCAAATAATGAGGTATCGCCAGGGACTAAATCGAACCCTGTTTGCTCACGTAATGCCACTAATTGTGGCTCTAATCGCAGCGCCAAGTTAGCGGTTTCCCCTACTTTTAGAACGGTGGAGTCATCAATAAAAAAGGCATTGCCGTGCTTGTCCGCTGCCATGGTATTGTTAAAGGATACGCCATCAAATTCGGCAAATGCTGCTTTCATGTCGTCCAAGCTACTGGCGGCATTCATACGCGACCAAAAGCCCACCACATCCATATTAAATTCGTTGGCATCTTTAATGGTGAATGCATGACGGTCACTCCACCCTAATCCTTGCGCGGCTGGGGTTTCGATCATCAAGCCGTGATGTGAGTAATAGTAGTCTTTCGTCAAGGTAATACTCTGCCCTGGTGCAATGGCAACATCGACATTGATGGTTTTGCTGTTAATGGCCATAGGCTCACCATCTAAGGTGTAACTTAGGCGGTCATTGTCACTGAGCGCTAACTGGTAAATAATGAAATGCCGAGCCTTGGAGAAGGTATGAGTCCAAGCGACATGCTCATTAAAGCCGATATTGACCACACCCGGCATGCCCTGCAAGCTACCGCCCATGACATTGAGTGATTCAGGAATGGTCAAATGCGATTGCCAGAACCTGAGGTTACCGCGATGTGGGAAATGCGGGTTCGCTAACAAGCCACCCATGCCATTTTCCATTTTATTTTTACCTAACCCCCAGCCGTTCGAGCCCAAGTGCTCATACTTCTTTTCTAGCTTTAAGGTTTTCGTACGGGCATTCAAATTGGCGGCAAAACTCTGCGCCACCGCCCCGCTTTGGGCCATAACTGGCAGGTATTCATCGCCCTCACCAGGGTTGGCATAAAAGGCTAAATCAAGAAAGTTGGCAGAGCTTGCTAATTGCACTGTGGCCATAGAGTAGGCCAGCATATCTTCAGGGGTGAGCGTGATCACCCAAGGTTGTGAGGCGCATTCGGGGGCGAGATTATCAGCCCCTGTGTCACTGACATACTTATTGAACCCAGCAACAAAGCCTTGATAATGAGCGCGACTTTGCGCATCGAGCTGGTCGTAATTTTCTGCAGCATAGTCATTAACGCCCAAGGCCTTATAGCCAAAGTCTGAAATCAAATGAGCGGAGTCACCGCTGCCAGGCACTTCATCCGGGCCAAAGTAACGGCTACGGTGGCCTCGCACTTTGACGATTTGGTCCATCAACACACAGGCGTTGTCTTTGGCATAAGCGTAGCCACTACCAAATGCCAAGCTCTCAACATTGTCTGCTTTAATATGGGGGACGCCATAAGTGGTCCAACGTATATCAGCGTTTAACGTACCATCGTCATCAAACAGCACCAGCGGTTTAGGTTCAGGGTCCGGTTGTACTGGGTCTGGGGTTTCGACCACAGGCGAGGTATTGTCATCGGAGTCAGAGCCGCAACCATTTAAGGTGAGTGCGCTGATGACGGCAAGGCACAGCGGCGTAAACGATGTTTTCATAGGGTGTCCTTCTCTATTGTTATTCTACTTGCTCTGCTTCACCTTGCCCTAAGCTCAGGTGTAAATCTTGACCTATAACGCCAAAAATTGACTTTGTGCGCCAATTAGCGCAGCGTGGATAAAGAACAATAAAATAATAACAAATAGCACTATGAGTCCCTCTTTTGTCAGCCATCAAGTCCTGCGCTCTTTGGTTTTGTTTTTAGAAACAAAGGGGCTGAAACGAGCCGACGCCTTGCACCAGCTGCGCTGCGATGAGCAGGCACTACACCAGCCCAGTGAAAGCTTTCACCTTGGCCATTACCACCGTCTAATGCTTTGGGCGCATCAGCAACTCAATTGCGCACATATCGGCTTATACTTTGGCGTGCAGTTGGACCTTGAGCGCTGGGGCGTGCTTGGGCACCTTGCTGCCGTGAGTCCTGATTTACACCGGGTCATTGACTACGGACGTCGATTTCACCCATTAGTGCGCCACACCCAAAGCCTTACCTTTCATCAGCGAGCGCAAACGCTAACTTTGGATTTAGGGCCAACGCAGTCGCACTGTTACTACGTAATTGATGAGCTTTTTGCTAGCTGGCTAAGCTTTGCTCGCATGTATGTCTTGCAAGCTGAGCAGCTGACGCCGGTTGCCGTGCACCTAATGCGCTCGCCACCTAATAACACCAAGGAACAGCGTATTTACGAAAACGTGTTTAAATGTCCAGTGTATTTCAATAGCAGCACTAACAGCATGACCATCGCAAGGGTGTTGCTTGGCCAACCTCTGAAGCAGCCCGATACCACCCTAGAGCAGCTGTTACTGCATCAAGCTCAACAACAACTGGATGCGCGCTTTGATTTACGCGAAAAAGTAAAACAACAACTGGTAGCGCATTTGCCGCAGCGGCTCAATGTAGAGCAAGCGGCGCAACTGTGCGCTGTACCAACACGCACATTGCAGCGTCATCTGGCGCAGCAGCAAACAAGCTTCTCGCAACTACTGGATGAAGCCCGTGCGCGTCTGGCTTTACAGCTCTTTGAATCCGGTTACAAAGCCATTGATATTGCAACAAAACTTGGTTTTTCTGAGCAGAGTGCGTTGCAGCGAGCTTTCAAGCGCTGGTACGGCACATCACCAAAACGTTATCTTATTACAAAAAACAACTTGAAATAGTGGCCAAGGACACCATATAAAGCTGAATTAAGAAAAGAATAAACGCCACACTTTATCGTTCCTTTTGACCAGTCATGATGGATTCAGTCGCCATCGGGTTAAGAAAAAAGTGTTTGCTAAGGGGGTGGTATTCTGCTATTTATAGCCGCCGGTTATTTCCGGGGACTGTATATTAAGGATTTAGGAGAGTGTTATGCCAGAGCAGCGTAAACTAGGGTTAATCGCTCAGGCGGGGTTAGAACCGTATCAAGAACAGCCAGGCGAAGAGTATATGAATGAGCAGCAACGTGCTCACTTTCGCAAAATTCTGGAATCATGGCGTAACGAACTGAGAAACGAAGTTGACCGCACCAAGACCCATATGGCGGATGAAGCGGCTAACTTTCCAGACCCAGTCGATCGTGCCGCGCAAGAGGAAGAGTTCTCTTTGGAACTTCGCACTCGTGACCGCGAACGTAAGCTAATTAAAAAGATTGAAAAAACCCTCACACTTATCGATGAAGACGAGTTTGGTTATTGCGAATCTTGTGGTATTGAAATCGGTATTCGCCGCTTAGAAGCGCGACCAACTGCAGATTTGTGTGTGGACTGTAAATCACTCGCTGAGATTAAAGAGAAGCAAGCCGGTCGCGGTTAATCAACCATGACAACTACGGGTTTGGGCACGAGCACACCTGCCGCGCGCCACTACGTTGGCCGTTTTGCCCCTTCCCCATCCGGTCCCCTGCATTTCGGCTCTCTGGTAGCTGCCTTAGGTAGCTACCTAGATGCCCGCTGTCATCATGGCCGCTGGCTCGTTCGCATTGAAGATATTGACACTCCACGGGTCAAAGCTGGCGCTGATACCGACATTCTAAAAACCCTCGAAGCCTATGCTCTGCATTGGCATGGTGACGTCGTTTACCAAAGCCAACGTTTAGAGCGCTATCAAGCGATCACCGATGAACTTTATGACCGAGGTTTAGTTTACCGCTGTCAATGCACCCGCAAACAAATTAAAGCCATGGGTGGCATCTACGACAATCGCTGCCGCAACTTGACGGTGAGCGGTGATGAATATGCCCTCAGATTAGTTCAAAACCACATTATCGAGCGCTTTGAAGACCGCCTTCAAGGCGAGGTAAAAGTGTTGGACCAACAAGCACGCGAAGACTACATTATTAAGCGCCGGGACGGCTTATTCGCATATCAACTGGTCGTGGTCATCGATGATATTGACCAAGGCATTACTGATGTGGTCCGTGGTGCCGACTTACTCATCCCCAGCGCACGGCAAATCGGCTTATTTACTGAACTAGGGGCCACTCCACCGAGCTATATGCACCTGCCGTTAGCCGTGGCCAGCCCAGGCTTTAAACTGTCGAAGCAAAATTACGCACCGGCCATCGAGCGCGCACACCCCCAACCAGCTCTATTGGATGCATTACGCTTTTTAGGTTTTCAACCTGACCCTGAACTGCTCCACGAGCGCGCTACAACCATTGTTGATTGGGCTGTTAGCCAATACCCTAAAATACAGCTGCGTCAGGCCCTAGAAGTGCAAGTAAGTGAAAATGAAGCAGGCAACACCGAATTAACCACCCTATAAAGCCGTGATTTTTTGCTCCCTCGCTTAATTTTTCCGCCGCGCTGGTATATTATAAGCCACTTCTAAAATCGCCATAAATGCAGCCTAGGAGAGCGATTATCATTTCCAAATTGTTTCATTTTTGCCGACAAGCACTGTCCGCAAAAGAGCACATTGACGCCCACTCAGCAACCGTAGGGACGCTCGACGAGCCGGTGATTATCCCCCGCAGCGAGCACGGGATTTCGCGCAGCCAGTTTAGCCCCAACGCGTTAAAAGTATTATACCGACTTAAAGACGGTGGTTTTGAAGCCTACCTGGTCGGTGGTTGTGTGCGCGATTTGCTACTGGGTCTGCAACCAAAAGACTTTGATGTGGTTACTAATGCGACGCCAGAGCAGGTTAAGAAGCTGTTTCGCAACTGTCGTTTAATTGGTCGTCGCTTTCGTCTCGCGCATATCGTATTTGGCCGCGAGATCATTGAAGTCGCCACTATGCGTGGTCACCATGAGGCGCAAGACTCAAAAAATAACGTCAGTCAGTCATCTGAGCATGGTCAACTGCTGCGCGACAACGTCTACGGTACTATCGACGAAGATGCTGAGCGCCGTGATTTCACTATCAATGCGCTGTACTACTCAATTAAAGATTTCTGCATTTATGATTACGCTAATGGCGTCGCAGCCATTAAAGGTCGCCGCATAGAGCTTATTGGCGATCCAGAGACACGCTATCGCGAAGACCCTGTGCGTATGTTGCGTGCCATTCGCTTTGCCACCAAATTAGACATGAGCATTAGCAGCGCTACGGCAAAACCCATTACTGAATTGGCAGACTTACTTGCGCATATCCCGCCGGCTCGTTTATTTGAAGAGTGCCTGAAGTTGTTTTTGGGTGGCAAAGCCGAAGCTAATTTCCATGCTTTGCGCCAATATGGGTTATTTAAGTATTTATTTCCCGCATTGGACAAGCTGCTTGATGCCAACCCAGGTGGTCAAGAAGAGCGTTTTATTGCGCAGATGTTTGCCAATACCGATGTGCGGATTAACGGCGACAAGAAAGTCACCCCGGCGTTTATTTTTGCAGCTCTGCTGTGGTTCCCGCTGTTAGAGCGTTGTCAGTTGTTGATGCAACGCGATCAATTACCACATTTTGAAGCGTTGGCTGCGGCCATGAATCAAATTTTATCGGAAAACGCTCAACATGTAGCAGTGCCTAAGCGTTTCACGCTAGGAGCACGAGACATTTGGCACATTCAACACCGCTTTGATAAACGCGGTGGCCAACGAGCCTATCGCCTGAGTCAGCAACCACGCTTTAAAGCCGCTTACGACTTTATGTTGTTACTGGTAGATAGCGGTCAAGAAGATCTAAAAGAATTGGCTGATTGGTGGAGTGCCTACCTTAATGCCGATGTGAACGGTCAAAAGATGATGGTCAAAGCCCTAGGAGGCAATAACCGCCCACGCCGGCGTCGTCGTAGCGGCGGCTCACGCAACCGCAATAAACCTAAGGGTGAGTCACAATAATGACTCAGGTGTACTTAGGACTAGGTGCAAACCAAGGCGACCCTATCGCCCAATTACACCATGCCATTACTGAGCTCAAGGCTCTGCCGGGCACCACAGCACACCGCTGCTCGGCGATGTACGCCAGTAAACCTATGGGACCGCAAGATCAGCCCGACTATGTCAATGCGGTGCTCGCAATGCAATGCACCTTAAGCGCACACCAACTGCTCGATGCCACTCAAGCGATTGAACAACGACTCGGTCGGGTGCGCAAGGCCGAGCGCTGGGGACCACGTACTTTAGATATCGATATCATCTTATTTGGCCAGCAATGCATTGATGATGCCCGCCTCACGGTGCCACATTACGGTATGAAAGAGCGTGAATTTGTACTCTACCCACTTTATGAGCTAGCTCCTGATTTACACCTACCAGATGGCAGCTCGCTGCAACGCCTCGTGGCCAATACCCCACGCAATGGCTTAGAACAACTCTAATAAGGACAGCATATGGCGAAGATTTCAGTTTCTACTCTGGCAAAGAAAAAACAAGCAGGTGAAAAAATAACCTCGCTTACAGCCTATGATGCCAGTTTTGCCAAACTTTTTGCCGACAATGGCGTTGATGCCGTATTGGTCGGTGACTCCCTCGGCATGGTGCTGCAAGGCCGTGATGATACGCTCGCAGTCAGCATAGAGGATATTGCATATCACACGCGTTGCGTTCGCGCTGGCAGCCGTGATTTGTTTGTCATCGCTGATATGCCATTTATGACCTACAACACCGTTGCTGCAAGCTGCGAGAATGCTGCCAAGCTGATGCGTGCCGGTGCCAATATGGTAAAGGTGGAAGGCGGCGAGTGGCTGCATGACAGTATCCAAGCCCTCACTCAGCAAGGCGTGCCGGTCTGTGGACATTTGGGGCTAACGCCGCAATCGGTCCATGTGTTTGGCGGCTTTAAAATTCAAGGCCGTGACCAAGCGCAGGCGCAGAAAATGATTGCCGATGCGCAGGCATTAGAGCAAGCTGGAGCGCAGCTTCTGGTACTTGAATGCATTCCTAGCGCCTTAGCCAAAGCCATCACCGATGCGGTGAGTATTCCCACTATAGGCATTGGTGCAGGCAACCAGACCGATGGACAGATTCTGGTTATGCATGATTTAGTCGGTATTTCCGCAGGGTATATTCCCAAATTCTCGAAAAACTTTCTTGCCGAAACCGGTAACATGCCTGCGGCGGTGCAGAAGTTTTGTGAAGATGTAAAAAGTGGTGCCTTTCCTGGCCCTGATCATGAATTCAATTAGACGAAGATAGCTATGCAGACTACCAGCGAAATTCGCTCACTACGCAGCCAAATTAAGTCTTGGCGCCAAGCGGGGCTGAGCATCGCCTTTGTTCCAACTATGGGCAACTTACATGAGGGGCACTACTCACTTGTTGATAAAGCGAAAACGTTAGCAGATAAGGTGGTCGTCAGTATTTTTGTTAATCCCATGCAATTTGGTGCCAATGAGGATTTAGATGCGTACCCGCGTACCTTAAAAGCTGATCAACAGGGATTAAGTGAGCGCGGTGCCGATTACTTATTTACTCCCACGGTACAAACCATCTACCCCAATGGCTTAGAAAGTCAAAGCTATGTTGACGTCCCTGGCGTGTCATTGGGTTATTGCGGCGGTGCCCGCCCAGGACACTTTCGCGGTGTTGCCACCGTGGTCACTAAGCTGTTCAATTTAGTACAGCCTGACTTCGCCTGTTTTGGCGAGAAGGACTTTCAGCAGCTACAAGTTATAAAGACCATGGTGCGCGACCTGTCCATGCCTATAGAGGTCATCGGTGTGCCAACCCAACGAGATGTGAATGGTTTAGCTCTAAGCTCCCGGAATAACTACCTTAATGAAGCGCAAAAGCAGCAAGCGAGCACCTTGTTTACTACCTTGCAGTGGGCCAAAGAACAAATACAGGCCGGTAATAACGACTTTGCCGACTTGGAGCATCAAGCTATTGCCCGCATAGAACAGCAAGGACTGCGTATCGATTACTTTAATGTGGCTGAGCGCAATCGACTGACAGCAGCGACAACCAAAGACTCTGAGCTGGTGTTATTAGTGGCCGCCTATTTGGATAAAGTGAGACTTATCGATAATTTAACGCTAGACTGCAGCTAAGTAACAGAAAAATAAAAGGGATGAATACCATGAAAGCGATTTTCGCGTTAGCTTTAGTCGCCGCTCTAAGTGGCTGCCAGAATAGTGTAGAAAACCCTGAGCTTAACCAGTGTGCGCAGCAAAATTTTCAGTGTGAAACTAACTGTAGCAACAGCACCGTTGAAGAGAGTATGACCAACACCGTGTGCGTGGCCCAGTGCCAAGAAATCTATAACCGCTGTAAAGAGCAAGCCGAAAAGCTCGGCGAAATTCAATAACCAAACAAGCCGCCTAGAGCGGCTTTTTTATGATTCATTGCTGAGCGCAACTAAAGTCCCCTCCAAGGTGCGCACATAGGCGTAAGTGAGCCCTTGATGAGTTGCCGGTGGCGACAGTGGTTCAGCCCCAGCGGCCACCGCTTTAGCAAAGCTCTGGGCAACATTATCGCAGCATAGACTCAACTCAAAGCCCAGTGCCGGCTGCTTTGGCTGGGTACGGATATATTCTTGGCGAAAGCGTGATTGCGCAAATGGATGGCTGGCAAAGGCGATTTTGGCGACCCCGCAGGCTAGTTCGCCGTAAGTGCCTTGCTCGTCAATGTAGTGTGTCGATAAACCAAAAGCTTGGTAATAAAAATCCAGCACTTCTTCGACATTATCAACGAAGATAGTCGTCCCTACGCACTTCATAGCCACTCGTTTTATTTCTGAACAATAGCTTAAGAATAGCGCTAAGGGCGTATAAAATAAACAAAAACGGCGCTCTAATTGCGCCGCTTTCATTACTTACCTTTAGACTCTTGGCTGATTTTTTTCAGCTTCCGTCGCTGCGATAAGGTCATTTTATTACTGCGCCCTGCATAAGGGTTATCCCCTTCACGGAATTCAATTTTGATCGGCGTCCCCATGATGTCTAGGGCTTTGCGGTAATAGTTCATTAAGTAACGCTTATAGCTATCCGGCAGCTCATGCACTTGGTTACCATGAATAACGATACGCGGTGGGTTGTAGCCACCCGCGTGCGCATACTTTAACTTCACTCGACGACCACGCACCAAAGGTGGTTGGTGATCCGCCTGCGCCATATCCATGATCCGCCGTAACATCGCCGTACTAATTCGTTTAGTGGCGCTATCAAAGGCTTCTTCCACCGACTCAAATAAATGCCCTACCCCAGTGCCGTGCAGCGCTGAGATAAAGTGAATACGCGCAAAGTCGACAAAGCCAAGACGACGGTCTAGCTCAGACTTAATACGGTCTTTGACATCGGTATCCAGTCCGTCCCATTTATTTACCGCCAATACCAAGGAGCGTCCGGCATTGAGGGCAAAACCAAGCAAGCTTAGGTCTTGATCGGAAATGCCCGTACGCGCATCAATCACCAACAGCACGACGTTCGCATCTTCTATGGCCTTGAGCGTTTTAATCACAGAAAACTTCTCAACCACATCACTGACTTTCTTGCGCTTTCGAACACCGGCAGTGTCTATCAACACATACTCGCGCTCATTGCGAGTCATAGGAATATAAATGGAGTCTCGTGTGGTACCTGGCATATCATAAACAATCACCCGCTCCTCACCAAGGATACGGTTAGTAAGTGTTGACTTACCAACATTCGGGCGACCAATAATAGCTAACTTTATAGCTTGATTCTCCAGCTCTTGCTGAGCTTCGTCGCTCAGCTCACCGTCGTGCTCAAACGCAGCAAAGGCTTCTTCCTCAGTGTCAGCCTCTAATGCGCTGAGCTCTTCGATAACCGGGTGCAATGCTGTATTAAGTAACCCAGCTATACCACGACCGTGGGCAGCTGCAATCTGGTACACCTCTCCGAGGGCTAACTGATAAAACTCCGCACAGTTGGAATCAGCATCAATGCCGTCGGTTTTATTTGCTACCAAGAACACCTTTTTTTCCTGCTTACGCAGGTGGTGGGCAATGGCCTGATCAGCCACTGTCATGCCAGCACGAGCATCGACTAAAAACAGCACCACATCGGCTTCATCAATCGCCAACAACGATTGCTCCGCCATTTCTGTTTCTATGCCCTCTTCAGAGCCATCGATACCACCGGTGTCGACCACAATAAAGTCATAGCCATCATAGCTCGCTTGACCATATTTACGATCACGAGTGAGCCCGGGAAAATCAGCAACGAGCGCATCTCGAGTGCGAGTTAAGCGGTTGAACAATGTCGACTTACCAACATTAGGTCGCCCCACTAAGGCGATCACAGGAAGCATAATATACCTCTTAAACAACAAAAAAGCTCCGCCATGACCAGTTGGCCTGAAGGCGAAGCCTATTTTAGGGCAAAGCCCAATTAATCTAACTTACGGCGCTTTAACGGCGCTTACTTCGCCATCGCGCGTGACAATGATCAAGCGATCATCAGCAACCACAGGTTCAACGTAAAACCCTGAGCCATCGAACTCATGACGAGCGACTAACTCACCGCTGTTGCGCTCAAGCCAGTGCAAGTTACCTTCTTGGTCACCCACAGCGAGGTAATCACCTAGTACCGCAGGGCCAGTGATATACCAGCCACGCAGTGCTGGCTGTGACCAGCGTTCGATCCCCGAACTCTTATCTAAAGCATAGATAACACCATCAGAATCGACCACATAAATCGTAGTACCAACAATGCTGAATTCGCGGTAGCTGCTGTATTCACGCTTCCAGACCACGTTACCAGAGCGAATATCAACAGCAGCCAAGTTGCCGTTATAAGCTAGGGTGTACACCATAGAGCCGCTTACTTTGGGCTCAGTGTCAACGTCGACTAAACGTTCGAACTCAGAAGCACCTTTAGGCTGGGCAATATCTGCCTGCCACGCTGCAAATCCACTGTCAGAGATAAGCACAGATAACTTACCCGTCTCTTCACCCACTAAGACTCCGCCATTTGCGACAGTGGGAGCACTTAGGCCACGCAAGGTCAACGGCGGCACTTCTTGCTCATAGCGCCAGCGCTCTTCCCCGCTATCAGGGTGTAACGCCAGTAACTTACCCGAGCCTAAGTTAACGTAAACCAGGCCATCTCCAGCGGCGGGCTTTGATAGCGCTTCACCGGGAACGCTTTTACGCCAAATGACCTCACCAGTTTCTCGGTCAAGAGCAACCACTTGGCCATGCTCCGAGCCGATAAATAGCTTGCCATAGGCTTGCAAGATACCACCAGAGAGTTTGGCGCTGTCTGTGCTTTCCCATGGCCAAAACGAGGCGTCTGCGCGCACATCGTTCTCCCACAAGACGTCGCCATCAGTTAATGACAATGCTTGTACTTCACCAAAACGCGAGGCAACAAAGACGCGGTCTTTATAAACAGCGGGCTGTAAACGAGAAAAATAATGCTCTACACCATCTCCCACAGTTTCTTGCCACAACACTTGCGTTTCAAACTGGTTGGCAATCTCTGGTAACACCAACTCATCTTCATCACTGGAAGAGCAACCGGTGAGCGACGCCATACACAGTGCTAAGCCTGCCAGGGTTAACTTTTTCATACTACCCACTCCTTAAGCTGCTGGAGTCTGCTCGGCTAAATCGTCTAACTTCACTTGTAGTAAAGGGTTACTCTCTAAACCGCCATTGTCTGCTGCCGCTTGGTACGACGCCCGCGCTTGTGCTTTATCGCCTTGAGCTAGGTAAATATCACCTTTAAGCTCGGCAACATTAGCCTTGTAGCTTTCAGGTAACTGTGTATCAAGCGTTGCTAGTGCCGCATCATAGTCTTTCTGAGCTAGTTGAATACGCGCTAAGCGCGTAGTAGCAATCGCTTGCAGTTCTGCTTTGCCAGCATTTTTTTGAGCCCACGTTAGCTTCTCAGCAGCCAGAGCTAAGTCGTCATTATCAACCGCTTCTTTCGCTGCAACGAAAGCCGCCAGCACTGCATAGCTTGAGCCATTGTACTGCTCGATAAAGGCATCGCTTTTAGCAACTACATCACTGTCTTGTGACCCAGCACCTTCAATCACCTTGTTAAAGGCATCTGATGCTTGCTCGGCGCTGCTTAACTGGTTTTGGTTATAGGCTTTCCAGCCATATAAGCCACCTAGACCGATAACAATACCTAGGCCTAGCGTAATACCATTTTCTTTGAAAAAGCGCTTAATCGCTTCTGCTTGTTGTTCTTCTGTTGAATAAATTTCCATTATTACCTCGTAGACTCAGGTCTAAATCATCTCAGCCAATAGCTGGGTAATTTCATTCAAGGAGTGGGTTGCTTGTGGTTTTTCTTCACGCAGGTATTTCACTGTCACCACTCCTTGCTCAAGTTCGTCTTCACCGAGGATCAGCGCCACTTCAGCACCGCTCTTATCGGCTCGTTTTAATTGCTTTTTAAAGTTACCACCACCGGCGTGTACTAGCACTCGTAAACCTGGCACTTGCGCACGTAACTGGGCAGCAATAACGGGGGCTTGAATACTGGCTTTGTCACCCATTGCTGCAACGTATACATCGGCGTCACGGCGAATGTCGCCGACGCTATCTAATGCTTGCAACAACAACACCAAACGCTCCATGCCCATGGCAAAGCCAACAGCAGGCGTCGCTTTACCACCAAGTTGCTCAACTAAGCCATCGTAACGGCCGCCCGCACAAACTGTGCCTTGGGCACCCAAACTATCAGTCACCCACTCAAACACAGTGCGGTTGTAGTAATCAAGACCACGCACGAGTTTTTCGTTAACCTGATATTCGATACCCGCTGCGTCTAAACGTTCACATAAATCTGCAAAATGTGCTTTAGATTCATCATCTAAGTGCTCAGATAACTTAGGTGCGTCGGCCAGAACGGCTTGTACATCAGGGTTTTTACTATCAAGCACTCGCAGTGGGTTGGAGTGCATGCGGCGCTTTGAATCTTCATCGAGCTTGTCTTCGTGCTGCGCTAGGTAAGCAATAAGTGCATCACGATATTGTGCACGCGCTTCATTGGAGCCTAACGAATTAAGCTCGAGGCGTACATGCTCGCTAATACCAAATTGTTGCCAAAGCTGCGCAGTAAGCATGATCACTTCGGCATCAATATCAGCACTGGCAATACCAAACACTTCCAAACCGAACTGATGAAATTGGCGATAACGACCTTTTTGAGGGCGCTCATGGCGGAACATAGGCCCCATATACCACAGGCGCTGTTCTTGATTATACAGTAAACCATTTTGGTTCCCGGCACGCACACACACCGCTGTGCCCTCAGGACGTAAGGTGAGGCTATCACCGTTACGATCGGCAAAGGTATACATTTCCTTTTCTACGATATCAGTCACTTCGCCAATAGAGCGCTTGAAAAGATCGGTTGATTCAACGATCGGGAAGCGGATTTCTTGATAACCGAAAGAGGCCACACACTGGCGCAAGGTATCTTCCACTTTCTGCCAAACTTGTGTATCACCCGGTAGGATGTCATTCATCCCACGGACTGCTTGAATTTGTTTTGCCACTGATAATCCCAAAAATTCTGTTTAGGCGCTCAAGCGCCGATGTCAAAGCGTCGATAAATTAAGCGCGCCATTATAGCCTTTTGCGCCGCTACCACCAAGTAGCAGAGCAAGGCTTAATCAACTAATTTAACGTCGATTGGCGTTTGTTGTTCTTGTTTAGCGAGGTAATCGCGCACTTGCTCTTCAAGTTGATCGACAATGTTATCGTTATCGATACGCAGCTTTTGTCGCTGACCGTTGATATACAGGCCTGAACGGCGATTTGCCCCGGCTAAGCCAATATCACTGACCAAGGCTTCACCCGGGCCATTGACTACGCAGCCGATCACAGAAACGGTCATCGGCTTGACCACGTCTTCGAGGCGCTCTTCAAGCTGGTTCATGGTGCCGACCACATCAAACTCTTGACGCGAACAGCTTGGGCAGGCAATAAAGTTAATACCGCGCGAACGTATGCGCAACGATTTAAGGATATCAAAGCCGACTTTAATTTCTTGCACAGGATCGGCCGCCAACGACACCCGTAAAGTATCACCAATCCCCTCGGCTAGGAGCATGCCTAAACCGACTGCTGACTTCACCGAGCCAGAACGAAAACCACCTGCTTCGGTGATCCCTAAATGCAACGGCTGATCAATTTCTTGTGCTAACAATCGGTATGCGCCCACAGCTAAAAATACATCTGAGGCTTTGACGGACACTTTAAACTGGTCGAAGTTGAGACGCTGTAAAATTTCCACATGACGCATCGCCGACTCAAGCAGAGCTTCAGGCGTTGGCTCGCCGTACTTTTCTTGTAAGTCACGCTCTAGTGAACCGCCATTAACGCCGATACGAATCGGAATATTACGTTCACCAGCGGCATCGACGACTGCTCGAATTCGCTCTTCATTACCGATATTCCCGGGGTTAATACGTAGGCAATCAGCGCCGTACTCAGCCACTTTAAGCGCGATACGATAGTCAAAGTGGATATCCGTAACTAGCGGAATATCCACTTGCTCTTTAATGCTTTTAAACGCCTCAGCCGCCGCCATGGTGGGCACTGAGACACGCACCAAGTCTGCGCCTGCTTGCTCAATAGCTTGAATTTGCTTGACTGTGGCATCGACGTCCATGGTGTCGGTATTGGTCATGGACTGCACCGCAATTGGCGCGCCGTCGCCAATAGGCACATCACCTACATAAATACGCGTCGATTTGCGGCGTTTGATCGGTGACTCTGAAAACATACTACTTACTCTGTTAACGGTAATGAAAATTTAGCGAGGCGGTTTTTCGGAAACTGTGAAATATCAACCGCTTCACCATTTAATTCGATATCAACAACATCGTGTTTGCCAAGCGTGACAGCAAAAGGCGCTTTGCCAATAAGCTCAAGCTCTTGCCCTGCATTTTTTATATCGTAAACTAGGCGCTTACCATCAGCATCTTCTACCGCCACCCAGCACTCACCGCTAAAACGCATATATACACGCTGCTGACCACCTTTTAAGGGCTCGCTTTGCACTGCAGTATTTGCTGTAGGTGCTGCATCAGCAGTCTCTTCACGCTCTTCTGTCGCAGTGTCAGACAGTGGCTCTTGCGCGCTCAGCGTCGTCGCTGATTGTTGTGCTTCGGAAGCGGGTGTTTGTTGACTTTGTTCTTGGATTTCGCCACTTGGTTGCACTGGCTGTTGCTCAGCGTTTTCAGGCCCCTCACTGGATATTGGGTTCGAGCTCACAGTACTGGACTCTGGGGTAGACAAACTCAGCGGGTCATCACTATTTTGCCACCACCAAATAGCGGAAGAGCCCAAGATGATAGCCAGGATAATATAGCTTACCAGCATCAAGCGGCTGTCATGGGCTTCTTTTTCAGTTCTTCGCGAGAAGCTTTGCATGGCCGCGATTTGTTCACTGTCATCTTGTGGGTCATAACCCTCAAGCAATTCTTTATGATCTAGGCCTACCACTTTGCAGTAAGCCTTCACATAGCCTTTAACAAAGATCGGCGGGCCGAGCTTTTCGAGGCGGTCATGCTCTAAATCATCAAGCTTTTGCACTGTCAGGTTCAGCCTTTTCGCCATTTGTTCTTGGCTTAACCTGTGTTGCTCCCTCGCTTGTACTAAATATTTCCCTATTTCTAATGGAGCACTTTCCTCTGTTATTTCACTATTTTCGCTCATATTTAATAGTTTTGAGGATCAACTAAATACAGTTTCTCGCCGGGTACTAGGCGAGCGCCCTCATCTAGCTGATTCCATTCCATTAGTCGTTGCAGAAGAATGTTATACTGGGTGGAGATACTAAACAGCGTATCTCCTTCTTGCACAGTATGATAAATGTTCGGCTCTTTTAAGTAAATTTTACTACCACTGAGCACGTGATCTGCGCTCTTAAGGTTATTCCATTCACGCAATGTGCTTAAGCGAATATTATAGCGTGCAGAAACACTGAATAAGGTCTCCCCTTTTTTCATTACGTGATAGGGCAGCGCCAGTGGGTCATCACTATCGACCTGTGCGCCTTGAGCGATAAACTCGCTGACTCCTTCACTGAGCTCAGTATTACTTTGCTGTACCACCACATCTTCACTTGCTAAGGCCTGTGCATCTGGCGCTTGCATACTATCTACAGGCGTAGTGTCATCGCCCTCATGCTGTGCTGGGGCATCACTCACCTGTGCCATTGCTTGCTCATTGGTGGATAAAGACGGCGGCTCGGCGCCGTCATTGCTTTCGGCCACTACATCAGATGCACTGTCAGCCCCTTCGCTTTGGGTCGTTACTTCAGCATTTTGTTGCTCAGCAACCGTGTCGACCTCATTGGTAACGGTTGTGGTTTCAGGCTCATCTTGTGTAGCGGAGTCATGTTCTGGCAAATCGGCCGGTGACGTTGATTGTTCATCAATTTCGGCGCTTGCTTGCAGCGCTTCAGCAGGCTGTTGCGATGCGCTCTGCGCGCTATCGCTACTATCATCACTCGGCTGTGCTGCAGATTGCGCAGCTGAGGGCTCTGGATTCGGGGTCGTTGTATCGTCACTGGTATCGGTGGTCGTGACCACTGCAGTGTCCTGAGAGTCTGCATTAACCTGCTCGGTAGCACTTTGTTCAGTGTGAGTCGTTTCAGTATCCGAGGTTTGTGCTTTAACCACTTCTGCGGCTGTATCCACCTCCGTAGTTGCTGCTTCTACCTCAGTATTTGCTGCTTCTACCTTGTCGCTTGTGGTTGCTGCATCGTCATTTGCAACTAGGTCGCTATTTTCATGAGCACTGTCGACCATTTCTTGAGTCTGCTCGACACTGCTGGTTGCGGCCTGTTGCTGCGCTGGTGAAGTGACGACGACCGGTGCTGTGGTAGGCGTTGTCGAAGTGCTCGACTTTTTCTTCACCACCTTGATTTTTGGCTTGGCAACGATGCGGTCATCTTGCATCACCCCTTGCAACTCAGAAAGTTGGTGTTTGCGATACTGCTCTCGCAACTGTTCAAACTCACTGGCGCTATAGCGCTGCTCGCGGACAATACGCGCTTCAATCGAGGACGGGTACGTCAGCTCAATGGTTTCTGCTAATTTACGTGCATCTTCCACATGACCCATACGATCTTGAATCAGATAACCAAGTAACAATGACCGCGATGAAACTCGTCCAGTACGCTCATAACGCTGGAGCACCTGCTGTGCTTTATAAAAATCGCTTTTAGCATAGTGCACTGCGGCTAAATTAATGAGGCTGGATGCACGTAAAGAACTGTGATTCAACGCTTCTTCAAGGTAGGACTCAGCGGCATCAAATTTATCAAATTCGAGTGCACACAAAGCTAAGTTTTCGTAGCTTTCCGCAACCCGTAAATAGCTTGGAATTTCAATGGCTGACATAAACTTGTCAACCGCGCCTTCATAATCGCCAATATCACATAAAAACACCCCATAATTATTCAAGGTGTTTGGATCATTCGGCTCGAGCTCAATCGCACGTTCATAAGCATCTTGGGCTCGCTGATGCTCACCGACTCGTTGATAGTAGTAAGCCATTGAGTAATGTACTTCAGGAAGCTCTGGTGCAAACTTAGCTGCGCGTTCGAGGTTATATTTTGCTTGTGTGCTGTTGCCCTGCGAGAGATAGTTGAGGGCTAAAGAGATGCGCGTACGCGCGGCGTCGACATTATTTATTCGTTTTTCTACTACAGGCCGGTCGCTGCCCACATAGGTGCTTTCGGTTACACACCCGCCTAAGGCGAGTAAACTGACACTGGTCACTAAAAGCTTGCGCATGGCGTCGCCTCGTTAATTCCGTTATTGCACCTATATTACCGAAAAGCCCTTTTGTTTCATCTATTTTTTAACAAAAGGGCGATATTTTCTGTTATTGAGCCACATTTATAGCGATAGCGCTCTTTTCTCGCTCTTTTCTCTTGGCCAAACGTTTAGTTCTATCAACCACATCACCCACCAGCTGACCACATGCAGCGTCGATATCATCGCCTCGGGTACGACGCACGATGGTGGTAATACCAGCCCCTTGCAGTACCTTAGAGAAGCGGTCGATACGACTGTTGCTTGAGCGCCCGTAGTCATTGCCTGGGAAAGGGTTAAAAGGAATCAAGTTAACCTTCGATGGCGTGCCTTTAAGCACTTTCACTAATTCATGGGCATGATCGGTGCTGTCATTGACTTCTTGCAGCATCACATACTCAATGGTGATGTCTTTATTCGCTTTTGAACCATCAATATAACGGCGACACGCCGCTAAAAACTCTTCAATAGGGTACTTTTTATTAATCGGCACTAGCTCATCACGCAATTCGTTATTCGGAGCGTGTAAGGAGATAGCCAAGGCCACGTCTATTTGCTCTTTTAACAAATCAAGCGCTGGGACCACACCTGAGGTACTCAAGGTAACGCGGCGTTTCGATAAACCAAACGCCCAATCATCCATCATCAATTCCATCGCCGGAACCACGTTTTTCAAATTAAGCAGTGGCTCTCCCATGCCCATCATCACCACATTGGTGATAGGACGGCGGGTGCTGTCACCGTGCAGACCGATATCACGGGCTACACGCCATACCTGACCGATGATTTCAGAAACCTTGAGGTTACGGTTAAAGCCCTGTTGTGCAGTCGAGCAGAAAGTACATTCCAATGCACAACCCACTTGCGACGATACGCACAAGGTGGCGCGATCTTTTTCCGGGATCCAAACGGTTTCTACCTCTTGGCCACCATCGAGTAGCAAGGCATATTTGATAGTGCCATCGCTGGATGGCTGCTTTACCGAAATTTCCGGGGCGCGAATCTCACACTCAGCACTCAGTCGCGCTTTGAGTTTTTTATTGAGATTGGTCATGTCGTCGAAATTGTCGATGCCAAAATGGTAAATCCACTTCATCACCTGATCGGCGCGGAACGGCTTTTCACCAATGGATGCGAAATACTCGCGCATTCCTTGGCGATTAAAATCGAGTAAATTGATTTTTTTCTCAGTCGTGGCCATGAACAAACCTCTATCAGGTGACGGATAAAACGAAGGTGGCAAATTGTACACAATTTAACCATTATAGCAATTCCTTAGCACACTGGCTGCAGTGCCAATAAACTAAGGAATTACAAGGACAAGAAAAGGGCCCGAAAGCCCTTCCCGCGACTGTTGTCGTAGCTCGAAATTAACGAGTACGAGGACAGATTTCTTCTTCAGCGAAGAAGTAAGCGATTTCGCGAGCCGCAGACTCTGGCGCGTCAGAACCGTGTACTGCGTTTTCGTCGATGCTTTCTGCGTAGTCAGCACGTAGTGTGCCAGCAGCCGCTTCCGCAGGGTTAGTCGCACCCATGATTTCGCGGTTTTTACGAATTGCATCTTCACCTTCAAGAACTTGCACCATTACTGGGCCAGAAGTCATGAAAGAAACAAGGGCACCGAAGAAAGGACGCTCTTTGTGTTCAGCGTAGAAGCCTTCAGCTTGCTCTTGTGATAGGTGAACCATTTTTGATGCAACGATCTTAAGACCTGCAGTTTCGAAACGGTTGTAGATTGCACCGATGTGGTTTTTAGCTACCGCATCAGGCTTAACGATAGAGAAAGTGCGCTCTAAAGCCATGTTTTGCTCCAAATAACGTTAAATTTTAAGTGTTAAACTTTACCGGGCGCGAATTATACGCGCTTTAGCGTGAAAATCCTACTACATTGTTACGCCCGTGAGCTTAGTGAATAAACAAGTCAGGGCGATGACAACCCCGTTTCGGTGATGATGTACCCTGCCGCCCTACTGTGCTTAGTGCGCTGACGCAATAGCAAAAGCTGATCCATATCAAACCATCCTAGCGCCCTCACCGCTACACTGCCGAGCTATTTTTTCTCTGACCTGGACTCAGTTAAGGAATCATTATGTCTGTATTTTCACCAGAGCTGCTCAGCCCTGCGGGTAGTTTAAAAAATATGCGCTACGCCTTTGCCTATGGCGCTGATGCCGTCTATGCGGGACAGCCTCGCTATAGTTTGCGCGTTCGAAACAACGAGTTTAACCTCGCTAACCTCGAGCTTGGTATAAATGAAGCCCACCAGCAAAATAAAAAACTTTATGTGGTTTCTAATATTGCGCCGCACAACGCCAAAATAAAAACCTATTTGCGCGATATAGAGCCGGTTATCGCCATGAAGCCCGATGCCCTGATCATGTCTGACCCGGGGCTTATTATGTTGGTGAGAGAAAAATGGCCTGATATGCCCATTCACTTGAGTGTTCAAGCCAACTCCGTGAATTATGCCAGCGTGCTGTTTTGGGCCAAACAGGGGGTTGAGCGGGTGATTCTATCGCGTGAGTTATCACTGCAAGAGATTGCAGAGATCCGCGAACTGTGTCCCAACACCGAATTAGAAGTGTTTGTCCATGGCGCGTTATGCATGGCGTATTCCGGGCGCTGCTTACTCAGTGGCTACATCAACAAACGCGACCCCAACCAAGGTACCTGCACGAATGCCTGTCGCTGGAGCTACGATGTGCAACCGGCCACCGAAACGCCGACCGGTGATGTGGTGCATAAGGTGGACCCAACACTTGGGTTGGGTGCGCCTACCAATGAGGTATTTATGCTTGAAGAACAAGGCCGCCCGGGGGAGTATATGCCAGCATTTGAGGATGAACACGGCACCTACATCATGAACTCCAAAGACCTGCGCGCCGTGCAGTATGTGGATGCGCTGACGCGTATGGGCGTTCATAGTCTAAAAATAGAAGGCCGAACTAAGTCGTTCTATTACGTTGCACGCACGGCTCAGGTGTACCGCCAAGCCATTGATGACGCCGTCGCTGGCAAGCCATTCGACGCCAACTTACTGCGCAGTCTCGAGCATCTCGCCCACCGAGGCTATACCGAAGGCTTTTTAAAACGCCATGCGCACCAAGAGTATCAAAATTATGACTATGGCCACTCTATTTCTGATTCACAGCAGTTCGTTGGTGAGGTGCTTGGTCGAACCGCAAATGGCTTAGCAGAAATAGACGTTAAAAATAAATTTTGTACCGGCCACTCATTGGAGTTAATGACACCTAAAGGCAACGTGCATTTTAACTTACAACACATGGAAAACACTAAGGGCGAGCGTATTAGCGATGCAAAAGGCTCTGGCCATCAAGTGCGTATTCCCATCCCCGAGGATATCGACCTTGAACACGCCATTTTGATGCGTAACTTAGAAAGTGGTCAAGATACACGCAACCCATTTAAGTCGTCGTGTTCGTAAGCCATATAGCTTGATAAGGGCGCATGCTCAGGCATGTGCTCATGTCTTTATAGACAATGTCACTGAGCAAATCGCACCACGGCTGGGTGTTCACCAAGTTTAGATCTTCCAGTGACAAGGTTTGTGGCTGATTGCTAATGTTAAACAGACAAAAAATACTTTGTTGGCGGTCGGCGCTTTGCCGCCAAAAGCCGAAAATTTCTTGGCCAAGGTGCAAAGTAAACTGCGTTGCATTGGGGTGAAAGGCTTTTTGCTTCCCGCGTATCTTAAGCAAATTCAACATACCACGATGCACCTTTTGGTGATGGCTATGTGGATCGGCCAATTTGGCCTCTAAGTCATGCCAATGCCAACGATGGCGATTAATGGCACGATTATGCTGGGTATTATTAAAACGCTCATAGTCGTTTTCGGTCCCCGTGAGCGAGTGAATATACACACCGGGAATTCCCTCCAGTGCCAACATAATGGCATGAGCACATAGAAATCGCGCCACGGCAAAGTTATCTGGCCCCTGCTGTGCTCCCTGTAAGGCATCAAACAACGCGATGTTGATTTCATAAGGCGCTAACGTACCGTCATTTTGTGTGCGCCAACTCACCTTGGCACCAAAGCGCTGCATACAGGCCACCAGAGCATTAATTTGCACGGTATCTAACAGGCCCTCTGCTGGGCGCAGGCCAATGCCGTCATGGGAGGCTATAAAGTTAAAATAGGCCGTACCATCTTGGGCAGGGGGCATGCGCATCATCCACTTTTTCAGTGCTGTGCAGTCACCGGTAGTCAAGGTGTGTAATAACAAAGGAGGTAAAGAGAAGTTATAAATGCAATGCGCTTCATTGGCATTACCAAAGTAGGAGAGGTTTTGCTCATTGGGAATATTGGTTTCAGTAATGATAATGGCCTGTGGCTGCACATGTTCTATCAAAGTGCGAAGCAGACGCACCACTTCATGTGTTTGCGGCAAATTAATGCAGGAAGTTCCGGGGACTTTCCATAAGAAGGCCACCGCATCGAGGCGAAATAAACGTACCCCGTTGTCGAGATAAAAGCGGATAATCGCCACAAACTCTCGCAACACCTGCGGGTTAGCAAAATCAAAGTCCACTTGATCATGACTAAAAGTGCACCACACATGTTGCTCACCCGCTGCCGTACGCACCTTGTTGAGTAGCTCAGATGTGCGTGGACGCACCACATCGTCTAGATTGTCACTGATATTGGCCGTTTTAAAGTAGCCCTTTCCGGGGGCAACGTTAGCAATAAAGTTACTAAACCACAGGCTCTTACTGGAACAATGATTGATCACTAAATCGGCCATCAGCCGGTAATCTTTGCTGATATCGTTTATATGCTGCCAACTGCCAAGGGCCTCATTGACTTGCACGTAATTCATCACCGCAAACCCCTCGTCTGACGAGTAAGGGTAAAACGGCAAAATATGCACCGAGTTAATGGCGCCTTCGGTGTAGGTATCGAGAAATTGTTTCAGTGTATACAAAGGCGGTTCAGTGGGCAGCGTATGGGATTCATGAGCCTGCGTTTTATTTACCGAGTCGCCATAACAAATCAACACCGCATCCCGTTCATCCCAGCGACTTTTATGGGGGGTGGGCTGGCGAACCACATCACCTTGAAGCATCGATTCTAGCAACTGTGCCGCGAGCTCCTGACATTGCGCATCATCAAGAATACCGGCGTAAATGATCGCTAAATGGTGGGTGACACGTTGCTCAAACTGACGCTGGCGAGAAGTCATACTACCCCGCCTTGCGTATGTGTGCGCTGAACTGCTGATTATCAAGCTCAACCGCTTCACGTAATCGGGCAAACACGTCAGGCATTGCCGACACTACGCGGTTCCAGCTGGGCACGAAAGGCGCTTCCATCGGGTGCTCTAAAAAATGTTGCCCGGCATGCATAATATTTTGCGCGAACATTTCCACCGCCTTCTCTTCTTGGTGAATATCGAGGCTTAAACCATTCATAAGCGCATCATTATGATAGGTTTCGACAAAATCCAAGGCAATGCGGTAGTAAGTTGCTTTCAGTGAGCGAATGGTTTCGGTGGTAAAGGTTTCCCCTTGGGTGGCAAGCTTGCGAAATAGCGCTTTGGTAATATCCACCGACATTTTTGATAGCCCAGCGTTTCTATCTTCCAAGGAAAGATCTTGGTGTTTGTGGTCATAGGTTTGGGCAATATCGACTTGGCATAAACGGTTATGAGCGTAGTTGCGGTACATCTCCGAAAGCACACCAATCTCTAAGCCCCAGTCACTGGGGATACGAATATCATTGAGCACATCGCGGCGAAACGAAAATTCCCCCGCTAAGGGGTAGCGAAATGAGTCCATGTACTCGAGGTAATCGGTACTACCTAACACCGTTTTAAATGAGCGCAGCAGTGGCGTCACCAATAAACGCGAGACTCGGCCATTGATTTTTCCTGCCGCAGTACGGGCATAAAAGCCCTTACAGAACTCATAGTTAAAGCGTGGATGGGCCACTGGATAGATAAGCCGAGCCAGCAGTGCACGGTCATAGGTGAGAATGTCACAATCATGCAAAGCGATAGATTCGACTTTTGATGCTGCAAGAGTATAGCCCATGCAATACCACACATTACGCCCCTTCCCTAACTCTTTAGGGGCCACACCAAGGGCCTGTAGCTCACTATCCAAGGCACGTAAACGCGGGCCATCATTCCATAGTACCCGGTGTTTTTGCGGCAATTTGTCGAAAAATGTCAGCGCATGACGGTACTGTTGCTCGTCAGCTCGGTCCAGGCCTATGATGATTTCATCGAGATAAGGCACTTGTCGCAGGTGATTCACTATGTTTCCTAACGCGGGGCCTTCGAGTTCTGAAAAAAGCGATGGCAGAATAAGACCCATGGGCCGTTCTTGGGCAAATTGCACCAACTCCCCTTCAAGTTCAGCGACCGAACGCTGAGAAATATTGTGGAGTGTTGTGACAATGCCATTTTGATGAAAGTCAGCCATGGTTACGCACCTCATCTGCTGCTAGTTGCTCTTTGATCAGCGCTAAACTACTGAGCGTTTCCTGCCAACCTCGCGGCCCAGCATGAACACTGAATAACGCGCTGCGTTTTTTTAAAATCGGGGCAGTGTTTTCGCTGTTTGCAATCACTATCGCAGTGTCTGCCGCCTCTAGCATTGCCACATCATTATGACTGTCGCCCAGGGCAATGCTGTGCAGTGGGCAACTATATTGCGGTGTCAGCATCTGCATCACATAGTGCAGCGCTTTGCCCTTGTTCACTCCCAGACTCAGGTGCACAAAGCGCCCGCCGTGCAACACTTCACACCCTAATTTCTGCGCCGCCAGTGTGAATTGGTGTAGCACCTCGTCACTGCCTTGCCAGTAAAGCGGATCGCTGTAATGGCGTGTTTGCGCTTGTGTTAATGCCTCTCCAGTGAGGCCAGTTAAGGCACTTAAGCGCTTAGACGATAGTTGACTGAAAGAACAAAAACTGTCGCCGAATTGTTCTGCCAAAGCAGAAATGCACTGTTGTAAGGTCACTAAAGGCGGGGCAAAGGGCATGATCCAGTAGTTATCGCACTGCTGAGCAGCTTTAGGTGGTGTAATAAAGTGCCCTTTGGGCACATACAGAGCGGCGCCATTTTCGCAAATAAAGGGTAAGTCTAGGTGTAAAGCTTGGCACAGCGCATGGATTTCCGTCGCTGTTTTGCTGGAATTAACGATCACTGGCACCTGCGCCTGACTCAAAGCATTGAGTAAGGGCTTCGCTTCATCACACTGATAGCTATGATGATCTAATAAGGTGCCATCCAAATCGGTAAAGATCACCGGAAATGCCGACCCCTGAGTGGCGAGTTTGTTATCGCATTGGTAAATTTGTCGCGTGTTATCAAGGTGATAAACTACATCACAGTGCGCGGGTAAGTGAGCTAAACAATGGCGGGTTAAGCGCTCAAAGTAGCTAATAAAGGATTTTACTCCTTGCTCGTCGAGAGTGTACTCACTGGCTCCGTGGCGGGCAATAAGCTGCTGCTCTTGCTGCCAACGCCACGCTTGCACAGTATCAAAGCTGGGCGCTTTCAACATGATGCGGATATCGGCAGCGTTGAAGGCCGCTTGATACTCATTGGCCAAACGAGAGTTTACACAACGCCGCCAGCGGCCATCTGGATCTTGGTTTTGCTCTAAACTATTAACCGCAACGTTAAGCTCACACGGGCTTTGTGGCTGCGCGCCAACACACCAGCCTTCAAGAATAAACACATCGATGGGGCGCTCAAAATAAGGCCAATTCACTAACGGCTCGCGGTCGTCGGTGGCTTTATTGAATCGCGGCACTCGGATACCACGAGCTCCGTCTTGAATTTGTGCGATCACTTTATTGAGCAGTGCAATGTCATGGGTGCCCGGCACACCTCGAGTGGCAAAGAGCGGATGCACTGACTGCGCTAACTGTTCACGTACCGCCCTTGGGAAGTAGAAATCATCGATGGAGCACGCACAGGTATGCAAAGCAAAGCGCTGTTGTAATGCTTGTGCCAAGAACGCTGCTAAGGTGCTTTTACCCGATCCTTGCGCACCATTTATGGTGATAAACAAGGCCTGCCCAGGTTGCTTACTATTTGCTAACTGCTGCGCCAGCGGCATGAAGTGGTGCTGAATTTGCAATTTATAACTCGACTGCAACTGTTGCGCTGATATAAATTTTTCAATATCCATGCCGTGCTCACACAAGGTTCGATTGTAACTATGAAAGTAATTTGCAGGACTTAGGCCAAATTGTAAAAGGCCGCCTTTTCATAAGGTTAGTAAATAAGCGAAGAGTAAGCGCACCAAAAAAGTGCAAAAAGGAGGGATTATGCGCTGCTATCGCACTTTGTTTTAGATCAAGAAAAGTAGTAAAACAATCACTAAAAGGCTGTGCTTGAACGGCGTTTTTTGTACTATCGCGCCCGCGCTGAAACAAGGGGAGCCGATATGGCTTTATTAATCAACGATAAGTGTATTAACTGCGATATGTGTGAGCCCGAGTGCCCTAACGGCGCTATTTTTATGGGCGAAGAAATCTATCAAATCGAGGCGAGTCAATGCACTGAGTGTGTTGGTCACTATGATCAACCAACCTGCGTGCAAGTATGCCCTATTGATTGCATAAAACCAGACCCTGCACATAAAGAGAGTGTGGAGCAGCTTGCCGATAAGTATGTACGATTAACCGAACAAACTGCCCACTACGGCAACACATAAATTACGACCGGGGCGCAGGTGTATTGCTTTGCTCTGCGGTATTTACATCATCATCAAGTGCTTGCTCTAACAAACTAGAAACACTCGCTCGCAGAGCTTCACGTTGCGCTTGTACAAAGTTTTCAAGTGCTTGCTCAGCCGCTTGTTTAACGGCTAATTCCACCTCTTCGGCTAAACTGGCCGCTTGAGTAGAAAAGCTCAATGTCATTACAGTAGTGATAAGTGCGATACGTGCGAATTTCATAGTTGTATTCCTTTTTCAGTTTAAGTAAAGCATCTATTGATGCGCTTACTGTAGGAATATCAAGGTCCGTGCCAAAAATTTAAATACATAATTATCAATAACTTATATATTTAACACGCGTTTTATTCGCAGCAAAGCTGTCCGTCTGTGGACACATATGCGTCCGCAATCGGACACTTTTGTTGTATCAGCTTGCTTATCACCGCAACCAAAAACAGCCATTGCTCGATAAACTCAGCCCAACAGGCTCAGTATCAAGCTCTCGAGGTTAAAGAGGGATTAAGCGCCAACTATCCCCAATGGCGTGGCGCTTTTCCAGGCACCACGAGTAAAATCAGGAATACTCAAGGACTCACTGCGATTAGCCACCGACTGCGCAGACAAGGGAGAGATCACTGACCAAGCGGCGCCATCGTATACATCTTGATCCAATGGCTCACCATTGCGCAGACAGTAGATCATGCGCCAAAACATCAAGAAATCCATCCCCCCATGGCCACCATTATGCTCTGCTTGCGCACCCATTTTTTGCCATAAAGGATGATCGTATTTGTCATACCATGGCTGCATATCGTACTCCCACTCATGGAAGCTCTTGTCACCTCCTTGCTCCAGCGCGATGCGATTAGGAAATCCGGCAAATACGCCGTTGGTTCCTTGGATAAGATTATGACGACTATAAGGACGAGGAGTGGTGGTATCGTGCTGAACCATAATACTGCGCCCTTTCACGGTTTTTATCAGCGTGGTATTCATATCGCCGGCTATGAACTCCATTTGATTACGCGAGTGTTCGGGGGGAAATTCGCGCTGTGCATACGCAGCACGTCCTAATGCCGGGGAACTCATTGAGGTGAGGTAATCGAAACGATCGCCACGATTGATATTCATGTATTGCGACACCGGACCTAAACCATGTGTTGGATACAAGTTACCATTACGTTTGGTGTGCCATGCAGTACGCCAAGAGCCGGTCTTATGGGTGATCTCTTTCATTTGCCAACGCAGCTCATGAATGTACGCAGCTTCACCATGTAGTAACTCGCCAAATACGCCCTGGCGCACCATATTTAACACCATAAGCTCATCGCGACCGTAATTGACGTTTTCCATCATCATACAGTTCATTTGCGTGCGCTCAGCGGTATCCACCAGCTCCCACATTTCTTCTACAGTCAACGCCAGTGGCACTTCAACAAACGCGTGCTTGCCGCTTGTCATGGTATCGATAGCCATCGGCGCATGCCATTGCCAGGGCGTAGAAATAATAACAATATCAATGTCATCGCGTGCGAGCATATCGCGATAAGCATAGTCACTATCGCCGTAGGCAGTGGGCCTGGGTTGACCGTTATTAACCACAAACTGGACGCTGCGCTCCAGCACCTCTTGGTGGGTATCGCAGATAGCTTTGATTTCGGTGCCTGCAATAGCACTCATGCGCTTTACATGGCCGTAGCCTCGTTGACCAACGCCGATAAAGCCGACCCGAACAACCTCCATTTTAGGTGCCACCAAACCGATCACTGAGCTGCCTTGGCGTGCAGGCGTCACTGCTTGTTGTGAACTGGCACAGCCAGTCAAAGAGGCGGTTGCCGCCCCAGCGGCAACCGCGCCTGCGGCCTTAATGAAATCGCGTCGATTAAACTGCTTCATAATCTATTCCTTGGTAAATGCGTCACTAGCACGCTATCGCAAAGCGATTGGCTAGGCAAAAGGAACAGGATGAATAACGCGCTGGTTGGAGCTGTCGCCAGGTGAAGTAATCCGGCGACGGCCTGTAAGCTAAGCGTGATCGATCAGTGTTTTCAGAGTGTCGGTGTTATTGATGAGATCGCGGTACAGGGCAAACTGATTGTTTGCCCTGTCCAAATTATGCTCGGGGTACTTAGTGGCAAAGTACTTATCGCCATTAATATAATCAGTTAAAAAGCGTACACCAATCATAAATGGCATCACTTGCGCACCGAGCCAAAAACTGCGCTTTTCCTGTACCGTGATCAGCCCTTTTAATGGCTCAATATAACCCTCAACAATAGCGGCAAATATATCTTTACGCACTCGCACGTTACTAAGCTCGGTACTGTCTTCGGGTTCAGGCGAGCAAAAGGTACGAACCATATCACCGAAATCAAATAACCAATAACCTGGCATACAGGTATCAAGGTCAATGACCGCCTTGGCCTGATCGGTTTTGTTGCTAAAGAGCATATTATTTATCTTGGTGTCGTTATGACATGGACGCACTGGAACACAGGTAACAAGTTCTGCCAATTGGTGCACAAGATGAGTTTGCTGTTGGCAAAAGGCTAATTGCTCACCCACCTTTGCTACACGCCCTTGGCTATCCGCTCGCACCGCTTGCTCGAGCATGTCCAAGCGCATTGCTAAGTTATGAAAGTCCTGAATCACCGGATAAAGCTGCTCGGCGTCGAAATCCTCAAGCGCTGCGGCAAATTGACCGAACGCATTCGCCGCAACCTTCGCTTGGCTTGGTGAGCGCACCACTTCCTCGCTGTAACTACCACCGATAAACTCCAATGCACGCCATTTCTCACCGTTGATATCGAGTAGGTAGCGCTGATCTGTAGTGGCTACATGTTTAATAATATCAAGCTGATATTGTTGTTTATGATGCTTTTTAAGCAAGTGCTGTTCGATTTTACGGGCATTCGCGACCAGCTTATCTGGCTTAGGAAACACATCGGTATTGAGGCGTTGTACCACGACCGCGCCGTGAGCATGTTTCAATAACATGGTGGTATTAATGTGACCATTGCCAATGGGATTTAAACTAAGCTGGATCGGCTCAAAGCCGAACTGGTGCGCCAATAACTGCGCATGAGAGTCTGTATTCATAGGTTCAATCTTGAGTGCCGCTTCGCTCATTGCTTAATCCCTTGAGCTGTTTTATTTTTTTTGCGATTACAGCGAGTTCATCTTTATAAGTCATGCCGAGCCAAGGCTGTGTGGCAGGGTAAACATCAACAGTCGCCAAATGATGGTCAATGCAATATTGTATTTGATCGGGAAGATAATACTCTTTTTTGACACCGTTGTCAGTGTGCGCCAAAAAGCGCTCAAAATTATCCGCTAACACATCAAATAATGCTCGCCCTACACCCCAAAAGGTCATTGACGCCAGCGCTCCTGAATCAATTTGTAACCTTTCACCGTTATCATTATAGCCGACAAGCTCGTCATCAACGTTTTGAATATTAAGCACTTCATCAACACGTTGAAGCTGGTTATGGCTGTTAAGCTGACAAATACCCCGATTCACGCCGCCTTGCTCACTGCACGTACTTTGTACTGGGTAGGCGACGCAGGCCCAGTGAGCACTGTGCTCAAAGTGTGCCACCATTTGCTGATAGGCGTGCTCACCATAATAGTCATCGGCGGTGATCACGATGGCTTTATCCCTCACCTTGTCTCTCGCACACAGCAAAGCATGGCCAGTCCCCCAAGGCTTATTGCGCTCATGTACTAAGTGAGTATAAGCTGCTGGTACATCGCTGATATGTTGCTCGACCAAATCAACACTGATGTCCTTTGGTAATTGCGGTAATATATGCTCGCACAGCGCCGCCCGCACTTGTTGATTAATGACCAATACCACATGGCGCACTCCCGCCTTATAAGCGTCTTCTATACTCAATTGCATTATGGTCTTTTGCAAACCCGGCAATACCGCCACCTGCTTGGCGCCACCAAAACGACTACCTAAGCCGCCAGCAAGAATAACTAAACTTAGCGTTGCTGCACTCATGTTCGTCCAATTACTACGACAAAAGGTAGAGTGTACAGATAACTGAGGGAGTTGAGCAAATAGTTGGGAGGGAATGCAGATGAGGCGCGTTTGCACGCGCCCCCACTTAAGCTGTTAATCAAGGTTGAGACACAAATACTTCTCTTCGAGGTACTCTTCTAATCCTTGGTGCCCCCCTTCACGACCAAGGCCAGACTGTTTCACCCCGCCAAAGGGGGCCACTGGATTAGAAATGAGTCCTTCATTGATACCTACCATGCCATATTCAAGCGTCTCTGCGACCCGGTGTATCTGGCCTACATCTTGACTGTAAAAATACGCCGCTAAACCATAGGGAGTGTCATTGGCCTGCTGTAGTGCCTGTTGCTCATCTTTAAAAGTGGCAACCGTGAGCACTGGGCCAAAAATTTCCTCACGACTGATACGCATCTCACTGGTAACATTACTCAATAACACTGGCGCCACAAAATTTCCTTCAAGGCTTTGGCGCTCGCCCACTAAGGTCGCGCCTTCTTGCAGCGCCGAGTCGATAAGCTCATTCACGTTAGTTTTGGCTTGTGGGTAAATAAGCGGGCCAATATCAACGCCCTCTTCGGTGCCTGGCCCCACCTTTAATTTGGCCACTCGCTGCTGTAACTTGGCAAGCAACTTGTCGGCAATGCGCTCGTCAGCTAAAACCCGGTTAACGCAGACGCAGGTCTGCCCAGCATTGCGAAACTTACTGGCAATGATGCCATCAGCCGCCTTATCTAAGTCGGCACTGGCGAACACCAATAAAGGCGCGTTGCCCCCCAGCTCCATAGAGGTGCGCTTAATGGTACTCGCGCATTGTTTTAGCAGCTGGCTGCCGACCTGGGTTGAGCCAGTAAAGGTGAATTTACGCACCGTTTCGCTGGCCGTAAGTTGTTCCCCAACCGCTTTAGCATCATCACTAAGCAGAACATTAAAGGCGCCCCGAGTGAACCCCGCTTGGTGCGCCAAGTGAGCCAGAGCTAAGGCACACAATGGTGTGTGTTCTGAGGGCTTAAGCACAAAGCTACAGCCCGCCGCATAAGCAGGTGCAACCTTACGAGTGATCATGGCAATGGGAAAGTTCCACGGGGTAATGCCAGCAACTACACCAACGCCTTGCTTAATGACACTAATACGATGCTCAGGCTTGCTAGCTGGAATAATTTCACCGTAGCTACGTTTGGCTTGTTCAGCAAACCATTTTACAAACCCGGCACCATACGCAACCTCACCTTGCGATTCAGCTAACGGCTTACCCTGCTCCAGCGTCATCAGCTCAGCAAGGCTGTGTTGATGCTTCATAATCAACTCATACCAGCGATAGAGTACTTCGCTGCGCTGCTCAGCAGTGGTTGTTTTGAGATCTTTAAAAGCACGTTGTGCACTCGTTATTGCCTGCTCTACCTGAGGAGGGCTCACCCTTGAGGCACGCACTATCTCGCTCCCATCGGCGGGGTTAGTTACGGCAAACTCCCCCTCTCCTTTTAGCCATTGCCCATCAATAAATGAGTGTTGAAATACCCATGCTGAATCCATAACGCACCTCCAAAACAAAAAAGCCGCTGAAGATAAATTACAGCGGCTTTTTGCATAAATTAAGTTCGAACCAAATTAATGCTCTTCATTAACGATGTTGAGGTTGTATTTGGGAATTTCAACCACTAAGTCTTCGTCATGAATTTTGGCTTGGCACCCAAGGCGTGATTCGGCCTCAAGTCCCCAGGCTTTATCAAGCATGTCATCTTCAAGTTCATCACTTTCTTCTAAAGAATCAAACCCTTCGCGGATCACAACGTGACAGGTAGTGCAGGCACAGGATTTTTCGCAAGCATGGGGAATACTGATGCCATTTTTCAGTGCCACATCAAGGACTGTTTCGCCCTCTTTTGCCTCTAAAGCCGCGCCATCGGGGCACAATTCATCATGGGGTAAAAAGATAATTTGTGGCATTGCTTATACCTCGTCTACTGACTGGCCCGTAAGAGCCTTTTTAATGGATGCATCCATACGACGCGCAGCGAACTCGCTGCTGGCCGCATCAACTTTCTCAATTGCTTGTTTAATTTGCTGTGGCTCATCGGCCTGACTGCTAATTTCCGTGAGCTCCGCCATGGCTGCTCGCAGCGCATTCAACTCTTGCTCATCAAGCAAGTGACTGTCGGTTGCCAATGAAGCTTCTAGTGCCTCAACAACCCGTAGCGCCTCTACTTGCTGCTCTTTAAGCATCCGCGCTTGCATGTCCTCTTTAGCGTTGCTCATTGACGATGTCAGCATCTCGGCAACCTGATCATCAGATAGACCATAAGAAGGTTTTACCTGAATCTCTGCTTGTACACCGGTGGATTTTTCCATCGCCGTCACACTGAGTAGGCCATCAGCATCAACATTAAAGGTAACCCGAATGTGCGCTGCACCAGCGGCCATGGGCGGGATCCCTTTTAAGCTAAATTTCGCCAGAGAGCGACAATCGTCAACCAGCTCTCGCTCGCCCTGCAAAACATGCAACGACATGGCTGTTTGCCCATCTTTAAAAGTGGTGAACTCTTGCGCCCGTGCAACCGGAATTGTGGTATTGCGGGGAATGATTTTCTCCACCAAGCCACCCATGGTTTCTAACCCTAAAGACAGCGGCAACACATCAAGCAATAACATATCAGAGTCAGGCTTATTACCGACTAAAATATCGGCTTGAATCGCAGCGCCGACGGCAACAACGCGATCTGGGTCAATGCTGGTTAATGGCTGTTTAGCAAAAAATTCGGCCACTTGCTCACGCACTACCGGCATTCGAGTCGAGCCACCGACCATCACCACTTCGAGCACTTCTTCGTTGCTGATCTGGGCATCTTTTAACGCCCGGCGACAGCTGCGTAAGGTTTTCTTAACTAGCGGCTGTGCCAGCTCGGCAAACTGTTCACGGGTCACGGTAACGGTGTGAGATTGACCATCAAACTCCAATACCACATTAACGTTGCCATAGCTTGTCAGTGCTTCCTTACAGGCTTTGGCTTTATTGATAAATAACCGTAAGGTATTGGCCGTTAATTGCGTAACGCCGGTTTGCTGCTTAAAGTAATCCACCAGCAAAGAATCAAAGTCATCGCCACCCAGAGCTGAATCGCCACCGGTTGCCAGCACTTCAAACACGCCTTTGTTTAAGCGCAAAATAGAGATATCGAAGGTACCGCCACCGAGATCATAAACGGCAATCACCCCTTCTTGGCCCGAATCTAAACCGTATGCCACCGCCGCTGCGGTTGGTTCATTCAGTAAGCGCAACACTTTTAGCCCTGCTAATTGGGCCGCATCTTTGGTGCTTTGGCGCTGGGCATCATCAAAATAGGCAGGCACGGTGATCACCGCCCCGGTGATGTCCTCACCGCCGAAGCTTTGCTCGGCGCGATTACGCAATGCTTTGAGAATCTCACTGGAAGCTTGTACTGGGCTAACATCGCCTTGACGAGTGTGAATATGCAGGCTGTTATTGGTATCAGTGAACTGATACGGCAGCTGGCCATAACTGGCTTCGATTTCCGCTTGGGTCTTACCTAAGAAGCGCTTAACCGAGATCAGCGTATTATGAGGGTCATCTGCAGCGTGCTGCTGCGCGTCAGTGCCGACGACCACGTCTTGCTCTAAATAACGCACAACCGAGGGTAAAATAGCCTCACCTTGCTCATTAGCTAAGGTTTTTGCCTCGCCGCTTTGCACCGTAGCAACAAGCGAGTTGGTGGTGCCTAAATCAATTCCCACAGCGAGTTTATGTTCATGTGGTGCCGCGCTTTGCCCCGGCTCAGCGATTTGCAATAATGCCATGTAATCTAAAAAACCTTTTCGTTTAATGCGCTAATCAAATAACTCATCTTCAATGCGTTCTAGTTCGTCTCGTAACTTGTAGACAAACTTCAGTTTGCGCACGTCATCTGCAGCCTTGTGCCATTGTGCTGAATCGTCGCTCGCTAACAGCGTCGCGAGTTCATTGCTGTATTGCTTATCTAAGGCAGCAATGTGCTTTTCGAACTCAGCGATGGCCGCATCCGGATCGCTGGCTGATTGCAATTCTTCAAGCTCTTCACGGAGCTCCATTTGCTGCATTAAAAATTCAGGGTCTTGCAGCGTCTGCTGTTCGCCGCGTAGGTCCACCCCAAGCTCAGCCAGCATATACTCTGCGCGCTTTACTGGGTGCTTAAGCGTTTGCAACGCATCATTGATTTCCGCTGTTTTTTGCACGGCGACGAGTTTATCTCGCTCACTGCCACCACTGTGTCTGTCTGGGTGAGCAGCACGTTGCAATTCTAAATAGCGCTCATTAATTAAGGTTAAATCAACCGTAAAGCTGACTGGAATAGAAAATAGTTCAAAATAACGCATTGGTTAAACCCTATAATGAAAAGCCCTACATTGGGTAGGGCTTAAAAACGTGCGATGCACACCGCTTAGGCGTACTCACTGCTGGTTATTAAACAGTGAAGCTCTCGCCGCAGCCACATTCACCACTTTGGTTCGGGTTATTAAACTTAAACCCTTCATTCAACCCTTCTTTGGTGAAGTCCAGTTCAGTGCCATCAATATACACCAGGCTTTTTGCATCAATGATCAGGGTTACGCCCTTGTCTTCGAAGGTTTGATCTCCTTCGCTGAGCTCGTCGACAAACTCTAGCACATAGGCAAGCCCCGAACAGCCGGTGGTTTTGATCCCCACGCGCAAACCTATGCCCTTGCCACGGTTTGCGAGGAAGGATTTAACTCGGTCTGCTGCTGAGTCTGTTAAGGTGATTGCCATATACTGCCGCCTTATTTGTCTTGCTTGCTCTTGTAATCTTTGATTGCTGCTTGGATTGCATCTTCCGCTAGGATTGAACAGTGAATTTTCACTGGTGGTAACTCTAGCTCTGCACTGATATCGGTATTTTTGATAGTCGCCGCTTCATCTAAAGTTTTGCCTTTCACCCATTCGGTGACTAGCGATGATGATGCGATTGCACTACCACAGCCATAGGTTTTGAACTTTGCGTCTTCGATGACACCTGTATCAGATACCTTGATTTGCAGCTTCATAACGTCGCCACACGCAGGTGCGCCGACCATACCAGTTGCAACGCTCGGATCGTTTTTGTCTAGAACGCCCACGTTACGTGGGTTTTCAACATGATCAATTACTTTATCACTGTATGCCATAACTTTTACCTCGCTACCTTGTCATTCGCCAAGGCTTAATGATGTGCCCATTCAACCGATTCTAAATCAATCCCTTCTTGGTGCATCTCCCACAACGGAGACATTTCACGCAAACGGCCAATGGACTCTTTAATAAGTTTTACGGTGTAATCGATTTCCTCTTCAGTGGTGAAACGACCAATACTGAAGCGAATCGAGCTGTGTGCTAGCTCATCGTTACGACCTAGTGCACGCAGCACGTAAGACGGCTCCAAGCTTGCTGAGGTACAGGCTGAGCCAGAAGATACGGCAATGTCTTTCACTGCCATTAACAGCGACTCACCCTCAACAAAGTTGAAGCTAATGTTGGTAATACCAGGAACAGACTGCTCCGGTGCACCGTTAAAATACACTTCGTCCATGTCGTTCATAATGCCGTCAATTAAACGCTGACGTAGGGCACTAATGTGCGCATGGTCTTTATCAAAATCTTGTTTGGCATAGCGGAATGCTGCACCCATACCAACGATTTGATGCGTTGCCAGCGTGCCCGAGCGCATACCACGCTCATGACCACCACCGTGCATTTGTGCTTCTAAACGCGCACGTGGCTTACGGCGTACATATAATGCACCAATGCCTTTAGGGCCATATACTTTGTGGCCTGAAAATGACATGAAGTCGACTTTCAGCTCTTGTAAGTCAATTTTCACCTTACCGGCGCTTTGAGCGGCGTCGACATGGAACATAATTTTACGTTCGCGACACATCTCACCGATGGTGGCGATGTCTTGAATAACACCTAGTTCGTTATTTACGTGCATCACGCTCACCAAAATGGTGTCGTCACGCATTGCTGCTTCCAGCTTTTTCAAATCAAGTAGGCCGTTTTCTTCAACGTCCATATAAGTCACTTCAAAGCCCTGACGCTCAAGCTCACGACAGGTATCGATCACCGCTTTGTGCTCGGTACGCACGGTAATCACGTGCTTACCTTTTTTCTTATAAAAGTTAGCGGCGCCTTTAATAGCTAGGTTATTCGATTCAGTCGCACCTGAAGTAAATACAATTTCACGGGCATCGGCGTTGATTAAATCGGCAATGTCGTGACGCGCCTGATCGACCGCTTCTTCCGCTTGCCAACCGAAGCGGTGTGAACGCGATGCGGGGTTACCAAAATTACCTTCCATTGTCAGGCATTGCATCATTTCTTCGGCAACGCGCGGGTCCACCGGCGTTGTTGCTGCATAATCTAAATAAATCGGTAACTTCATTACTTTCTCCGCTTACGGCAACCTAGTTGCTTACAGTTGACAGCTGACTTGAATATTTTCTAACTTGCTAATGGCATCATTAAGCTGTTTATCTTGGCGATCGGCCACTTCTTTAATGTCAGATTTGCTGACTAACTCAGATAAACTAATACCATGTAAAAACTCTTCTATGCGCTGACTTAAGTCAGACCACAAAGTGTGGGTCAAACAGCGCATGCCGCTTTGACACCCACCATCAGCGCCATGACAACGAGTGGCATCCACCGACTCATTAACCGCACTGATAACATCGCCGACCGAAATAGCACCGGCTTCTTTACCTAGTAAATAACCGCCGCCTGGACCGCGCACTGAGGTCACTAACCCTTGCTTACGTAGGCGAGCGAATAATTGTTCAAGATAAGATAATGAGATTTCCTGCCGCTGTGAAATATCGGCAAGGGGAACGGGCCCTGCATCGGTGTGCAGCGCAACATCGAGCATCGCGGTAACCGCATATCTGCCTTTGGATGTTAACTTCATATCGCCCCCATACTCTTCAAGAGTGTGAATTTTAATTACCTGAGTATTAGAGTCAAGTATTTACTGGAAGTACTTGAGTAAAATACTCGGGTATTGACTGTCATTGTAATTACCTGAGTAAAATAGTCAAGTATTAACCTGCAGTGTATAGAGGGACCACGAGCGCCCCTTCATAGTGGCGCTCTAGTGACGTTTCTGAGTATCAGTCTTGGTTGTTTTGCTGTTTATCTACGGAAGTCAGCATACCGCGCAGAATATTGAGCTCTTGTTGCTCTGGGCGGGCACGGTTAAACAAACGTTTGAGTTTTGTCATCACCTGACCAGGGTGCTGTTTGATGATAAACCCGGTGTTGCTAAAGGTACTTTGCAAGTGTTCATAGAAGCGCTGCATTTGTTCGTTGGTGGGGTACTCGTTGTCGTCTTGTTCGACCGCTTGCTCTTGAGTATCTAAAAACTGCATGCGCGTCTCATAACACAGAGTTTGTACCGCCATGGCTAGGTTCAATGAGCTGTAATCTGGGTTCGCCGGAATACAGACATGGAAATTACATAGCTGCAACTCTTCATTGGTTAAGCCGCTGTTTTCACGACCAAAAACCAATGCCACAGGGCTGCTCTCGCCCTCTTTAACAAGTTTTTCACCGCATTGACGAGGGTCTACCATCGGCCAGCTCAAAGTGCGAGAACGGGCGCTAGTGCCGATGGCCAATACACAGCCTTCAAGTGCTTGCTCTAGCGTATCGACCACCTGAGCCTGCCCTAAAACATCCGTAGCACCAGCTGCGAGTGCGCTGGCATGACTATCAATTTCACAGGCCGGGTCAACAAGATAAAGGTTACTAAAACCCATGGTTTTCATTGCTCGAGCCGCCGAGCCAATATTACCTGAATGCGAGGTGTTAACCAAAACGATGCGAATGTTCTCAAGTGCCATAGTACGGTGTTTATTCTTTAGTAAATTACAATACGCCGTAGTTTATCATAACCCTAGGTAGAGAGCCGCTGAAAAATTTTTCTAAGCAAAACAGCACTGCACAAAAAATCATCAGGTTATTTTTACTCGCGTATTTACTTTAGTTGAAAAACCGCTAGAATACGCCGGCTCGAAATATTGTTCTTTTACAACCCAAAGGTAATGCTATGCATCCGATGTTAAACATTGCGATTCGCGCTGCGCGAAACGCAAGCAAGGTGATTTTGCGCGCCTGTGAAGATTTATCAAAAGTAGAAGCCAGCCAAAAAGGCAGCAATGACTTTGTAACCAGCGTTGATAAAGAGGCGGAAGCCGTTATTCGCGAAACCATCTTAAAATCTTACCCTAACCACAGTATTATAGGGGAAGAGTTAGGCCAACATAATGGCACTGATGCTGACTACCTTTGGGTGATCGATCCCCTCGATGGCACCACTAACTTCATTAAAGATATCCCGCACTTCTGCGTCTCTATTGCCTTAAAGGTAAAAGGCCGTATCGAACAGGCCGTTGTCTATGATCCTATCCGTGGTGAGCTTTTCACTGCAAGTCGAGGTCAAGGCGCGCAACTTAATAGCAAGCGTATTCGTGTTAGTAACGCTAAAGAGCTTTCTGGCACAGTGCTAGCCACAGGCTTCCCATTTAAGCAAAAGCATCACATGGATGCCTACATGGAAGCGTTTAAATCGCTATTTGTATACACTGCCGATATTCGTCGTGCAGGCTCTGCCGCGTTAGATATGGCCTATGTGGCGGCAGGCCGTGTTGATGGCTTCTTTGAGATTGGTTTGAAGCCTTGGGATACCGCTGCCGGTCAACTATTGGTAAAAGAAGCCGGTGGTTTGGTGATGGATTTTGCTGGCGGGGCTAACCACGAGAAAAGCGGTAATGTGATCTGCGGTTCACCAAAACTCGCTAAAGCTATTGTAAAAGAGATTCGCCCGGTATTAACAGAGTCATTACTGAAGTAATGTCGTGACCGGCGCTTGAACTATCAAGCATAATAGAAAAAACGCGAGCTTAGGCTCGCGTTTTTTATTGCTCTCTAAAAACCGTAGTTAAAGCTGACGCCTGCAACTCTTGGCTCGGCATATTGCACATAAGTTTGCGCGATATAACCATTCACCGGGTTATTGCCGAATTTAAAGCCGCGATTGTAGTAGTCTTTATCTAGGGCATTGCGCACCCAGAAGTTCACTCCCCAATATTCGGCTTGGTAGCCAACACTGGCATTAACGAGGTTGTAGCTCGGCGACTTTGAATTATGGCTATTTGAGAAATAGTATTCGTCTTTGCCTTCTACCCCTAAGTTCACGAATAGCGCGTCGGTGATGTCAAAACGGGCGTTCAATGCATACTGATAATGGGGCGCTTGCGCTTGATCGCGGTCACTTTGATCAACGCCCTCAGCGGTAACAAAACCATCGATTTCACTGTCCAGTGCACCGACACTGCCCGTTAAGGTTAAGCGCTTAGAAACAGCATACTCGCCTTCAATTTCAAGGCCGTAGTTTTCGCCGCTGTTGCCGTTATCAAAGTAGCCTGCGAACTGCTGGTCTTCGGTTTTCCAGGCTTTTAGCTGGATATTATCGCGATACATATAAAACGCGGTGATGCGCAAATTAAGGCGCTTATCGGCTGAGCTGCCCTTCACGCCGAACTCAGCATTCCACAAGTACTCTGGGTCGAAAGTGCGATGGTTTAAGAAAAAATCAGCATCTTGGCTTAACCCTTCATCATTGGCCTTGGCGATGGCTTCGGCATTGATACCACCGGCTTTGTAGCCTCGGCTGATACTGGTATAAATCATCGTTCTCGGCACTACTTGATACTCAAGCGCCACTTTTGCACCGACCATGGTGTCGTCCACATTCTCGACGACCGCAGCGGAGTCACTGTATTGGCCCTCATTGCGCTCTACGCGAAGTCCCGTGACCAACCGCGTTTTGTCGCTGATAGGCGTTTCTATTTGCCCATATAAGGCAATATTTTCACTGTCATAGGTCGATGTGAAATCACTGGCATTCCAGGTGTACTGACGCAATAAGTCAACATCGCGAGATTGGTAATATAGCCCAGTGACCCAATTCCCCGCTTTACCGCTAAGTTGTAGCTCTGCGGTGTAATCTTGACGGTCACGTTGATAACTGTCAGTGGAGCTGTAAGCGTAGGGATGCAAGCCCTCTAAACACAACGCTGGCTGCTCGGGGTCATTACACACCCAATCTTCATCGTAACTATACAAAAGGTCAGCGTCTAAACCGGTTAAGTTAAATTGCACATCGGCAAAGTTAAAGCCACTGTAGATGTTGCTCAGCCCCACAGCAACACTCTCTTGAGTATCTTTACCTGGCTCATCAGCCACACTGATACGGGAATTATCTAAGGTGAACGCATCGTAGCCGTTATCAATATCCATATAATGAGCAACGAGCTCCGTACGCCAATGCTCAGTAATTTGCGAGTGCAGCTTTATGCGGGCGACTTGCTCATCAATATTTTGACTGTTGCTATCAAGGTATTGGTTATCAACATAGCCGTCTGACTTATTTTGATAGAAGCTCGCGCGCACACTGCTTTTTTCACCAAACCCGGTGCCTGCAGCAATACCGGCATCCCACGCATTGTAGTTACCCGCACCGAGCTTCACCTTAACACTAGGCTCCAAGGTTGGCTCAGCGCTTTCCATGTGGATCATCCCCGCAAGCGCATCGGCACCAAAACGCGTGCCTTGTGGGCCTCGATAAATCTCTACTTGGTCAACATCAAACAGCATTGCGGCGCCGCCAAGGCCGGAATAATTAATACCATCAATCACCACTCCGACCGATGGATTAACAGGGTCAACAAACTGCGAACGCAAGCCGATACCACGAATTTGCACAAACTTACCGCGCGACGCGCCGGCAGTAAAATTCACATTGGCAGCTTGGTTAAGTAGCTCATCTAAATATTTGGCTTCGCGGGAGGCAATATCGGCCTCGGAGAACAAGCTTGCGCTAGCGCTAAGCTCTTGGATTGATTCGCTTTTAAAGTCACCCGTTACAATGATCTTTTCAATATCACTTTCATCAGCGTGTGCACTGAGACTCAAACTTTGAGCCACGGCACAGGCCAGCAAACATAGACGTGCATTCATGCGCAGCTTGGCATCCCTAGTGGATTAAAAAAGGAACACCGAGTCTAGCAAAATCAGGCCATTAAATGAATATCTGTGGGGGCTAAAGCTTAGAACGTTTACCTTTAAGATAAGCGTTGCGAAAGTCAATAAAATGCTCGGCGAGCTTGGTTGCTGCTTGGTGCTGTTCAGCTAACTCTAAAACCATAATAGCCACTTCAGCAGTCCCTAGCTGATGCTCATGTGGGGCAATACGTAAGCGGTAGTCCGAGACCTGCTCAGGGGCAATGGATAGCACCGGAAAACCATCTAAATAAGGCGATTTACGCATCATTTTTTTCGCCTCACGCCAAGTGCCATCAAGGAAAATAAACAAAGGCGTTTTACCTTTAATAGGCTGCACCTCAGTACAGACTCGTTGTGGTTCAACGCCTTGCTCCGGGAACACCACCCACGGCTGGTAACGACTATCTTCTAATAGCGCTAATAAGGCAGGATCTGGATCGGTTCTATCCCAGCGAAAAGCAAAGTTCTGCGGCACGATATCGGCAATGAGCCGACCGGTATTGGAGGGTTTAAAACTCTCGTTATGATACATCAGCAAACACACGGCAACATCACAAGGCACCGTTTCAACCCCGGCACAAATACATAATGACCGCGCTAACAAGCAGTGTTCACAACGGCTGAGCTTACTGCCTCGGGCTTTGTATTCGCGTTTGGCATCAGCAATTTGCTTCGCACGAAGTTTTAATACAGAATTAGTCACCACATACCTCAGGTCGACGATAGCCGCTTATTGTAAGCGAATTAAGGATGCAAGAACATGGTTAACCTAACCAATAGCGCGCGATTACGCTTTCGCCTTATGGATCTTAGCGACGCCGAACTATTGTACGAACTAGACCAAGACCCTGAGGTGATGCGCTACATTAATGGCGGAACGCCCACCTCCAGAGCAAGCATCAACGAAGTTTTTCTGCCTCGCCTTCGCGCCTACCATAATCCTGCAAAGGGCTGGGGCATTTGGCAAGTGAACCGTATTGCAGATGATGCCTATCTCGGCTGGATACTTGTGCGCCCTTTTGATTTTTTCAGTGACGCACCAAAATGGCACGATATTGAACTCGGTTGGCGCTTTAAACACTCAGCATGGGGCCAAGGTTATGCCACTGAAGCGGCTCATGCGGTGCTCCATGGTCTTGCTGAACAGCAACCAGAAATACGTTACTTCAGCGCCATTGCGATGGCCGAAAATCTCGGTTCCATCGCCGTCATGAAGCGCCTAGGCATGCGCTTTCAGCGCCAGTATGTACACCATGATCCACTGGGGGACTGGCCCGTTGTCCACTATCAATTAGCGGTGTAACCCACTGTAATGTGAAGTCCCAGCGTTTGAATCTACATTGGTTAGTACACCTAACAGGCACTAAGTGCGTGTTAACCGTCATTACCCTATTGATTCAAGGAGCTGAATATGAGGCTACCCCTCATTGCTGTTGCCACTGTTGGCGCACTCAGTACGTTTGCTAACGGCCATGCGCAAACAACACCCACACAACAGTTAACCCCCCATTTACCCAAAGACATCAGCGTCACCGAGCCGGTCACGTTGCAATCGTTACAGCATGACTTTGATGTATTCTCTTGGCAGTCCTTTATTGCTCTGAATTGGCCTGCAAACGCAGACGGTCTGCCGGATACCAGCAAAACCATAGGCCAACAAGGCAACGCTGTGGTATGGCAGCACTACAAGGAAAGTCGCGATATATTTTTAGCTAACGGCGCCAAACCGCCCGGCTGGAAAGAGCACAACCCGCCGCCAACCCAGTGCGATGCACCTAATAATGCCTTAGTGCTGTCGCAAGTGGGTAAAACTCCGAATGTGCTTGATGAAAGCGGTGAGCCGTTTCAAACCGGGCCACTGATAGATCAAAATGGCCAGTACAC
Organism: Pseudoalteromonas sp. CO325X; assembly: GCF_004208955.1. Taxonomy (NCBI): domain Bacteria; kingdom Pseudomonadati; phylum Pseudomonadota; class Gammaproteobacteria; order Alteromonadales; family Pseudoalteromonadaceae; genus Pseudoalteromonas; species Pseudoalteromonas sp. CO325X. The sequence goes on from NZ_SGPG01000032.1 coordinate 318,573, forward strand.
TCGCTTTGAAATTCTCACCAATAAAAAGATGTTCGATTACATCGTTGATAACGAACTCTATAACCAGCAAGGGCAACATAAATTCAAAGGCGACGCTGACTTCCCGTTTACCGATACCAGTAAGGATAAAGACGGCGCTATTATGATAAAGGCCGCTTGGAAAGTGATGGGCCCGGGCGATGACCGCAGCCGTTTTTATACCGTAGATGCCTATGTGTATAACAACCCCGACGAAAACCAGGGAGTTCAAGCTGCGTGCCAATTGCAGCGGGTTGGTTTAGTTGGCTTTCATATCGCCACAAAAGTAGAAGGCAATCCACAATGGATTTGGTCTACCTTCGAGCATGTTAATAATGCGCCCACGCAAGGCCAGCCGGCAACTAAGCAGAGCTACAACTATTACCAGCCCAACTGCGATGATTGCACTGCGGTGAATAACCCGCCGCCACGCCCTTGGGATCCAAGCACACCCCATACGCAGCCCTCGCAGGTCGAACGCGTAATTGCAATTGACGAGGCAACCAACAAGCTGAACCAGGAATATCATGCCCAACTCAAGCACGCCTTTGCCGAAAGCGTTTGGGTGAACTACGAACTAGTGAGCACTCAGTGGCCCACAGACGCTAACAGTAAAACGGATCCAACCGGCGTCCCAGCCCCCAGCTTTCTGGCCAATACCACCTTGGAGACCTACATACAAGGCGAGGTTAAACAAACGTCATCAAGCTGTATTGGCTGTCACAACAATGCCGCCATGACCAATGGCCGCTTTGCTGATTTCACTTACCTACTACAACGTGCACAAGCCAAAGGAGAAAAGTAATGAGTAAAATGGATAATTTCATCGGCTTGAGTGCCGTTTTAACAGGCTTTGCCGAGAGCAAACTCGCGCCGCAAATCGACCCTATTGATATCAAATCTGAGTACCTGCCGCTGTGGCAAGAAAAGGTTGATGAGCAAAGTAACGGCTTAAGCAGCAAAATTCTCGCCACTTACAGTGACCTAAAAAGCGTTCAACCGCCCTTGTCAGACCAAAAAATTGGTGAGGCCATGCTCAGCGAGCGCAACGGCGCTGACTTCACCATGGCCTGCCGACAACTGATTTACCTTTGGTATATGGGGGCCTGGCCCAGTGTCCCAAAGGACAATAGTCGTACCGACTTCACCATAGTGTCAAGTAAAGCTTACTCTGCAGGGCTGGTGTGGCAGGTCATGCAAGCCCACCCTATGGGCGATTCGAATGAACGTTACGGCTATTGGGCGGAGAAACCCAGCGCCACATTAAGTGACTTTACCGGCCACAGCAGCGAGCAATAAGGAGTAACATGATGAATAGCAAAACCGAATATGATGTGGTGATTGTCGGCGCAGGAATCGCAGGTGCCATTGTCGCCTACGAGCTTGGCAAAGCAGGTAAAAAAGTACTTATTTTAGAGGCTGGGCCTGCAGTGCCGGCTGATCGCTCCAAATATATGGATACTTTTTTTAAAGCTGCCGCGAAAACACCCGAAAGCCCGTATCCACCGGCAACACAGAATGCAGTGGCAAATAGCCCAAACAACCCCCTTGGCTTACCCGATCCCAGTACCGAAAATACACCAAGATACACAGTATTACAAGTGGATGCTTGGCGTAAACCGACACAATGTTACTTTGATTATCCACCGCAAGATGCCAATGTCAGCGGCACAAGTTTAAATGCTAAGTTTGCTTTTGCCAGCTCCTACGAACGCATCGGTGGCGGTACCACATGGCATTGGTTAGGCACCTGCTTGCGCTTGCTACCACAAGATTTTGAGCTTAAAACCTTGTATGGCCAAGGGGTTGATTGGCCCGGTGGTGAGCAGTTTTATCAGGACTTAGTGCCGTTTTATGAAAAAGCGGACCAAGAGATAAACGTCGCTGGCGATAAACAGCGGATGCAGCGCCTGTATGAACAGTTTGGCGTCGACCCCAGCGGCACCTACGGTAGTAATTATGACTTCCCCATGCCGGGGATCGTCCCTGCCCTACAAGACAGAGTCTACGAGCATGCCACCTTGGGCATGAAGTATGAGGGCAATGAAGTCTATGTATCGCCAACGCCACAGGGACGAAACTCTCGCCCCGGTGAGCGCCGCCAATGCGCCGGCAACACCAACTGCATACCCATTTGCCCTATTCAGGCTAAATATGATGCCACCGTGACCTTGGCTCGAGCACTGCAAACCGGGAATGTTGAGATTCGCTATCAACATGTGGCAAGCAATATCCAGCTCGATAGCACGACCCAACAGGTATGCGCCATTGATTACATCAGCTATACCCATGCCAACGGCATTGCCACAGGTCAGGGTTCGGTCACTGGCAAACGCTTTGTGCTTGCCGCACACGCTATTGAAACTCCGAAGCTACTGCTTATGTCGAATAAAAACCCAGGCTTCGAGAATGGGGTTGCTAACAGCAGCGATCAAGTGGGCCGCAATCTCATGGACCACATTATGTATTTAGGCTGGGGACTAGCAGAGAAGCCAATTTACCCGTATCGCGGTCCACTTTCCACAGGTGGCATCGAATCGCTACGCGATGGGGATTTTCGTAAACAGCGCTCAGCTTATCGCATCGAGATTGGTAATGAGGGCTGGCAATGGGCTGCTAATGATCCCGGCACGACGCTCGCTGATTTCATATTTGGGCAAAACAATAGTCAGTTGAACGGCAACTCGGTGAATCAACAAGGCCAAGAGCTACGCTTAGATGATAACTTACCGGCGAATAGTAAGTTGTTCGGTCAACAATTGGTGCATACCTTGAATCAGGCTTACACCCGCCAACTGCGTTTAGGTTACCTAATTGAGCAACTCCCCGATGCCAATAACCGAGTCGAGCTATCTTCGACGCTGAAGGACAACCTTGGCTTACCAAGACCCAAGGTCACCTACCGCTTGGCATCCGATTACGAGCGTAAGGCGTTTGTTTCGGCGAAACAAATTACCACAGAGCTGTTCAACCAATTAGGCGCCACCGAATATACTCAAGACCCCGGCGAGCCCAACCTCAGTAATGCCGAGGATGCCTCGGCGACAAAATTCCAATACCAGGATGACAGTGGCACCTTACATAATTTTAAGTTTTATGGCGCAGGACATATCGTTGGCACCTATCGCATGGGTGATGACCCAGCGACCTCGGTGCTTAACCACCGCCAACAATCATGGGACCATGCTAACCTGTATATGGTGGGAAGCGGTGTGTTTCCAACCATTGGTACTGGTAACCCCACATTGACGATCGCCGCCTTGGCATTTCAAGGTGCTGGCCACATACTCGACGATTTAGCAGGAGCTTAATGCCATGCGCTTTTTATCTTTGACTTACTATGCCTTACTTACAAGCATCGCCACCATGGCTCTGAGCACCTATGTGTATGCTGAGTCAGCAAAAAGCATTTTAACCACCGATTCGTTTGCTACGCTAGAGCAGCAAGTAATGCAGTGGGGGGAGCCAAAAAACACTCTGGTAGTGATGGATAACGACGATACGCTGACGATGATCGCCTGCGCTGATGACCAATCCCCGAGTGAATGCCAGTATCTCGGTGGGGCCGCTTGGTATGCGTGGCAAAGTGAGTTAGTCGCTGCGCAATCAGGTCCGCGTGTCGCCGACACAAGTCTGGAGCTTATTGAAGCCTCTGACCTATTATTTGCGCTTAACACCATGGTTTACACTCGAGATAACGTCCCTGCCATATTGGCACGGTTAAGCAGTCAAGGGGTGAGGCTAATGGTTGAGACGGCACGCGGTAACCAAACGATTTCTGCTACAGAAGACCAGTTTACCGACTTAACACTACCAGATGGCGGCGATTTACTGAGCTTTTTTGCCACCCATGCGCCCAAGTTTGCAGGACTTGCTAGTAAAGCCAGCCCCTACTCATCGTGTGATAGTGACAGCCAGCGTCGCATTTCTTATCGCCAAGGCGTGATATATTTGGCAGGCCAAGATAAAGGCAAAAATCTACTGTGCTTTGTAAATCAGTACAACGACACGCTATCTCCCGATAAGCAAATTCGTAATATCGTCTTTATTGATGACACACTGGAGAATGTCGAAAGTATAAACCAGGCATTTGCAACTCAAGCGCAGTTTAACGTTGCCGCCTACCACTACACGGCGCTGGCAGCGCATAAAGCGGCACTGACCCAAGGGCCAATGGCTAAAAAGCACCAAGCAAAGGCCACCGAACGCTGGTGTAAGGTAATAAAAACCATGACCAAGGAGCTGATAAAGCCAAGCTACACCCGCGAGTGCCGCTGAAAAAAGAATATTCCTCCTAGCTTATTTAAGCTAGGAGGAAGTACTAGCCAAAACGAAAGCGTTTGCGAACATAGTCAAAAGCACTTAAATTAGCTTTTCATCAATACTAATGAGTAATGAACTACTTCGAACAAAGCAACTATCCACTTTACATAACAACAGATGCTAAGTTTTTTTATAAGACAATGAATCGCCTTAGCTGAAAACAATGACCACACTCGGTGCTAATACTCTTTAGCAAATAAGAAATGTTTGAAAATTATGGTTTTTACTACCTAGTAATCAGAATCATCTTTCGCGTTATGAGAAAAAAGTTTGAAAAATAGAAAGAAGATAAAGCAGGCTAAATTGAGCGAAACAAGGCTATTTATAAATAAAGCAATATTTTCATTGTTTTGCTGGCTTAGCGGTTTAGCAGGGCTCACAGTACCTATAGTTGCGCTTTTTACTGGCCATATCAGTAGCCTTAGGAAGTATGGGCCGCCTGGAGAGACCTACTTCTTCACATCTTCTCCTTTGACCTTCATATTTATCGTACTGCTTTATTTTGGCTCTTCTCTATTTATACTGCTAGCACCGACACTATTCAATGAAACATTTTTCCCGAAGAAAATAAAAAGAAAGAATAAAAAGTGATTACTTTTAAGTTACTTTATCTTCCTATCGCACCCCAATTACATTGCTGAATTCAATTTTTATGTTCCTGTCACTGTTAAACAATTAAGTATAAATATCAAACATAAAAAACCCGGCTTAGTGCCGGGTTTTTAAATTCAGTTAAAGAAGCTTACTTCTTCTTTTTTGCAGCCTTTTTGTTTGGTAGGTCAGTGATTGACCCTTCGAAAATTTCAGCCGCGAGACCGATTGACTCATTGAGCGTTGGGTGTGCGTGGATGGTTAAAGCGATGTCTTCGGCATCGGCGCCCATTTCCACACCTAGACCAATCTCACCCAGCATTTCGCCAGCGTTGATACCGATCATTGCGCCACCGATAAGACGATCTGTGTCTTTATCGAAAATGAGTTTAGTTTGACCTTCGGTGCGTGATGAAGCAATCGCACGACCTGAAGCAGCCCATGGGAATACCGCTGTTTCAATATTCAGCCCTTGCTCTTTTGCTTCTTTCTCAGTAACACCGACCCATGCAATTTCAGGGTCTGTGTAGGCAATTGAAGGAATGCACTTAGGATCAAAGTAGTGCTTCTTGCCAGAGATTACTTCAGCGGCAACATGGCCTTCATGAACGGCTTTGTGAGCAAGCATAGGCTGGCCAACGATGTCACCAATGGCATAAATATGCTCAACATTGGTCTTCATTTGCTTATCAGTGTTGATAAAGCCGCGCTCATCAACGTTAACACCGGCTTTGTCGGCATCAACCAACTTACCATTTGGTGTACGACCAACAGCAACTAATACTTTGTCGTAACGCACAGGCTCCGCCGGCGCATTTTTGCCTTCAAAAGTCACGTATAGACCGTCGTCTTTCGCTTCAACACCCGTTACCTTAGTCGATAGCATGACGTTGAACTTGTCTTTAACGTACTTCTGGTAAATCTTGATAACGTCTTTGTCCGCAGCCGGAACTAGCTGATCAGCAAATTCAACAACGTCGATTTGTGAGCCTAGAGCGCGGTATACAGTGCCCATTTCTAGACCGATAATACCACCACCTAGTACCAGCAGTTTTTCTGGTACGTCTTTAAGCTCAAGCGCGCCAGTCGAGTCAATAACACGCTCGTCTTCAGGGATGAAAGGTAGGTTCACCGGCTGTGAACCAGCCGCGATAATAGCATTATCAAAAGTGATGGTGGTTTTGCCGTCATCGCTTTCTACGTCAATGGTGTTGCTGCCAGTGAATTTACCGTAGCCGCTCACGACTTTCACTTTACGCATTTTTGCCATGCCGTCTAGGCCACCAGTCAGCTGACCAATAACAGAATCCTTCCAATCGCGGATCTTGTCTAGGTCAATTTCAGGCTTGCCAAAAGAAACACCATGTGACGCCATTTCGCTCGCGTCATCAATCACTTTAGCAACGTGTAGAAGTGCTTTTGAAGGGATACAACCGACATTCAAGCACACACCACCTAGGGTCGCGCGTGACTCAACGAGGGTCACTTCCAAACCTAAATCCGCAGCACGGAATGCCGCAGAGTAACCACCAGGACCACCGCCTAGTACAACGACTTGTGTTTTGATTTCGTTGCTCATGCTATTACCTTATTTTGTCCGAACGGGAAGCAATGACACGGTTTGCTGTCAGCATGCCATCGCTCACAAAAATTGTGCAAAGATTGTATCATTGCAATTTAAAAAAATCCCAGTAAAAACCGATTACTGGGATTAAAGTTCATTATCTGTATGGCTTACATTACCAAGTGGCGAATATCGCTTAGGTAATTAGCCAGAGTCACAGTAAAGCGTGCTGCCAGCGCACCGTCAATAACACGGTGGTCGTAAGAGCAGCTTAGCGGCACCATTAAGCGCGGCTCAAACTCTTTACCATTCCACTTCGGTTTGAAGTCTGACTTAGAGACACCCAAAATAGCCACCTCAGGCGCATTGACGATAGGCGTAAACGCAGTGCCGCCGATGCCACCGAGGCTAGAGATGGTGAAGCAACCGCCCTGCATATCGGCCGAGGTTAGCTTACCATCGCGGGCCTTTTTGGAGATATCCATAAGCTCGCGTGATAACTCCATAATGCCTTTTTTGTTGACATCACGAACCACAGGAACAACGAGACCATTAGGGGTATCAACCGCAATGCCGATGTGTACATACTTTTTCAGAATCAAGCTCTCGCCGTCTTCTGAAAGTGACGAGTTAAAGGTTGGGAACTCTTCCAACGCTTTGGCCGCCGCTTTCATCACAAACACCAATGGGGTGATCTTAACGCCCAGCTTTTTCTTCTCAGCCAGCGCGTTTTGCTCTTTACGGAATGCCTCTAAGCTGGTGATATCGGCTTCATCGTATTGGGTTACATGAGGAATATGTACCCAGTTACGGTGTAAGTTAGCACCAGACAGCTTTTGAATACGCGACAGCTTCTTCTCTTCGACTTCACCAAACTTGCTGAAGTCGACTTTTGGCCATGGGATCAAGTCGACACCTGCACCGCTACCGCCTTTACCTGCGCTACCGGATTCAACTTGCTTCACTAAGTCTTTAACATAGTTTTGCACGTCTTCTTTTAACACCCGGTTTTTACGGCCTGTACCTTTGACTTTCGCCAGGTTAATACCAAACTCACGGGCCAAACGGCGCACTACCGGAGAAGCATGGGCATAATCAGCATTTTCAACGAAGTCTTCACGCTTCGCCGGCGCTGGGCCACTGGCCTTGTGCTCTTGCGGTTGCGCGTCGCTTGCTGTTGTTGATTGCTGCTTAGCCGGAGCCTGTTGCTGTGCAGGGGCACTGCCTTGCACCTCAAAGGTAAAGATTAAGCTACCTGTTTTCACGGTATCGCCCACGGCAACTTTCACTTCTTTTACTTTGCCGGCAAAAGGAGCAGGCACTTCCATAGAAGCTTTATCGCCTTCAACGTTAAGAATCGACTGCTCTTCATCAACGGTGTCGCCGGCACTGACCACCACTTCGGTCACTTCCACTTCGTCGCCGCCAATATCCGGCACCGTCACTTCTTTAACTTCAACACTGCCGCTGTCTTTGTCTGCTTTCGCTTCTTGCTTGTCGCTATCGCTTGAGCTTGGGCTCTCGGCACTGCCACCGCCTGCGGTTTCAAAGATAAATACCAGCGACCCTGTTTTTACGGTGTCGCCGACATTGATTTTGATTTCTTTAACTTTACCAGCTTGTGGCGCAGGCACTTCCATAGAAGCTTTATCGCCTTCAACGTTAAGAATTGATTGTTCTTCTTCAACGCTATCACCGACACTGACCATAATTTCGGTGACTTCAACTTCGTCATCACCAATATCAGGCACAGTAATTTCCACCTCGGCGCCGGCTTGATTGCTAGCACCGCTGTTGTCATCACTGCTGTCTGCCGCCTCGCTTGGCTCGGCACCGGCATTGCCTTGCTCGCCTTCGAAAATCATAATCAAAGTGCCAGTAGAGACGGTATCGCCCTCTTTCACTTTGATCTCTTTTACTACGCCCGCTTCGCTGGCAGGTACTTCCATAGAGGCTTTATCACCTTCTACGGTAATCAAAGATTGCTCAACTTCAACCTTGTCGCCTACCGAGACAAGCACTTCGGTGACTTCAACTTCATCGCCACCAATATCAGGTACGTTAATTTCAATGCTCATTTGCAAACCCCTTAAGCGTGCAGCGGGTTAATCTTGTCGGCATCAATGTCGAACTTCTTGATTGCTTCTGCAATCACAGATTTTTCTACATCGCCACGTTTCGCTAATTCTGTTAGTGCAGCAACCACCACGTAACCTGCATTCACCTCGAAGTGACGGCGCAGATTCTCGCGGCTGTCGGAGCGGCCATAGCCATCGGTACCCAGTACGCGATATGACTCAGCCGGGATGAAAGCACGAATTTGTTCGGCGTAGTTCTTCATGTAGTCGGTAGCTGCAATCGCAGGCTCTTCACCTAATACAGTTTGCAGATACGGCACTTTCGCCTCTGCCTCTGGGTGCAGCATGTTATAACGGTCGGCCTCTTGACCATCACGGGTGATCTCATTAAACGAGGTTACCGAGAATATATCAGAGCTAACGCCGTAGTCATCACTTAGAATTTGCGCTGCTTTGCGCACTTCGTTCATGATCGTACCCGAGCTTAATAGCTGCACTTTGCCCTTGTTACCTTCGTAGCTTTCAAGCTTATAAATACCCTTACGGATCCCTTCTTCCGCACCTTCCGGCATGGCTGGCTGATGATAGTTTTCGTTCATCAACGTCAGGTAGTAGTAGATATTTTCTTGGTCTTCACCATACATACGGCGAATACCATCTTGCACGATAACCGCCACTTCATAGCCGAAGGTTGGGTCATAAGAAATACAGTTCGGCACGGTGTTCGCAAGAATATGGCTGTGGCCATCTTCGTGCTGCAACCCTTCACCATTAAGCGTTGTTCGCCCTGCGGTGGCACCGAGTAAGAAGCCACGCGCTTGTTGGTCACCGGCCATCCACGCCATATCACCTACACGTTGGAAACCAAACATCGAGTAGTAGATATAGAACGGGATCATCGGTAGATCGTTAGTGCTGTATGAGGTCGCCGCAGCAACCCATGAGGACATCGCACCGAGCTCGTTAATACCTTCTTGCAACACCTGACCTTTTTGGTCTTCTTTATAGTAAGCAACGATATCACGATCTTCCGGGCTGTAATTTTGGCCCCGTGGATTATAAATACCAATTTGACGGAACAAGCCTTCCATACCGAAGGTACGTGCTTCGTCGGCAATAATTGGCACAATGTTTTTGCCAATGCCTTTGTCTTTTAGCAATACATTAAGAGTACGCACAAATGCCATGGTGGTGGAAATATCACGCTTTTGCTCTTCAAGTAATTGCTTGAACGCATCCATCTGCGGCAACTGCAACTGTTCGCTGAAATTAGGCAAACGCGTTGGCGTGTAACCATGCAGCTCTTTACGACGGGCGTGCATATACTCGTACTCTTTTGAGCCTTCTTCTAAGGTCAGGTACGGTAAGTCTTTAAGCTCATCTTCGGAAACAAGATCTTCTAACCCTAGGCGCTTACGTAAGTGAGCCACGTGGGTCATGTCCATTTTCTTCACTTGGTGAGCAATGTTTTTACCTTCGGCGGCATCGCCCATGCCATAACCTTTAACGGTTTTCGCTAAGATCACCGTAGGACGGCCCTTAGTATCTTGTGCCGCTTTAAAGGCTGCGAATAGCTTCGATGGCTCGTGACCACCGCGCTTTAAGGCAAAGATTTCGTCGTCGGTCATATCGGCAACAAGTGCCGCCGTTTCTGGGTAACGACCGAAGAAGTGCTCGCGCACATAGGCACCGTCTTTAGACTTATAGGTTTGGTAATCGCCGTCAACCGTTTCGTTCATCAGCTGTAGCAATTTACCTGTGGTGTCTTTAGCCAGTAATTTATCCCAGCCACTGCCCCACACGACTTTGATGACGTTCCAACCAGCCCCTTTGAACAGGCCTTCAAGCTCTTGGATAATCTTGCCATTACCCATAACTGGGCCATCAAGACGCTGCAGGTTACAGTTAATTAGGTAGCATAAGTTGTCCAAGCCTTCACGAGCAGCAAAGGAAATTGCGCCCCGTGATTCTGGCTCATCCATTTCACCATCACCTAGGAAGGCATAAACGCGTTGGTTGCTGGTGTCTTTCAGGCCACGACCTTCAAGATACTTGAGGAAGCGAGCTTGATAGATTGAAGCGATAGGACCTAGACCCATAGACACGGTTGGGAACTGCCAAAACTCAGGCATCAACTTAGGGTGTGGGTATGAAGGTAACCCTTTTCCATCTACTTCTTGGCGGAAGTTATCAAGCTGCTCTGCGCTCAGGCGCCCTTCGACGAAGGCACGTGCATAAATACCCGGTGAAATGTGACCTTGGTAATACACCAAATCACCACCGTCTTGCTCATTTGGCGCGCGGAAGAAGTGGTTGAAGCAAACTTCATAAAATGCCGCTGATGATTGGAAAGACGCCATGTGTCCACCCAAGTCAAGATCCTTTTTCGAGGCACGCAGAACAATCATAATCGCATTCCAGCGAATGATAGAGCGGATACGACGCTCAACGTTCACATCACCTGGGTACGCTGGCTCTTGGTCAGCGGGGATGGTATTGACGTAGTTTGTGGTAGTGCCAGTTGGCATATCTACGCCATCAAGACGTGCTTGCTCTAGCACTTGTTCAAGGATGTATTGAGCTCGCTCAACGCCCTCTTCACGCACAACCGACTCAAGGGCTTGTAGCCATTCCTGGGTTTCGAGTGCGTCTACGTCAACGTTATTGACTTCAGACATATGGAGTTTTCCTTATGTTTAAAATACGAATTTAAAATGCCAAAAAGCCCCAGCTTAAGCGCGATGCTCAACTGAGGCTTACAGCGAATTTATTGTGCTCTGGTACGTCGCAAAGAGCGCTCAATACGCGAATGCTCTTTCGTTGCTTCCAGTAAGGCTTCTTCGATAAAGGCTAAGTGCGCATTACTGGCCAGGCGTGCCTCTTCAGGGCGGCCTTCAATGACGGCGTCCATCAACACTTTGCGGTGCTGCGCTAATTGCTGCGACACGGCGGTTTTCTTCATCAATACCTGCAAGTTTTGCAGTACGTTTTGCTCAAGTAAAGCTTGCATGCCACGCACTAAGTGCAGTAACACCACGTTATGAGACGCTTCAGCGATACAAAAGTGAAAAGCGTTAATAGCTTTCGCCTTGGCACTGAGGTCATCACTTACTTGCGCTATTTTTTCAAAGCTATGCTTTACCTTTACAAAGTCATTTTGAGTCCCGCGCAATGCCGCATAATAGGCGGCGATACCTTCGAGGGCATGGCGAAACTCCAGTAAATCAAACTGCGACTCTGGGTGCTTACTGATCAACTCAAACAGTGGATCACTTAAGCCCTCTTCCAATTGGTTCTTTACAAAGGTGCCACCACCTTGGCGGCGCGTCACCAACCCCTTGGCTTCGAGTTTTTGAATTGCCTCACGCAGCGATGGGCGCGATACTTCAAACTGCTTAGCCAGCTCACGCTCAGGCGGAAGCTTTTCCCCTGGCGCCAGCGATCCCTCAAGAATCATATTCTCAAGCTGGGCCAAGATCACGTCCGATAATTTCGCTGCTTTTACTTTCAATGACATCGTTGATTTATGCTTTGGGTAAATTGGTCATACCAAAAAGTGCGGTTAAGGTATCAAATTCACCGCAAGCTGTCAAAATTGACCCAGTTCACATCAATTTTTATTCAGCCAATTATGGTGGATATGCGCGCAAATTAAAGTAATTTACGCTTAGCGACAAATGGTCAGACCAGTAAGAAGAAAGGAAATAGATGCACAAAAAAGCCCCTATAGCAGAACTATAGGGGCTTTTAGCATGATATCGCTATTAGCCAATATCATGAAGTAACCGCCATGGTGGCTATTACTTATTCATGAAGTCGATGCCTTCTTGAATATCTTTATTCAAGGTGCCCAGCATGTCTTCTTTGGCTTGTTGTTCAAAGGCGCTTAGTTCACCGTAAGAAAGCAACTCTTCGACACCATTTTTACCAAGACGTACCGGCTGAGCGAAGAACTGTGCGTCTTCACCATTACCTTCAACATAGGCGTATTCAACAACCTCTTCACCTTGCATGCCTTTGACTAGTGACAAGCAGAAGCGCGCTGCAGCTGCGCCCATAGAAAGTGTAGCACTGCCGCCACCCGCTTTTGCTTCAACAACTTCGGTACCGGCGTTTTGGATACGCTTAGTTAGCGCCGCAACTTCCTCATCAGAGAAGCTCGCACCTTCTACTTGAGACAGTAGAGGTAGAATAGTAGTCCCTGAGTGACCACCAATTACTGGCACTTTCACGTCGTTCACGTTCAGGCCTTTTAGCTCAGCAATGAAAGTTTCAGCACGGATCACGTCAAGTGTTGTTACACCAAATACGCGTGCAGGGTCATAAGTGCCTGCTTTTTTGAATACTTCAGCAACGATTGGCACTGTGCCGTTGACCGGGTTAGTGATAACACCGACCATGGCTTTCGGGCAGTTTTTAACAATGCCCTCAGCTAGCGTCTGGACAATGCTGGCGTTTACATTAAACAAATCAGCGCGGTCCATGCCCGGCTTACGCGGCATACCCGCCGGGATTAAAACAATGTCACAACCGTTTAGTGCTGCGTCTAAGTCTTCTTTACCGAAGCCCTTTACATCAACCGCAGTTGGGATGTGTGATAGGTCAACAGCAACACCAGGAACCACAGGGGCTACGTCGTATAGAGCAAGCTCAGAACCAGCAGGAAGGCTATTTTTTAGTAGCAAAGAGAGCGCTTGACCGATACCACCGGCAGCACCTAAAACGGCAACTTTCATTTTAATTCTCCGTAAAATAACGAGATTGGGTTATCAAGATTTGGGTCATCTGACCTTTTGGTGGCCTTAAAGATAATGAAAAGCGCCGATAAAGACAAATTTATCCGCGTTATTTTGACGATAATCTCGACCATAGTCGTAAACTTCACTGTAAACCTCCGTGCCTTGGATGAAATAACCCCGGTTCTTGGGTAGAATGATAAGACTTTAAGCTACAAAGACCATTATTATGCACGCGCAAGAAAAACAAGAAGCCTTGGTAAAAGCCTTTAAAGCCCTCCTAAAAGAAGAAAATTTCGGCTCACAAGGAGAGATTGTTGATGCCCTAAAAGAACAAGGCTTCGATAACATCAGCCAAAGCAAAGTTTCGCGCATGCTCAGCAAGTTTGGTGCGGTGCGTACACGCAACGCCAAACAAGAAATGGTCTATTGCTTACCCGCAGAATTAGCCGTTCCCACTGCGAAGTCACCACTGCGCCAATTAGTACTGGATATTGTTCACAATGAGATGATGATCATCATCACCACCAGCCCAGGTGCAGCACAATTAATCGCGCGCTTGCTCGATTCTCTCGGTAAGGCCGATGGCGTGCTGGGAACCATTGCCGGAGACGACACCATTTTTATTGCCCCCGCCAAAGTCTCAGAAATTGATATTACTCTGGAGCGGGTGCGTAAGCTGTTTGAGAACGTGTAGCTAACGACTTTAAAAAGTCCACCGAGGGGGCAAAAAACGCTGAGCCCATGTCGGCCTGGGTAAAGTCCAGCCAAGCATCATAATGATGATGATCCCCTAACTGACTTTTCAGCATTTGCGTAAACGCGTCGCCACTGGCGGCGCAGGTCACCGACAACAAGCCTTGCTTGGTCATGGTGCCAAAGGGCATGCCTTGGTGCAGTAACAGCGGCTCGCCTTTTTCATCTTTCAACTCTGAGCGCGCCGCGTGACTGTTGGCATTAATCGGCATGAGCAGCTCGGCATCCAGACGAGTACGGCCAATCACCAACTCTTGTTCTTCGATGCTGAGCGCTTGCCAGGCATTTAGGTTGTGGGTAAAGCGCTGGACGTGCACATAACTACCTTTTACAAAATCATTGTCGGGTTCATTAATGAGGGCCGTGAGATTTTTTTGTCGTCCATGAGGCGTATCCGGAGCGTAAAGAAAGCCATTAAAATCACGGCCGTCTAAAAAGCGATAACAGGTGATCTCCTCGACAAGCTCGACATCACTGCCTAGCAGCTTCAATACTCGCTGGCCAAATAGATGATTGACATCTTCGCGGTCCGAGCGAATTTGTATAAACAAATCGAACGGCTGTGCTAGCACGTGATGGTCACGGTTGGGGATACTTGGAAAGCTCGCTAATTCTGCAGGCATGGCATCGGGGTGAAAGTGCGGCCAGTACTGCGCACCTATGGCGACAAAGCTGGAAACCATGGCCTCAGAGAAGCGATCATCGTATTCGCTTTGCAGGTCCACTAACTGTGCGAGCTTACTTTTAACTGCGTGATCATGGCCATCAAGGACATTGAGAAACAAGTGCAAGCCGTGCAAATTGGCCTGCGCGCACACACCGGATTGCGCTCTGGGCATTAAGTTACCATTCCTTTCGTTGTTATTGTTAGCAACGCCTATTACCGGCGCCAAGCCGCCCGCGCGGCTACATAAAGGCTATGAATTCGCGCTTAATCAGCGAAGAAATTCACAGAGTGTGGGGTAATTGTAAGCGATAGCTTCTGACTCGGCAAAAACTCTTGTTCAGCCTTAGCAGGAATTTCAACTTCTTGAGCAAACACGCTGACGCGATAAACGTATTCTGTGCCGACAAAACGCTGTGATAGTAACGTCACTTCACCGTGTTCATCACCAATCAACTGCATATCGTGGGGACGAACATACACTTGCCCCTTCCCCGATGATGGCAAAGGCTGTAAAGAGCGCACAATACCAAAGGGCGTTTGCACATGCTCGGCATCAACGATAGTGGCATCAATATACACACCAGTGCCTAAGAACTCTGCCACAACTTTAGAGTTAGGGTGCTGGAATAATTGTTTCGCCGTACCTTGCTGCGCAATTTGTCCGTTGTGCATGACCGCTAATGTGTCGGCAAAGGCAAATGCTTCTTCTTTAGAGTGGGTAACAAAAATAGCAGAGACGCGCTGGTCTTTAATAATGCGGCGAATGTCAGCGATTAGTTGAAAACGCACCTGATGATCAATATTCGAAAACGGCTCATCAAGTAGCAATAGACTAGGTTTGTATGCCAGCGCTCTCGCTATGGCAACACGTTGCTGTTGGCCGCCTGAAAGCTGGTGTGGATAACGCCCTCCACACTCATCTAGATGCACCAGTGCGAGCATTTCGGCTACCCGCTGCTGTTTGTTAGCTTTGCTCATGCCCTTTAAACCAAAGGCTATGTTTTGCGCCACGGTTAAGTGTGGAAACAGCGCGTAATCCTGAAACATCATGCCCATGTTGCGGTGCTGTGGGCTCACGCAATGCTGGTCACTACACAGTACCTCTTTCCCTAAGCGGATCACCCCTCGGTGCGGGCGTATAAGCCCAGCAATGGCTTTTAGTGTGGTTGTTTTGCCGCAACCGCTGGCGCCTAGCAAACACAAAATCTCATCGCCTGCTAAAGTCAGGCTTAAATTGTTGACCACCGCCCGCTCAGCGTATTCGAAACTAATGTTGTCTAATTCTAGTTGCGCTGTCATGACCGAGAATGCTCCATTGAGCGGTTAATAAAATACAAGGGCAGTAGCCCCACTAATACAATAAATAATGCCGACACTGAAGCCAGCTCTAATTGCTCATCGCTAACATACTGAAACACATGGGTCGCCAATGTTTCAAAGTTAAATGGCCGCAACAGTAATGCTGCTGGCAACTCTTTCATGCACTCGATAAACACTAATAAGGCAGCGGTTAAGATACCGCGTTTAAGAATGGGTATATGCACGCCAAGTAAGGTTTGTCGCTCATTGCGGCCCATGGAGTGGCTGGCCATATCCAAGCTCGGGCTAATGCGGCTAAAGCTTGATTCTATGGCACCATGGGCAATGGCGTAAAATCGCACCAAGTAACCAAATACGATAGCAAATATAGTACCGCTTAAGAATAAGCCCGGTTGATAGTCATACTGCGCGAGCCAATCATTAATGCCGATTTCTAAACTAGTCAGAGGTAAAAGCACCGCAATGGCTAAAACGGTGCCAGGTAAGGCGTATCCAGTGCTGGCTAAGCGCCCAGGCCACAGTGCATATCGTGCTGTACTCAAGCGCTGGTAGTACACCACAAGAATACTCAGGGTAATGGCGAGGATGCTGACCATAGTGGCAATTTTTAGGCTTTGCCAAGCATAGAGGAAAAATTCATCATTCCACGCTTGGTCAAAATAATTAAACGCGTAGCTAACAAGCACCGCCGTCGGAATAGCGAAAGCAAGCGCCAAAATAACTAAGGCAAAGCCTGTGGCTGCCAACGCTTTAGCTCCTTTGAGAGTATAAAGAGGCTCACCGCTTAGCTGGGTTTGGCGCTCAAATACGGCGCGGTTGCGGCGCGAATAACGCTCAATAACAATAGCCAAAAACAAAATGAGCAGCATGATCCCTGAGATTTTCGCAGCGGCGGTTAATGAATAATACCCGAACCAAGTATCGTACACCGCTGTCGTTAGGGTGCTTACAGCAAAGTAATTGACGGTGGCAAAATCCGCCATCGCCTCCATGCTAATTAAGGTTATAGCGGCGACAATCGCCCCTCGAGCTAAAGGAAGACTGACTTTAAAAAAGCCTGCAACTGGGCCGTGTCCCATAATATGTGCGGCTTGAACCAGCTTATGAGACTGCTCCTTCAGCGCGGTTTTAAAAATTAAGAATAAGTAGGGGTACAGCACTAACGCAATCATCACAATTGCGCCACCGAGCGTACGAATATCAAAAAACCAGTAATCATCCGGCGATTGCCAGCCAAACCACTGCCGTAACTGGATTTGCACCGGACCAGCATAATCCAGTAAGTCGGTATAAACATAGGCAATAAGATAGGTAGGCATGGCTAAGGGCAGCATCAAAGCCCATTCAAAGTGTTTTCGCCCCGGAAAGTCGCAGCAGGCGACCAGCCACCCTAAAGGCAACGCAATCAAGCAACTCAGTAGCGCTACACCGAGGATCAACACTAAGGTATTACGGGTATAATCCCACAGCACCGTATCCCAGAGGTGGTTAAACACGTTGGGATCACTTTGCAAGGACTCAAAAATAAGGAAAGCTAACGGTAACGACAGGCCTAAGCCTGTCGTCCACGCAATAAGCTGCCACGATGACAGCGAGAATTTAAAGCGCATCAATACCCAGTAATTAAAGGTCGAATTTTACCTCATCGAGCAGCTTCAACGCCGTTTGACGATGTTTACTGATTTCCGATAAAGGCAGAGAGTCCTCTTTAAAGTCACCCCAAGAGGCAACTAACTCAGACAATGGCACACCCTTTTTCACTGGGTATT
This sequence comes from Pseudoalteromonas sp. CO325X, assembly GCF_004208955.1. Classification (NCBI taxonomy): domain Bacteria; kingdom Pseudomonadati; phylum Pseudomonadota; class Gammaproteobacteria; order Alteromonadales; family Pseudoalteromonadaceae; genus Pseudoalteromonas; species Pseudoalteromonas sp. CO325X. The sequence continues at coordinate 336,395 of NZ_SGPG01000032.1, forward strand.
CCATATTCACAGAGGCATACATATTTTGCGCTGTATTGTCGGTCATAAACTCGATCAGTTTCAAGGCGTTATCCTTGTTTTTAGCATACTTTGTTAAGGCAACGCCGGAGACATTAACGTGTGCTCCTCGGTCTTGTTGGTTAGGAAAGTTAATATAAACGGCATCAGCCCAAGTACGTTGTTGCTCGTCTTGCATCATTTTTCCAAAGTAATAGCTATTACCGATGGCCACATCGCACAGCCCTTCTTTTACGGCCTTAACCTGCGCTCGATCATTGCCCTGCGGTTTACGGGCAAGGTTCTGCTTTAACGCGGTTAACCACTGCTTGGTTTGCGCTTCACCATGATGGGCAATCATAGATGCGACCAACGCCAAGTTATAAGGGTGCTTGCCTGAGCGCATGCACACCTTACCTGCAAATTGCTCGCTCCCCAGGTCTTCATAGCGCACCCTGCTTAACTGGCCCACACGTTCTTTTGACGAGTAGACATTCCGCACCCGTTTGGTTAATGCCACCCATTGCCCATTGGGGTCGCGAAAGCTAGCAGGAATATTGTCGGCCACCGCGTCGCTATTAATGCTTTGCGTTAGATCCATGTCGTCTAGTTGCATTAAGGCACTAAAATTAGAGGTAAGTACTAAATCAGCGCGAGTATGCTTGCCTTCACGCTTTAAACGCTCAATAAGCCCTTTTTTCGCAAACACCACGTTGGTCTCTATTCCCGTTTGTGCTGTGAACTTCTCTAGTATGGGCTCAATAAGAAAAGGCTGACGAAACGAGTAAATATTGACGCTGTCTTGCGCCAAGGTGGGAGCGGCTGTTAACGTAGTAAGTAACGATGCCAAGCCCAAAGCCAATGCTTTTTTCATAAAGCCTCCAATAGATAAAAATAATTCTCAAGCGCATCATATCTTTTGCACCGCAAAAGTACAGCACCATCATCACAACATAAACACCAGCTGAACAACTTCCATCTTTGCCCGAATTACTGTGAGATATATCTCACATAGCATCAGGTTATTGCGTCATTTGCGATAAAGAACAGCACGCAAAAATACACAAAACACTGATAAATAATAAATTTTTAATTGTTTCGTTTATTTTACTAAATCAGTTTTCGTTACCACTACCTGACCTGTACCTAATTCATCCTTATACTGTCTCCATCGCTTGTAAGGGCATATGGGCGATAAAGTTAAGGAAAGCCAACCTCAAAGGACGGACCGGAAGTTCAAGGACAGGCGCAGGACGCGTAACGCAACGGACACGCAGACAGGACGGTAGGATTTGGCAAGATGCCATAGAAGGACAGGTGCAGGACGCATAACACAAGGGAATTGTTATTCTAAGGATAGTCAAGGGAAAACGGCAAGATGCCAATATGGACAGATGCAGGATGCATAACGCAAAGGAGTTGCTACTTTAAGGACAGCAAAGGAAAAATAGGCAGGATGCCGAGCACACCGGACGTGATACTCAAGGTTGAGTATAGGACAGGCGAGTGAACGCAGCTCACAAAGGAAATGTGAATAAGGACAGCGAAGGATTTGTCAGTGATAGCTCCACTGAGGATTATGTGCAGGATGTACATATCACAGGAAGTACAGGATGAGCTAAACAATCATAGCAGTCATAATGCGAACCACATGCGACTGACTTGGATGTGTATCACAGGTTTATACAGGAAGTGGACAAGGATGAACCTACAAAGCGATTTGTAGCGCTCACTACGGTGAGTAAAGGAACATTGGACTTGCTCCAATCCCGGCAGGAAGCTGGAAATTATTCCGTCAGCGCGGCCCTCAACGGCCGCGTATTTTTTTGCCTATCACACACGCCTAGTGATGATACTCAGCTACCACGAAACACACCGCAATACTCAGATAGACAACTGTAACTCTCCCGAGCACTGAAGCACCGTATTCCACTACTTTCACACACCAATCGTTATTGTAAAAAAGCCTGCTTAGAGTTTACCTCACACTGCTCTACAGGACGGGCTTGAAGCGAGCGACTCACCACCCAACAGTCGTCATAAATTGAGCAGTAACACAGCTCAATTTCGAGGCGTTTATCTATCTTTAAGATATTTTCTACAGCCTCCCCTTTGTATACCAAGGGCTTTATCATTTCGCCTGCAGGAAGCGTGGTTGAACTGATATGGGATTGGTAAATGGAGTCGAACTCAGGTAAATCCGACCACCGCTGCAAATACCGCTTACCGATACTGACTTTTACATACTTAATAATGGCCGGGCCCGTGCCTCTATTCGCCACGCCATAACTAAAGCGATCCTTTCCTTTGCTTCTGAAAACCTCTACTTTTGGCCACACAGAAGCTTTCGCGTAGGCGCGATCTATGTACGCAGAATAAATAGAGATAAAAGCCGTAATTAAGCCAATAAAAAGCGCGGTCAGCGCAATGAGCATTTCTGGATTTTTGTACCACTTCTGTTTTTCCAACAACTTAGTCCTTTAATACGCGAAGCCTCTGTATTGTGTTCGCTCCGTAAACTTGGGCCCTACCCTAATACAGCATCGATAAAGGTTATTTCCGTGGCCCAGGGGAGAGAGAAAACCACGAGATACCTGATCAACTTTAAGCATTTATACTTTAGTAAGCTATCGAGTCATAGCTCAACGTTATTATTGATAGCAAAATTTGCTATCGCTTACTAGCACTTAAGCGCAAGTCACTGAAAATGTCCGCACAAAAAACGACCCAATGGGTCGTTTACGTGCACTGACATAAAATTTTAATGGCCGCGCGACTGACGCTTTTCCTTGAGTTCCTGCAACTTTTGTTGCTGCTGCTCGGTGAGTAAGTTCCATATTTGATGCTGGGTGTGTAACCGTGCAACCTTACGTTCAAGCTGTTTAGCTTGCTGCTCTTGGATTAACGCTCGCGCAGCCTGCTCATCGAAGCTCGCATTGGTATGCGTTAAGGCATTTAGCTGCTGTTTCATGTCACCACGCTGGCCTCGCTGCGGCTGCAGTTGCTTTTGCGCATCTAAAATAGCGTCGATTTGGCTCTGTTGCTGCTCGCTAAGCTGTAAATAATTGGCCATACGTTTGTTAAACATACCATGCTCACCATGGTTGTGGTGACCGCCTTGACCAGCAAACACGGCGCTGGATGCCAAGGCTAAAGAAAGCAACGTTGCGCTGATACTCTTACCTAGTTTCATTGTGGACTCCTTGTTTGTCCTGATTGAAAACAATTCACAGTGTCTAGCATAGCGCTGTCAACGCAAAGCACTGTCAGGGCGGTGTAAAGGTTATGTAAAGGATTCACACTGCTGGCAAGGGATAAGGTAGTATAGCGTTGTCGCTGTATACGTATTGGGAATGACATGCATATTTTACTAACCGACGATGATACTGAACTGGCGCAAATGCTCAGCGAATACCTACAGAGCCAGCATTTCCAAGTGACCTGTGCGCATGATGGAAAAACAGGCTTGGAGCTTGCCGAAACTGGCAATTTTGATCTGTTATTACTGGATGTCATGCTGCCAGAGTTAGATGGCTTCGAGGTCTTAAAAAGGCTCAGAGCTCAATCGCTGATGCCAGTCATCATGCTGACCGCTAAAGGCGATGATTTTGATCGTATTTTTGGCCTAGAGCTCGGTGCCGATGACTATATCCCCAAGCCTTTCAACCACCGAGAGCTGCTCGCCCGCGTCAAGGCTATTACGCGACGCATCGAGCATATCAATGCCACTAAGCCTCGCCAGGACTTACAGTTTGCCGGTCTGGATATGTGTATGCATAGCCGCAGCGTCAGCGCCAACACTCAGCCTTTAGCACTCACCGGCACTGAGTTTGCTATTTTGCACTTATTACTACAACAACCGGGCACCGTGATCAGTAAAGAGCAAATAAGTGAACAAGTATTGGGCCGCCGCTTAGCGCCATACGACCGCTCTATTGACATGCATGTCAGTAACTTGCGCAAGAAAATAGCCGAACACATTGAGGCCGAGCGTATTCGCACGCTACGCGGTGCCGGTTACGTCTTGGTGGGAGATGCGTAAATGCGGCCACTGTTTAGCAAACTTTATGTGAAAATATTCTTGTGGTTTTGGCTCACCCTAGCCGCGACCTTCGCGTTGCTTGCCGGGCTAAGCTCGATGAGCTTCAGTGAACTATCTTATGAACCTTTACGCGGTGGCGATGCGCACTACTTAAAGCGCTTAGGGCATGCCATTGAGCGCAGTGCTAATAAACACGATATCAGCGCTGAGCAGCTCATCAACCATGGCCGCTTTGCCAAAAGAAAACAGCTTTATCTGTATTCTGTTGACCAAGATAAAGCGCTACAGAACTTCACCCCACCCCACGACATTGGCCTCAATGAGCTTAATTTTCGCCAGAGCATGGCACCACAAATGATTTTCCACGAGCACTTTCAAGCATTAGGCCCTTTGCTGATCACCCTACCGGACGGGCAATATCAGCTCTATGAGCTGCGCCCCGGTCGCAAGCTACCTTGGTTATTGCGGCTCAAACTCATGCCTACTTGGCTTAAAGTAGTTGTGGCTTTGGGTGCCTCTTTATTGTTGAGTTTGCTGTTTACCCGTACCTTGATCACACCGGTCAATGCGCTACGAAGCGCCGCGAAAGACATCGCCGCAGGTAATTTACAAAGTCGTGCGCCGAGTAACGTGCGCCATGATGAGCTTGGCGTTCTCACCGACGAGTTCAATGCCATGGCGGCGCGTCTAGAAACCCTTGTGAATAGTCAACGTTCGTTGTTGGGTGATATTTCTCATGAGCTACGTTCGCCATTAACGCGACTCTCGCTCGCCTGTGCATTAGCCCAAGACAGTGCCGATAGCGCAACCTTATTACAACTGCAGCGCATAGAAAAAGAAGCCAAGCAGCTTGATACTCTTATTGCCCGTATTTTGATGCTCTCACGGCTAGAAAATCGTCAACAAAGTATTGTGCGCCAGCGCATCAGTGTGCGTGAGTTACTGGCTCCAGTGTTTGCCGACGCCAAGTTCGAGGCCGACTCTGAGCATAAGCAGCTCTCTCTTGCTGAGCTCAGTGATAGCCATTTCCTCAACATTGACCCCCAAGTGGTAGCCAGTGCCTGCGATAACTTACTGCGTAACGCAATCAAATATGCCAATCAGCATATTGAAGTGAGCTTGCAGTGGATAGACACGATAATGCTACTGTCTATTAGCGACGATGGTCCTGGCGTTGCTGAGCATGAGCTTGCTCATCTTAAGGAGCCCTTTTACCGCGTTGGCTCTGCGCGCAGCCGCGATAGTGGCGGCACCGGTTTAGGCTTAGCGATTGCCAACAAGGCTATAGCGGCCCACAATGGGGAACTTGTATTGCAAAATAACCCTCAAGGTGGTTTAGTAGCGACCATAAAACTCCCTACGACCTGATACTGAATGTTCTACTCCAGCGAAGCACTACTGCATAAAAATGATGACGCCATCGCGCAATTTTGGCAGCAAGATATGCATAAGGGCTTTGTGGACACACGCCAAGGTAAGTTATTTTACGCCTACCATTTACCCTACCAAGCTGACTTTGCGTTAGTGATCAGCTCAGGGCGCATTGAAGCGGCACAGAAATACCAAGAGCTGCTGTGGGAATTTGCGCGTAATAACATTGCCGTGTTTATTGTTGACCATCAAGGTCAAGGGCGCTCTTATCGCCATCTTGAAGATAGCCACAAAGGGTATGTAGGGCACTTTGATGATTACAGCCAAGACCTTGCGCAATTCGTAAACGAGGTGGTTGAACATCACTGGCAAGGGAAAAAAATACTTCTTGGCCACTCCATGGGAGGAGCTATCGCCTTAGATTATCTTTGTCACCACCGCCATTCGTTCAGCGGCGCTTTTTTAAGCGCTCCGATGCTGCAACTGGACACCGGTAATATCAAAGCTTGGCAAGCACGCTTATGGGCATGGCTAATGACCTTAGTCGGTCAAGGCGGGCGTTATGTCCCTGGACACGGCCCTTATCGTAATATCCCCTTTGCAGAAAATGAACTGACTCACAGTGAAGCCCGTTATACGCGTTTTCGCCAGTTATATCAGCAGCACAGCGATATGCAATTAGGGGGGGTGACTTACGCCTGGCTTAACGCCGCTTTTGCCGCTATCAAGAAGCTACGGACCTGCCAATGTCCTGTGCCGTTATTTGTCGCTGCAGCACAATGCGATACCGTGGTTGACCCAAGTCCTTATAACGACTTTATTCATGGTCAACGCCAAGCTGTATTAAAAACCTACCAAGGGGCTAAGCATGAGCTTTTGTGTGAGCATGATACGGTGCGTAAGCCACTCATTCGCGACTTACTCACCTTCTGTCAGGGCTTGTAGTTTAAGGCAGGATTAAAGGTACTTAGACAAGTACTTTTTGTACATAGGATCTGAGGCGGCTAATTCGCGCTGCTCTGCCAGAATGTCCTTAAGTATCGCTTTCGATGTGAGTGGGTTCGCCAATACCACACGAAATACCACCGTAGGCTGATAGCCGTAGGAAGCCGGAGTCAACCGGGTACGCGATACAAATGAACGCCCCGCCTCACGCTGGCGCTTTTGCATGCTAGCGGTGAAACGATTCAATGCGGCGTAAATATCCAGCTTGGTTTGCTCATCCGCCTGCTGCAACCGTGCCTTTATTTTCTCTGGCACATAACGGTAGGTTAATAAGCACAATTCAGGCTCGGAGATCAGTTCAAAATCCGCTTCCGATTTAATTAAATCAGCGAAAAAGCGCGCTTTCTCTAAGCTTTTATCGATCAGCATCTCATAGCCTTTACGACCGATAATACGTAAGCAGGCATGCACCAACATCGCCATTCCCGGGCGGCTACCCTCTAAAGTATGACTGCCTAAATCTTTTGAACCTTTACGCAGAATATATTCAGCGTGGTGCTCTATGGCGTCGGTCGCGCTGGGGTCTTTAAATAACACGATTCCCGCGCCCATAGGCACATACATTTGTTTGTGCGCATCAATGGTGATGGAGTCTGCACGCTCAATGCCACTGAGCAGATGACGGTGATTATTCGATAACAAGGTGGCTCCACCCCAAGCCGCATCGACATGGAAGTGACAGCCCAGCTCCTCGGCCAGATCAGCCATGTCGTTCAACGGGTCGATATTGCCGGTTTCGGTGGTTCCAGCGACTCCCACCAAAGCCATCACTTTAATACCTTGGGCTTCGAGGGCACGCGCTTCTTTGCGCATCGCTGCAACATCGACTTTATTATCTTCATCGGTAGGAATCGCGATAAAGTTATCGCGGCCAATACCGAGCACATCGGCGGCCTTACCAAGGGAATAATGGCCTCGCTCGGAAACCAATACCGCCAAACCTTTGTAACCGTAGTGGAACATCGCCGACACCAATCCTTGGGCGCCAATGCCTTTAAAATCACCTTCAGCCTTGAGCAAGCAGTTGCGCGCTATCCACAAGGCAGTAATGTTCGCCACCGTGCCCCCAGAGCAAAACGCACCGAGCGAGGTTTTGGCGCTGTGCATCCACTTGTCGTAGAACTTTTGCTCACGACCATACGCCATATGATGCAGCATGCCGACCACTTGGCGCTCTAACGGGGTAAAGGCTTTGGAGGTTTCGATCTTCACCAGGTTCTGGTTAAGACCCACCATGAGTTTGGACAGCGGCAACACAAAATGAGGTAACGCCGAGGTCATATGACCAATAAAGCTCGGGGCAGCGGTATGCACAGAATGCGCTACCAGCTTTTCCATGATGTCCTGAGCATGGGCACTGACAAACATCGGCTCTTCGGGAACCTGAGCTGATTCGAAGTCGCGCTCGATTTCATGCAGCGGTTTTTCAACCGCTGCAATGTTCTCATTTAAGAAGCCAGCTAGATTACTGGAAATCTCGGCTTCTATTTTACTGAGCGTTGAGTCCGGTGCCTCTGGCACCGTAAAGACGCGCATCAAGCTCTGCTCTGATGCGACGGCAAAACGCTTATCACTCATGACATACCTAAATGCATTGGCTTTAAGGCGGTGACGGGTTGCTTAAAGCAGTTCAATTTAATTGCGCTCACTTTATAGCAATCACCTTAGAAAGTCTTGCAGCTTTGGTCAAATTTAAGAAAGTTAGGTGAATTTTTTACGACATTACCAGCATAAGCGGCACTTATACTGGTACAAAAGAATGACTTAACAATAGCTCATCCAAGGCTGCGCGCATGGGTTGAACATGCGCACACGACCCTTAAGCAATACTCGGTAAACTGTCTATTGGCCAGCGCGGCATAACTTGCGTGCTCACATCGCCAGTTTGCCCTGCTTTTAAGCGTTGCATGCCGGCGTAGGCGATCATCGCCCCGTTATCTGTACAAAAAGCTGGGCGCGGATAGTACACCTCACCTTGCATGCCTTGCATTACCTTCGCCAACTGTTCACGTAAATAAGTATTGGCACTGACTCCACCGGCGATCACTAAACGTTTTATACCGGTTTGCTTAAGTGCTCGCTTACACTTAATCGCCAAGGTATCGATCACTGCTGTCTGAAAAGCATGGGCAATATCAGCCTTCGTTTGTGAGTCATCCCCTTCATTACGAATGGTATTCGCCGCAGAGGTTTTCAACCCGCTAAAGCTAAAATCCAAGCCAGGTCTGTCGGTCATGGGTCGGGGGAACTTAAAGCGCCCCGGCGTGCCTTGCTCTGCCAACTTCGCCAATAAGGGCCCGCCTGGATAATCTAACCCAAGTAACTTTGCGGTTTTATCGAAAGCTTCACCGGCAGCATCATCCACCGACTCACCAAGTACTTGGTATTCACCGATATTGCAAACCTTCACCAACAGCGTGTGCCCTCCGGATACCAACAGAGCCACAAAAGGAAACTCAGGGACTCGCTCTTCCAACATCGGTGCCAGTAAATGCCCTTCCATATGGTGAACCGCCACAGTGGGGAGCTGCCACCCATAGGCTAAGGAGCGTGCAATGGATGAGCCTACTAATAAAGCCCCGACGAGGCCTGGGCCTGCGGTATAGGCCACACCATCTAAATCCTCAGGGCCACACTTTGCTTCGGCAAACGCAGCTTCAATTAAAGGCAATGTTTTACGCACATGATCGCGCGATGCTAATTCAGGCACCACGCCGCCATAATCGGCATGCATTTTCACTTGGCTATATAATTGATGCGCAAGCAAGCCTTGTTCATCGTCATAAATAGCAATCCCGGTCTCGTCACAGGAAGATTCTATTCCCAAAATGCGCAATGTGAGTCTCCTACATGGGCTTAGATGGCATGGATAAGGCCGCATATTCTACTTGGTTGCTGCAATTTTACCAGTATTGTGATATTTATTCTTTACACACGGGGGTAAGTCGGATTACAATGCCGCACCATTTTTGAACCACTTGATCATAATTTGATCAGATGAGTGAAGCTCATTTAGTTAGGTAGGTGAATTTTTAATGCCAGTAGTTAAAGTAAGAGAAAACGAGCCGTTTGACGTAGCTCTACGCCGCTTCAAGCGTTCATGTGAAAAAGCAGGTATCCTTTCAGAAGTTCGTCGTCGCGAGCACTATGAAAAGCCAACCGCTGCGCGTAAGCGTAAAAAAGCGGCTGCTGTTAAGCGTCACATGAAAAAGCTTTCTCGCGAAAACGCACGTCGCGTTCGTTTATACTAATCGCTTTTCGGTCTTGATGTCATGAGTCTTTTAGTTACCTTAAAAGATGCACAAAAAGACGCGATGCGTGCCAAGGACAAAATGCGCCTTGGTGCTGTGCGTTCAGTATTAGCAGCCATTAAACAGCGTGAGATCGACGAGCGCATTACCTTAGACGAAGCCGCGATTACCTCGGTTATCGTTAAGCTCGTTAAGCAACGCCGTGATTCTTATACTCAGTATAAAGACGCCGGTCGTGACGATCTCGCTGATGTTGAAGCTGCCGAAATTGCGGTTTTAGAGGAGTTTCTTCCAAAGCCACTGAACGAGGATGAAATCAATCAACTGATTGATAACGCCATCGCCGACACCGGTGCCCAAGGCATGCAAGACATGGGTAAAGTGATGGGCGTAATTAAGAGTCAAGCTGAAGGCCGTGCCGATATGGGCAAATTATCAGGCCTTATTAAACAGCGACTCAGCGCCTAGATTGCGAAAGCAAATTCAAGCAAACCGAGCCTCGTGCTCGGTTTCTTCGTTTGTGCAAGATAGAAAAATAAAGTCACTGTGACAGCTCCATTTCTTCGTGGCGATTGATATACTACTGAGATTCTCTATTCCCAATTAGGTGTTAGCAATGGCAGGCAAGATCCCACGGCAATTTATTGATGATCTTTTAGCTCGCACCGATATTGTAGAGTTAATAGACGCTCGCGTTAATCTAAAAAAAGCAGGCAAAGATTATCAGGCCTGTTGCCCTTTCCATAACGAAAAAACACCGTCATTTACCGTCTCTCAAGACAAACAGTTTTATCACTGCTTTGGTTGTGGCGCTAATGGCAATGCCATCAGTTTTGTCATGGAATACGATAAACTCGACTTTGTTGACGCTATCGAAGAGCTCGCCAGTTTATTGCACCTCGAAGTGCCAAGAGAGCAAGGCCATAATAATTCCGAGCGCCCTCCTGTCAGTCAAGAACAAAAGCGCTCAGACTATGAATTGATGGAACAAGCAGCACGGTATTATCAGCAGCAACTGCGCCATCATGCTAACTCACAGTTGGTGATTGATTATCTCAAAGGGCGAGGCCTCAGCGGCCAAACGGTTAAAGACTATCAAATTGGCTATGCTCCGAGTGAGTGGGAAGCCTTGTGCCAGACTCTGGGGAAAAACCCCAAGCAAAAGCAGCAGTTAATCGAACTTAAACTGGCCACCCAAAAAGACAATGGCCGCACCTTTGATTTCTTCCGTGACCGACTGATGTTCCCTATTCGCGACCGTCGCGGTCGGGTCATTGCTTTTGGCGGACGTATCATGGGCAGCGATGACAACGGCCCTAAATACCTAAACTCACCTGAGACCCGGGTATTCCACAAAGGTTTTGAGCTGTACGGTTTTTATGAGGCTAAGCAAGCGCACAAAAAGCTTGAGCAGTTACTCATTGTTGAAGGTTATATGGATGTGGTGGCCTTGGCTGAGCATGATATTAAATATGCCGTTGCCGCCTTGGGCACTGCGACCACCGCCGAACACATGCAGTTACTGCTGCGGGCCACCGACAAAGTTATTTGTTGTTATGATGGCGACCGCGCAGGTCGCGACGCGGCTTGGCGCGCGCTTGAAAATGCCCTTCCCTATTTAAAAGACGGCAAGGCGCTGAAATTCGTGTTTTTACCAGACGGTGAAGATCCCGACTCATTGGTACAGCAAGAAGGCAAAGCGGCCTTTGAACAACGTTTGGGTGACGCCAAAGATTTTATCGAGGTGTTTTTTGCTCGTTTGAGCGAACATTTAGATCTTACTCAGGATGCAGGCAAAGCCAAGTTACTAAGCGAAGCCTTACCACTGATTGAAAAAATTCCCAGTGAGTTTTACCAAGAAAGCCTATTAGAACGTTTAGCACGGTTTATTGGCCGCACTCGGGAACAACTCAATGCCAAGCTCAAAACCCCAAAGCAACAAAAACGGGTTGAGAGCCAATTTAAAATGACACCCATGCGCACCGCCATCGCGCTTATGGTGCAACACCCGCAATTGGCACCTACGGTTGAGTACATGCCAGAGCTTGCCAGTTTAGGTTTACCGGGTTTGGAATTGTTTTTAGCCATTCAAAAGCAATGTTTAGACAACCCACAAATTACCACCGCACAGTTGTTAGAAAGTTACCGTGAACGCCCTGAATACGGCGCGCTTACTAAGCTTGCGGCGTGGCCACACCAAATAAACGACGAGGTTTTGGAACCTCATTTCCAACAAACGGTCAAATTCATTGAAGATCAGTGTTTAAATCATCGCCTCGAGACCTTATTAATAAAGGACAAGACGCAAGGTTTAAGCTTTGAAGAACGACGTGAATACGCGCTACTGACGCAAGCACTAAAAGGCAGTGAAGTGCTCGAAAGCTAGCCAGAAAAAACTCGGTCTGTTATAATACGCAATTCACTGCGTCAAACCGGCTTGGGGCTCCCAGCTTAGGTTCTTAAGCTGACGCCTGTTGTATCAACTTATCAGGGTGGAAGAGCAAATCTCTATGGATCCAACTCCTCAGTCACAACTAAAACTTCTGATTCAGAAAGGTAAAGAGCAAGGTTATCTTACATTCGCGGAAGTGAACGATCACCTTCCACAAGACATCATTGACTCGGATCAGGTCGAAGACATTATCAGCATGATTAATGACATGGGTATTAAGGTCAGCGAGTCTGCCCCTGATGCCGATGAATTAATGATGGCTGAAACGACCACGGATGAGGACGCAGCAGAGGCTGCGGCTGCAGCCCTGGCAACGGTAGAAAAAGAGATCGGTCGTACTACGGACCCTGTGCGCATGTATATGCGTGAAATGGGGACGGTTGAGCTACTTACTCGTGAAGGCGAAATTGACATCGCCAAGCGTATTGAGGAAGGTATCAACCAAGTACAGATTTCTGTTGCTGAATATCCAGAGGCTATCTCGCACCTACTTGAACAGTGGGACATGTTCGAAGCCGAAGAAATTCGCTTGAGCGACATCATCACTGGCTTTTTCGATCCCAACGAGGACGAAACACAAATCTCTGCCACACACATTGGTTCTGAATTGAGCGAAGAAGAGCTCGATGACGAAGACGATGATGCTGACAGCGATGACGATGATGAAGAAGAAACCGATAACGGCCCAGATCCGGAAGAAGCGCGCGAGCACTTTGAAAAACTTCGTGCCTTGTACACTGGCGCACGCGAGATTTTCGAGCAAAAAGGCCGTTCGCATCCCGATGCTAAAGCCGCGATTATCGAGATCGGCGAGCTATTTCGTACCTTCAAACTAGTACCGAAGCAATTTGATCGCATGGTTAACAACATGCGTGCGATGATGGATAAAGTGCGTGTGCAAGAGCGCATCATCATGAAGCAAGCGGTACAAGTTGCTAAAATGCCAAAGAAAACGTTCGTTAAGCATTTTGCTAATAACGAAACAGATGCCTCTTGGCTTGATGCCGAAATCGCTAAAGGCGAGAGCTACTCAGCGAAATTAAGCGAGCTAAAACCGGAAATTGAACGTTGCATCAATAAGCTAAAACAGATTGAGCAAAGCACCGGTTTATCCATTGAGCGTATTAAAGATATCAACCGTCGTATGAGCATTGGTGAAGCGAAAGCCCGCCGTGCGAAAAAAGAGATGGTTGAAGCAAACTTACGTCTGGTTATTTCAATTGCCAAGAAATACACCAACCGAGGTCTGCAATTCTTGGATCTGATCCAAGAAGGTAACATCGGCTTGATGAAAGCAGTAGATAAATTTGAATATCGCCGTGGTTATAAGTTCTCAACTTATGCAACTTGGTGGATCCGTCAGGCAATCACTCGTTCGATTGCTGACCAAGCGCGTACTATTCGTATTCCGGTACATATGATTGAGACCATTAATAAGCTCAATCGTATCTCGCGTCAGATGCTTCAGGAAATGGGCCGCGAGCCAAACCCTGAAGAACTGGCTGAGCGCATGCTAATGCCTGAAGATAAGATTCGTAAGGTATTAAAAATCGCTAAAGAGCCGATTTCAATGGAGACGCCTATCGGTGACGATGAAGATTCGCACTTAGGTGACTTCATTGAGGATACCACCATTGACTCGCCAATCGATTCAGCGACCATGGAAAGCCTTAAAGGCGCGACTCACGAAGTACTGGCAGGCCTGACAGCTCGCGAAGCAAAAGTACTACGTATGCGTTTTGGTATCGACATGAATACCGACCACACCCTAGAGGAAGTGGGTAAGCAGTTTGACGTTACTCGAGAGCGTATCCGTCAAATCGAAGCGAAGGCACTGCGTAAGTTACGCCATCCATCGCGCTCTGACCTGCTGAAGAGTTTCTTAGACGCCAGCAAATAAGCCGCGTCTTACACACTACATCAAGGCCGCTTTTTAGCGGCCTTTTTTAACGAGGATTTACAATGGCTTGGATCCAAATCCGCATTCGTGCCACCGAGTCAACGGCTGATGCCATTAGTGATCACCTTATGGACATCGGTTGTCCATCGGTGACCTTCATGGACACTAAAGACACGCCTATTTTTGAACCCCAGCCCGGGGAAGTAAAATACTGGGCAGAAACCACTGTGATTGGCCTGTTTGAGGCCAACCACGATATGCAAGCCGTGGTTGACTACCTAAAAGTACAGCCTGAGCTGAAAGAGCAGTTTCATTATAAAATTGAGCAACTTGAAGACAAAGATTGGGAACGAGAGTGGATGAAAAACTTCCACCCTATCCGCTTTGGCGAGCGTTTATGGATTTGCCCAAGCTGGCTCGATGTGCCAGACCCCAGTGCGGTTAATGTTATGCTCGACCCAGGTCTGGCCTTTGGCACCGGCACCCATGCTACTACCGCGCTATGCTTAAAGTGGTTAGAAGGCCTCGATTTAAGCGGCAAAACTGTGGTCGATTTTGGCTGTGGTTCCGGTATTTTGGGTATTGCGGCCATCAAGTTAGGTGCTGCCCGCGTTATCGGTATAGATATCGACCAGCAAGCCCTCGATGCCAGTCAAGACAACGCCGCACGTAATGGTGTTGCTGAACAGCTAGAGGTGTATTTGCCACAAAACCAACCTCATCTTGAAGCTGATGTGGTGGTTGCTAATATTCTTGCCCAGCCCTTGCGTGAACTTAATGAAGTGATTCTCAGCTTGCTAAAGTCCGGCGGTGACATCGCGCTATCCGGAGTGCTGGCTGAGCAAGCGCAATCGGTAGCCAGTCATTATGACCAGCAAGTAAGCCTCTCCCCTATCGAACAAGAAGGGGATTGGGTGCGCATCAGCGGGGTTAAAAAGTAACCACAGCTGACACTATTTGCGCAGCGGACAATTGTCCCTGCGCGACTTTTTTACACTTTTTACGCATCATCAACACCCCGCAGAGTAAGCTTTCACGGGCCTGTGTTCATAAAACAAACAAAAAAATCACTCCCTCAGCTCGTTACCAAATGTCAATACGAAAAGTTTAAAAAAAAAGCACTTTTGTTCAATTTATAGCCTTTGATTTTGGCGCAAAAAACCGTAAACTTAGCGCCCCTTGAAACGAGGTGAATTGAGTCGCTGTGCAAATTGGTCCGTACCAGTTAGAAAACAACTTAATGGTCGCCCCCATGGCTGGGATAACCGACCGCCCTTTTCGACAACTCTGTCGTCGCTTAGGTGCAGGCCTCGCGGTCTCCGAGATGTTGTCTTCCAACCCAAAGGTTTGGCGTACAGCTAAATCCATGGGCCGTATGGATCACAGTGGTGAGTCAGGTATTCGTTCCGTGCAAATTGCCGGTGCCGACCCTGAACTTATGGCGCAAGCCGCACAATTTAACGTTTCCAATGGCGCGCAGATCATAGATATCAATATGGGCTGCCCGGCAAAAAAAGTGAATAAAAAGCTTGCAGGCTCTGCGTTGCTGCAATATCCAGAGTTGGTCGAAGCCATCGTTAAAGCGGTGGTTAATGCGGTGGATGTGCCCGTCACATTGAAAATCCGTACTGGCTGGGATGTGGATAATCGCAACGGCGTCGAGATTGCAGCTATCGCTGAGCACAATGGTATTCAGTCACTTGCCGTCCATGGACGCACTCGTGCATGCATGTATAAAGGCAATGCTGAATACGACACGATTAGAGCCGTGAAACGCTCAGTGTCGATTCCTGTGGTGGCTAATGGTGATATTACATCGCCACATAAGGCACAACAGGTTTTAGAGTATACGGGCGCAGATGCCATCATGGTTGGCCGAGCCGCCCAAGGTCGCCCCTGGATTTTCCGGGAAATCGATCATTATTTAAAAACCGGAACGCTGCTAGCGCCGCCTGAATTAGGCGAAGTACGCAGTATATTGATGGAGCATTTAACTAATCTGCATCAATTTTACGGTGAGCCCATGGGGGCGCGGATTGCTCGCAAGCATGTTGGATGGTATTTGCACGCTCATGACGAAAACGGTCAGTTTAGGCGAGTATTCAATGCGCTAGAAACACCTCAACAGCAGGTGGAAGCGCTTAATGAGTACTTTGAAACTTATTGCTAATCCAGAAAGAAAGAGACAATACAACGATGTTTGAACAAAATGTGACTTCTCCTTTTATTACTAACGCTCACGTTCAGTCACAAGAGAAACCACAGCCTCTTCGCGACGCTGTTAAAAAAGCTGTTCACCACTACTTAAAGCAGCTTAACGGTCAGGACGTACAAGATGTATACGAGCTTGTTCTTTCTGAACTAGAAGCACCGCTTCTAGAAGAAGTAATGACTTACACACGTGGCAACCAAACGCGTGCGGCCATCTTGCTAGGTATCAATCGTGGTACTTTACGCAAGAAGCTGAAAAAGTACGGCATGAACTAATGAATACGCAGCGCTAAGCTGCACCTAAAAGCACCTTCGGGTGCTTTTTTATTTTCGTCCATACGCGAAAATGACCAGCGCTACACCTGGTCTGGTGTTATACAAAAGCACCATCATTGTTTAAAATAAGGGATTCTAAGCAAGTCCCCTTGCCTAACCCCAAGGCGTAAGCCTAGGCAAGCTTTCACTCATTGAGGTAATCAAAACAACCATGGATACACATCGTCCAATTCGTCGCGCACTTATCAGTGTGTCTGACAAAACGGGTATCGTTGAATTCGCTCGCGAATTAGCCGCTCAAGGCGTTGACATTCTTTCTACCGGTGGCACCTGCAAACTGCTTGCTGACAACGGCATTAAGGTCACTGAAGTATCTGACCACACCGGTCATCCAGAAATTATGGACGGTCGCGTAAAAACCCTACACCCGAAAATCCACGGTGGCATATTAGCGCGTCGCGGCCAAGATGAAGGGGTGATGAGCGACAACAACATCGATGCCATCGATATGGTTGTAGTGAACCTATATCCTTTTGCACAAACCGTTGCTAAAGCGGATTGCAGCCTTGAAGACGCCGTTGAGAATATCGATATCGGCGGCCCAACTATGGTGCGCGCGGCAGCGAAAAATCACAAAGACGTGACCATCGTAGTAAATGCGGGTGATTACACACGCGTAATTGACGAAATGAAAGCCAACCAAGGCTCAACCACACACGCCACACGTTTTGATTTAGCTATTGCGGCTTTTGAGCACACTGCTCAGTACGATGGTATGATCGCTAACTACTTCGGTAAGATGGTGCCAGATTACACCGAGGAAGCGGCGGCTGAGACTAAATTTCCACGCACTTTCAACATGCAATTCACCAAGAAGCAGGACATGCGCTACGGCGAAAACTCGCACCAAGATGCGGCGTTTTACGTAGAAAATGACCTCAGCGAAGCCTCAGTGGCCACCGCTAAGCAGCTACAAGGCAAGGCGCTATCATACAACAACATTGCTGATACCGACGCAGCCCTTGAGTGCGTCAAAGAATTCGATGCGCCAGCCTGTGTAATCGTGAAACACGCCAACCCATGTGGCGTATCGGTCGGTGAAAACATTCTTAGCGCCTATGACCGCGCCTTTAAAACCGACCCAACTTCCGCTTTCGGCGGCATTATTGCCTTTAACCGTGAACTTGATGGTGATACCGCAGAAGCCATCGTTGCGCGCCAGTTTGTGGAAGTGATTATCGCGCCTAGCATCAGCGAAGAAGCAGCGCAAATCGTTTCGGCAAAACAAAATGTACGCCTACTAGAGTGTGGCCAGTGGCAAGATAAAACCACCGCTGTGGATATTAAGCGCGTTAATGGCGGTGTTTTAGTGCAAGACCGCGACCAAGGCATGGTGGCCAAAGAAGAGCTAAAAGTCGTGTCTAAGCGCCAACCTACCGAGCAAGAGCTAAACGATTTAATGTTCTGCTGGAAGGTGGCTAAGTTTGTTAAATCGAACGCCATCGTATACGCCAAAGACGGCATGACCATTGGTGTGGGTGCCGGACAAATGAGCCGCGTTTATTCAGCGAAAATCGCCGGTATTAAGGCTGCTGACGAAAACCTCGTGGTTGAAGGCTCGGTCATGGCCTCGGATGCCTTCTTCCCGTTCCGTGATGGCATCGACGCCGCAGCAGCGGCTGGTATCACTGCCGTGATTCAGCCTGGTGGCTCAATGCGCGATGAAGAAGTTATCGCCGCTGCAGACGAAGCAGGCATGGCCATGGTATTCACCGGCATGCGCCACTTCCGCCACTAAAACCGCTAACCACGCCAGTGCATAATTTGTACTGGCGTGTTTTCGTAGACTATTCAAATCAATCTGTTATGTTGGCATTAAATACCAAAAACAACAGCAAGGATTAGATTATGAAACTAGGCTTGAAAACCGCGCTCAGCGCTGCTTTAGCTGTCTCTTTAAGTGCTTGTGCTGCAACCAATGGCACCGAAGCACTCACCGATGCCGCGCAAAACGATTTGCGTAGCGAGCAAGCAAAAAGTCGCGACCAATATCGCCACCCGGTGGAAACCTTGGCGTTTTTTGGCTTCGAACCGTCGATGACCGTAGTTGAGATCTGGCCTGGTGGCGGCTGGTACAGCGATATTATCGCCCCTGCGATGAAAGGTGAAGGCACCTTTTACGCCGCCCACTTCCCTGCTGATAGCGATGTTGAGTATTACCAACGCTCACTGACCCGTTTCCAAGATAAACTTGCCAGCGACAGTGCCTACAGCGACGTTAAACTCAGTGAGTTTGCGCCTGGCACACATCATAGCATCGCTCCTGAAGGAAGCGCCGACATGGTGCTGACGTTCAGAAACCTGCACAACTGGTATATGCAAAAAGACGAACAAGGCGTTAAAGATGCCTTTAAAGCCTTTTATGCAGCCTTAAAGCCCGGTGGCGTACTTGGTGTAGTTGATCACCGCTTACCCGAAAGCCGCGATGCAGGTAAAGCGAAACGCTCAGGCTATGTTAAAGAAAGTTGGGTGATTGAGCTGGCTAAACAGGCCGGATTTGAACTCGCTGCGAAAAGTGAAATCAATGCAAACCCGAATGATTTTGCCGACCACCCTCGTGGCGTGTGGACATTGCCACCGCGTTTAGCGCTAGGCGATGAAGACCGCGCTAAATATGAGGCGATTGGTGAAAGCGATCGGATGACGCTGAAATTCATCAAACCGCAATAGGATTTTTACGCCATGAATGTACTTGTCATTGGCAGTGGCGGCCGCGAACACGCACTTGCGTTTAAGGCCGCTCAATCAAGCAAAGTAGAAAAAGTATTTGTCGCGCCAGGTAATGCTGGCACCGCCCTGGAGCCAAAACTAGAAAACGTCGCCATTGGTGTCGAAGACATCGATGCGCTTATCGCTTTCGTCAAAGAAAACCAGGTTGAACTGACCATTGTCGGCCCTGAAGCACCGCTAGTGATTGGTGTGGTCGATGCCTTTCGCGAGCAAGGCTTGGCTATTTTCGGACCGACACAAGGCGCCGCCCAACTCGAAGGCTCAAAGTCATTCACCAAAGACTTTTTAGCACGCCACGATATCCCAACGGCGTTCTACAAGACCTTTGAGCAAATCGAGCCCGCGCTTGCTTACATCAAAGAGCAAGGCGCTCCCATCGTGGTCAAAGCCGATGGCTTGGCCGCAGGTAAAGGCGTTATTGTGGCGATGACCGAAGCCGAAGCCGAGGCTGCTGTGCGCGATATGCTCGCAGGCAATGCCTTTGGTGAAGCAGGTAGCCGCGTGGTTATCGAGGAGTTCTTAGAAGGCGAGGAAGCCTCGTTTATCGTTATGGTTGACGGTAAGAACGTACTACCTTTTGCCACCAGCCAAGACCATAAGCGTGCCTATGACGGTGATAAAGGCCCGAACACCGGTGGCATGGGAGCCTACTCTCCAGCCCCCGTGGTCAGTGAAGAAATTCACAACCGCATTATGGATGAAGTGATCAACCCAACCGTAGCAGGTATGGCAGCAGAGGGTCATCCTTATACCGGCTTTTTGTATGCAGGGCTGATGATTGCCGCCGATGGCACGCCTAAGGTCATTGAATACAACTGCCGCTTTGGCGACCCAGAAACGCAACCGATTATGCTGCGTCTGCAATCAGACCTAGTGTCGTTGATTGAAGCTGCGAATCGTCAAGAACTGGATCGCACAGAAATTAACTTCGACCCACGCGCCGCCGTTGGCGTGGTGCTGGCAGCGAAAGGGTATCCAGGTTCTTACCCTAAAGGTGATGCTATCTCGGGTCTAAAGGTAAATTACCCACAGGGCGAAAAAGTCTTCCATGCAGGCACCAAGCAGCAAGGTGAAGACATCGTCACTGCCGGGGGCCGGGTGCTGTGTGCGACAGCGCTAGGCGATACCGTAACTGCGGCGCAACAACGTGCGTATGAGTTGGTGAAAGAGATTAACTGGGACGGTGTTGAATACCGCACCGATATCGCTCACCATGCCATTCGTCGCGAGCGTACTTAACCCCCACGAGAACCTTCGTTCCGAGAACCTTCGTTCAAAACAGGGTTAAGAGCTAATAACCGTACATATCAAGCGAGGCTAAATGCCTCGCTTTTTTATGACACTTTTTCTAGCTTGATTTAATCCTATATAGAGGGCTTTTAGGCAACATCGAAACTTTGGGAATTACATTTAAGCTAACAAGAACACATAACGGTTTGCTGCGCCAGTACATTCGGAAAGGTGCCTATTTACGGACGCTAACAGATAGGAAATTATCAAGATTGAACGAGCAGTAAATGCCATACCTATGAAGTGCCTAGGTTATAAACAGCCTATCATTGTGTTCAATGAATTACACTATGCGGCCTAATTTAGCGAGTGGTGCACTTCGGAGTTGAATTCATGTTTACACCTACTGTCTATATCTTAAAGGAATAAGGTACAGTTTTTTTCCGACAAATTTTGTGCTACTTTGCACTTTAAACAGGAATATAAAGGGAATTTAATATGATATGTCCGGACATTAGTGAATTAGAGTTTTCTGACCGTGGAAAATTGGCAGTAAAAGAAATAAGAAGAATAAAAGAAGTAAATCAATGGCTCAGCTCCACCATTGTTGTTGGTACCTTTGCAAACATTTTCGCTGGCAACGGCATAATAAAGAGCCACTATAACCTTACTCAAACAGATTTTAATTCTTTTAATAAGGCTTTAAGAGATTCTCCAAGCATTGCTAAGCGAACGATAAAGACTATATCGGGCCTACAAGCAATTAGAGCTAAAACAAGCAAAGAAAGACAGTTTTGGAAGGCTGTATACAATGGGTGCGTGGCTGCAAAATGAACTATTTAATTTGTGCTTTTTCTTTATTCTTATCACTTTGCTCCTATGCAAATACGACTGAGCAAACCCTTGAAGACTATCTTACTGTCCAATACCATAACTCGATTAAAGCGTACGAGCTTAAGCTTGAAGAGTGCCAAAAAACAGAAGAAGTTATCACCCCTAATGACGTCGAGCATATTTCGAAAGATTGGAACGTGATCAGTGCTGCTTTGTCTTATCATTATGCAAAGTTTCAGGATTTATGCACGCATGATGAATTACAACACTTCACTGTACTTTCTGCAAAACTGCAGGCTTTAGAAAGTAGCGATAAGTTAGTGCTTGATAAGTATAATCAGTTAATTATGGCAATACCTTTAACTTATGAACGAACTAAAGCTGATTATTTTGTTTTGCCTGAAAACTTACGCAAGCAGTTTTCAAGGATAGAAAAACTGAACAGACCATTTGATCTGATGGGAACAATGGAAAATTTTGATTTATGAAATAAAGCAGCCTCTACAGGCTGAGGGTTTTTCTAAATTCAATTCAGAGGGCTGCGACTGAGCGGCCTTTTTTATTTCAATACAAAAGTGGTTTTTCGCTTACATCACCAATACTACCTCTCTAATAGTTATCATAAACTCCTAATGTAAACTTAAGACCTGAGACGCATAAAGCGTTCACTGGGTGAGGCAAAACTCATTCTTAGTTGATATATAGTCATAAACCTTTTTCAAGGGTTGATATCAAATCGCTAGTAGCAAAAGTAACTGGGCGTTAATCCGTCCATTTTTCTGTGCTTTGCTACACTTTGACCATCTAAACTAGAAGAAAGTATTGCATTTTGTTGCCACGGCTGGATTTATTTAACGTACTTGCTGCTTGTTTGCTCGCCACTCTAGTGCTTATCGCCGGTGTGTTAGCCGCTAATATTACTCAGTCTTCACCCCACAGTCTGGGCAATGAACCAGGGGTAACAGTGGAGCCAAGTTTTATGGTGCTCCCGCAAGCGGTCACATTTTCAGCGCTTCATGAAAAGCATTTTGATGACTTCACTGCAGGGTCATGGCAACAGGTTCCTTGGCAATTTGGTACACAGCAATATTGGCTACGTTTAACTATTACCAATAACCAAACTGAGCCAAGATCGCTTATTGCCCGCTTTGATAACCCCATGGTCGATAATTTGCTCGTGTATCACCTTGATGAAGCAGGCCAAGTGCAACATAGCGTGCAATTGGGCGACCACCGCCGCGATTTAAGCCAGCTTGAATACGCCCTGCCTCACTATGCATTTACTCTGCAAGCGCAACAGCAACATACTCTAGTTATTGGTATACACACCACGGGCATAAGCAAAACCCCAGTCAATCTTTACTCCGAACAGACCTTTTTTGAGCTTAGCCGCAGTACTTTCTCGTTGTGGAGCGTATATGTTGGCGTGTTATTAATGACCGCGCTGTATAACTTGATTTTATACTTCAGCATTCGCGATCGCGTGTATTTGCTCTATGTGGGCTATATTCTTGCGGTGATGACCTTGCTCGGCATCGTGCTCGGCTATGGCTTTTATTTATGGCCCACGTCATGGCAGCAATGGTTTCACCACCAAGTCATTTTATTTAACTACGCCATTGCCATTACCACGCTGGGGTTTTGCGTTATGTTTTTGCGTTATCACAAAGACCGAGGCAAACCGTATCGCGTGGCGATAAGTTATTTGCAGCTTTTGCTGTTGTTGTGCGCGCTCAGCCTGTTCTTACCGGAATTTTATAGCGCACCGATATTTTTTATGACCATGCCGGGGCTGTATATCATTTGCTTCTGGCTAATTTTCAAAAAGCTCATCAGTGGTTTTCGGTGGGCTAAATATTACGTACTTTCGTGGTTTCCGTTGTTATGTGCCGCCGCCATCCAGCCGTTAGAATTGACCGGTGTTATTGAATACAGCTATCTAACCCGTCATGCTTTTTTATTTGGCAGCTTAATTGAAATTACCCTGATGGCCCTGGCACTGGCCGATAGAGTACGCTATCAACGTAAGAAATCACTGTATTACGCCATCCATAATAGCCACAGTGGCTTACTAACCTACACCACCTTGATGCGCCGGATTGCGCAACTACAAAATCAACGTCGCAGTTTCACACTGTGTATCGTGCATATGGCGAACTTTCAAAACCTACAGAAGACCATTGGCATCGAAAGTAGCTCGCAACTGCTCAAAAGTATTGCAGCAACGCTCAGTGAACACGCTAAGGCGCTTCGCTGTTATCGCATTCACTCAAGCAGCAAAGAAACCGTGGCTGAGCTCAACAACGGCTGCTTAGCAGTGCTCAGCGCAGAGCCTGCGGCAACACTCGAGCATCAGCGACTGCCGCACTTGCTTAGCCAGTTACAGGCCGAGTTGAGTGTGGCCGATTTACGCCTTAAGCCTAGTTACATTCTTGCTACTGTCGCTGCTGAGCAAAGCTCGCAGCCTTTTAAACAGCTAATAGAGCAAGCTTGCCAGTGCGTACAAAAAGCCCCTGCTGGCCGGCATCGTATATTCTCAGTGGATGACAACAGCGATGTCAGCCAGTTACAACGCGCCACTGCACTGCAGCAAGCCATGCACAACAATGAATTGTGTCTTTATTACCAGCCGCAGCTTAATCTGCAAACTCTGCAAGTATGCGGCGCTGAAGCGCTGCTGCGCTGGCCCCAACAACAAAGCCGTGATTTTACCGTTGAAGATATTATTCATTTGGCAGAGCAAACGGGGTTGATCAATCAGCTGACCCTGTGGATTCTTAATTGCGCCTGCAGAGATATCGCTGCGCAAGGAGTGCTGTGGCAAGGGCAGCATATATCTGTCAACCTCAGTGCCCGAGACATACATATTGCAGATTTTACCCACAAGCTTGCTGATATCCTTAATGAGCATGGGGTGGCCCCGACACAGCTGAAACTGGAACTGACAGAGTCAGCCCTTGTTGATGATCCAGAAGCGCTTAAAGCCCTTATTGCTAGGCTTGCTGAGTTGGGGGTCAAGGTCGTGTTGGATGATTATGGTACTGGCTACTCATCGCTCGAGTATCTCGTTAAATACGCCTTCGCGGAGCTTAAAATTGATAAATACTTTGTTATGTCATTGGCGCATTCTCAACACCACCAAGCGATTGTAAACACGACTATTATGATGGCCCATAACCTTGGCTTAAAGGTCACTGCTGAGGGCGTTGAAACGCAAGAAATCGCTCACTTGCTACGCCATTATGGTGCGGATACGGCACAAGGCTATTTGTATGCTAAACCCATGAATATTGCCGATTACAATGCATGGCTGCAGCAGCACAAGCAATGGAGCAACGACAGTCTAGCCTAGGTTTGCTACCATACGCGCTGACTTTTAACATTGGGGCGTTAAATGCTAGGCACACTAAATAAAATGAAAGCCGCGCTAAGTGATAGCGACGGCGTACATTACCAGCTACCCGTCGGTGACGAACTGCTGTCATTGAATGAGTTAATGGGTCAGCCCATTACCTTAACTCACACCGGCAATATCTTTTGTAAAAACTGCGGCAAAAAAACCAAGAAGAGCTACTCACAAGGTCACTGCTTCGTATGTATGCGCAAGCTCGCTAGCTGCGATATGTGCATTATGAAGCCGGAAACCTGCCACTATGACCAAGGCACCTGCCGCGAGCCTCAGTGGGGTGAGGAAAACTGTATGATCCCGCACTATGTCTACTTGGCTAACACCTCAGGGCTTAAAGTGGGTATTACTCGCCATACACAAATCCCCACTCGCTGGATAGATCAAGGTGCGACCGCTGCGCTGCCTATTTTTAAGGTGCAAACCCGCCTACAGTCTGGCTTAGTCGAGGTTGCTCTCGCTGATTTTATTGCCGATAAAACTAATTGGCGCAATATGCTAAAGGGCACGAGCGTCGATGTTGACTTGAAAGCGGCGCGCGATGAGTTAGTGCCGCAAATTCAGCACAAGTTAGATGAGCTGGCTGAGCTCTTTGGAGCCACCGCAGTGGAACTGCTCGACGAAGAGGTGGTAGAAATTAACTACCCAGTACAAGATTATCCGAGCAAAGTCAGTTCCTTTAATTTTGATAAGAACCCTCAGGTCAGTGGTGTACTACAAGGAATTAAAGGCCAGTACTTAATTTTAGATACGGGTGTAATTAATATTCGCAAATTTGGCGCTTACGAAGTAGAAGTAGCGCACGGATAAACATAGCGGTTATTAAAGTCTGTGATACTGCAAGGTTCGCCAAGTAAAAAACCTTGCACGTAATCACAGGCTAAGCCCTGTAAAAACTGGTGTTGGCAAGGCTTCTCCACCCCTTCGGCAACCACCAACAAGTTCAGACTAGAGGCCATGGCAATAATGGCACTGACAATTTCGCTATTGCCGTATTCATCCGGCACTTTAGCAATAAAGCTAGAATCAACCTTGAGCTTATCAATCGGTAACTTGGTCAAATAACTAAGCGCCGAATAGCCGGTGCCGAAGTCATCCAAAGCCACTTTTACTCCTAGTAATTTGAGCGCTAACAATACTTCCCGTGCTTGGCTAAATGAGCTAATGAAGCTACTTTCGGTAATTTCAATTTCCAGTTGCTCGGCACTCACTCCATGCTCATTGATAGCCGCTGTCACGGTATCGACTAAATCATGGTGACATAAGTGCGCCGCTGACAAGTTAATTGATAAAGTGCCACTAAAGTGTGTGTGCTGTTGCCACTGGGCAAGCAGCGCGCAACTTCGAGTGATCACCCATTTATCAATATCAATGATCAATCCAAGCTCCTCGGCCAGTGGAATGAACTGCCCTGGTGCTACCATGCCCAGTTGCGGGTCTTGCCATCGCAGTAAAGCCTCAGCACCACACAACTGCGTTGTTTGGCAATCGACAATAGGCTGTAAAAACAATTCAAATTCATCATTGACCAGCGCCTGTTTAATTCGACTGCTCATGGTTAAGCGCTCCAAAGAGCGGGCATTCATGGTCGCTTTAAACAGCTGATAAGAGTTTCTACCTAAGTCTTTAGAGCGGTACATCGCAACATCAGCATGCTTTAGCAAGGTTTCCATGCTCTCACCATCATCAGGGTAAATAGCAATACCTATTGATGTAGTAATGGTGATGGCTTGGCCTGCCAACGAAAAGGAGGGCTTAAACTGAGCCAACACTTTCTCTGCACAGGCGATCACCTCATCGATATCCGCTACCTCGTTAAGCAGTAAGGTAAACTCATCGCCCCCCAAACGTGCTAGGGTATCGCCACTGCGCACACAGCGTTGTAATCGCTTCGCCACTTGCTTTAGCAGCTCATCGCCAACACTGTGACCAAGGCTGTCATTGACGCCTTTAAAGTGGTCTAAGTCGATAAACATAATGGCTAAGCGCTGATGTTGCCGCTGACCGTGCGCGAGGGCGACACTGAGCCGGTCTTTAAACAAGCGTCGATTCGGCAGCCCGGTCAGGTCATCAAAGTAAGCAAGCTTTGTGATTTTGCGCTCCGACGCTTTGCGCTCAGTTATGTCGGTAAAGATCCCCGCATAGACTAAATCGCTGTCTTGCTTATCTTTAATCTCAATGATGGTGAGCCATTCGACATAGGTGTCACCGTCTTTACGGCGATTACAAATCTCGCCTTGCCATACCCCCTGCTGCGATAAACTCTGCCACATCGCCTGGTAAAAACTGCGGTCATGAGTGCCAGAGCTCAATATTCGCGGGGTCTTGCCTAGTACTTCTTCAGCACTGTAACCAGTTAGTCGAGTAAAAGCAGGGTTAACTTGTAGAATCGTTCCCTGAGCATCGGTGATCATGATGCCATCTAGAGAAGCGGCAATAATTTTATTCGCTAAATACAAATCTTTTTGCGAGGCCTGCAACGCACAATCGCGCTCAGCCAATACCGCTTCCAATTCACTTAAATAAGCAGACTCAATTTCGGTATTGATATGCTTGAGGGTGAGCACCCCCTTTACTCGCTGCGACTCTTTGCTCGCTGTGACAAGCAAATGACGAATACCATGTTGGTGCAATAACCGATAAGCATGCAGCAAGGTATCTTCACAACTTACAGTGACCAGCTCTTTACTGGCAAAGGGCCAACAGCATTGCCCCTGTGCCGCGAGCATCATTTCCAGCACATCCGTAGCAGTAATAATACCCACGTGCTGTTGCTGCTCCACCAGCACCGCATGGGTATTCGACTTCGCCATGTGTTGGGCTACGACACGAGCATTGTCGCTGCCTTGCACTTTGGGCACACGGTGATCAAAATGATCGCCAATCAATTTTAGATTAAGGTAATGATCCAACCCCTGATTGCCGACAATATCAGCCAATGACAACAGCCCTAAGGGGGTATCGTCGTCAGCAACCACAATTAAGTGACGAATCGCCAAGGTTGCACATTTATTGGCGGCGTCATTAAGCGCACTATCATCACTAATCGTATGCACTGGGGTCGACATTAAGGTACGAATGGGTTGGCGCAAAACATCACCATTGTGCGCTTGCGCACGAACACAATCCGACTCGGTCCAAATCCCGATCACCTTATTTTTCTCACGAATGGCAATCGCACTGACATTGTGGGTGCGCATGAGCTTGATAACAGCAATGGCTGGCTGGTGAGGCATACAAAAGTGCAACGCCGATAGCTTGGCGTCTTTTACTTTGTAGTCACGAGTGCTCAGTTGCATAGCCATTCCTAGAGGTTGTAACATGGCTATACTAGACAATCACTGCATTGCACAATTTGACATAAAACAAAAAATGACCAACTTTCACTTTCCCGTACTGGCCGTTGAGGCCGCTCATCTGACCCGTTGTGATAGCGCCAGCGAACTGGCACACCTTTGCAACAGTGCTCAGGTGCTGTTTATTGTTGATGCTCACCAGCAGTATTTTGATGTGTCCGGGCAGCGCATTGAGCGCCAGTGGCCGATGTTACAGCAGGCGTTAAAAGCTTACCTGATTGGCGAAGGCGAATGTTGTGTTAGCAAGCTAAGACTTGGTGATGAAAGCCAAGTGTGGCAGTTCGTCGATTAACCCAGCTGGCCTCGTAGATAATGCTCAACGCTGCGAGATAAAGCAGAGAGGTGATAACCCCCTTCTAAAAAAGACACCACCCCTTTCACACCATGAGTTTGTGCAAACTCACTAATGCATTGACTAAACCAGCCGTAGTCTTGCTCGACAAATTTCAGCGCCGACATATCATCTTCTAAATGCGCGTCAAAGCCCGCAGAGACGAAGATAAGCTGGGGTTTAAATTCTTGCAGCCTTGGCAGCCACTGCTGCGCAACCACTTCGCGCAATGCTTGGCCATCACTGGCAGGCGGCAGTGGTGATTGCACTAGGTTATCGCGCACGATGAGTTCAGGGTCTGGGTATAAAGGGCGTTGGAACAGCGAGCACAACAACACCGAATCGTCGTCGCTAAAAATACTCTGAGTACCATCACCATGGTGAACATCAATATCCAATACCGCTATACGTTCAATACCCAGTGACTGCGCATAGCGTACAGCGATTGCCAGGTTATTGAAAATACAAAACCCGGCGCTGCGGTCTTCGCTGGCATGGTGCCCTGGTGGACGCACCGCACAAAAACCAGCATCGATATGCCCGGCGAGAATTTCGTCTACCGCCGTGAGTCCAGCGCCGACTGCTCGCTCAATAGCATGAAGGGTTTGTGGACACAGACGCGTATCGCCATCTAAATCGGCGTAGCCAATATCAGGTATGCGCTGCTCTACCTCATGCACTAAGCGCTCACTGTGAACCCGCAGATAATCTTGACGTTGCGCCCCACGTGCTTGCAGCTGCCGCACTTCTAAATCCAGGCTGCTAGCAAGTAAACGATCAGAGATAACATCAAGGCGCTCCGGTGACTCAGGATGTTCACTGCCCATTTCGTGGCGGCGACATGCGGGGTGAGTAATAACAGCGATTCGAGACATAAGCGGTTTAGGCAATTACATGGAGCCTATATAGTAAACAAGCTCGCATCAATGCGCTTTTCTCCTTTAGTCTTATAATGAACAAGGCACCCTTGGGTGCCTTATTATCACGGTTTTACTGCTCTGTGGCTCGTAAATCTAAATTACGGAAGTCGAAGCTAAAGTCTGTCACCTGTGGTGCCACCGCACGCATAGAGGCTGACTTTAGCGTATTATCGCTACCCATGGTAAATTCGATAAAAGCATCGGCTTCAAGCAATGGCTCGTCCCACTTAACGATAAAGGTGTTGCCACTGTGATGCTTGAGCTGCCCTTTTAAGCGTTTAGTATGGGTAAAATCGATACGCAACGTGCCGCTCACTTCTTCGATAATCACATCGCCGTACCAAGCATCGTGCAAAGTGCCGGTATAATAATGATTAGGCAATGCCTGTTGGTAATCTTCCACCATGGCTGGTTTAGCTGAAGCATAGGCTTTTTCCTTGCGGCTAAAGTGCTGTTCAGCGTAAATTTCGACCCAGTCTTTATCTTCTAGCTCCAGCGCTTGCTCAAAAATTTCCTCGGTCACCGCTGATAAAGCCGAAAACGCCTGCTGGTTTGATAACACCACAACACCGAGCTTTTCTTCAGGGATCAAAGAAACCTGAGAGACCATGCCAAGAATACCGCCACCATGGCCAACACGCTTGTAACCGTGATAGTCAACAATCGACCACCCTAAACCATACCCACTGAATTGACGACGCGAGTCGGCAAAGGCTTTTTTCGACACGGCGCGGTTAATATGCGGTAACCACATCTCACGTTGCTGCTTTTCACTGAAAAGTTGCTCGCCATTAGCCATTGTGCCGCCATTGAGCTGAGTATTTAACCACGAGCTCATCTCTTCAACATTGGAAGCTATTGCGCCAGCACCACGGAAGTCTTCAAGGTAGTTGACAAAAAACGGGTGCAGCTTGCCATCTAAAGGAATGTGCCCGGTAGCATAGTTAGTATTGTCTGGTGCAATACGCGAGAACCCGGCGCGTGAGCGGGTCATCTCAAGCGGTGTGAGAATCTTCTGTTCAATATAATCTTGCCAACTCATACCACTGACTCGCGCCACCACTTCACCGGCGGTAACGAACATTAAGTTGTTGTAGGCATATTGACTACGAAAGCTCGACTTTGGTTTTAAATGTTTTAGCCCGGCGAGAATATCCGCCACCGATTTATTGGTGTCTGGCCAAATCATTAAGTCGCCCTGCCCAAGCCCCAATCCGCTACGGTGACTCAACAGGTCGCGAATAGTCATATGCGCCGATGCATACGGATCGTGCAAACGAAACTCCGGCAGATGTGTCTGCACCTTATCATCCCAGTCCAACTTGCCTTCATCTACCAGCATCGCGAGCGCCGCACTGGTAAAAGCTTTGGTATTGGAGGCAATGCCAAACAAGGTCTCACTAGTCACTGGCTCTTGGCTTTGAATATGGCGCACACCCAAACCCTGGGCATACACCACTTCGCCATCTTCGACGACGGCCACAGCCATACCCGGCACATCAAATCGGGCCATAGAGTGCTCAATAGCGGCGGTTATTTTATCTTTATCAAGCGCTGCCGAGGCCGAATTAGGTAGGTGCAGAGCGGCGAATAGCGCACTCGAAGCTAACAATGTTTTCAGTTTCATTTTTGTTCCTTGTTATACATCTGTGTTTCCCGTAAATGCCGTTCGCGATTTAAATCCTCTACGCTGGCCCTGGTTTTAATAGCGTTCACATAATGCTCCGGTAGCTGAGCTTCACGGGCGCCGTAATACACATGCTGAACATACCAATCAAACGGCAGCGCAACTTTATCTAAGGTATTGGCAATGTAACAAAACACCTGCACGTGTTCATTGCTGTCGATAAGAGTGACCGTGCGAGTTTCAATGTCATAACGCGGCCCTTCGATATCGTGCAAAATACCTTGTTCGTGATCACTTAAT
Organism: Pseudoalteromonas sp. CO325X; assembly: GCF_004208955.1. Classification (NCBI taxonomy): domain Bacteria; kingdom Pseudomonadati; phylum Pseudomonadota; class Gammaproteobacteria; order Alteromonadales; family Pseudoalteromonadaceae; genus Pseudoalteromonas; species Pseudoalteromonas sp. CO325X. Next base: position 367,694 of record NZ_SGPG01000032.1, read on the forward strand.
TGCCACACAACCCCATACACGGATTCATCGTCACTGGGATGAATCGTACATTTTCCAGAACCATCCAGACTGAGCATATCAAAATCAAGACGGTGGCCTTTGAGTTCTGCTACGCCAATGCGCTCAGCCCCTGGCAGGCGAGCGCGAATACGGTGAAGTGACATATTTGAGCCAAAGGCAAAATAAAACTGTGTCATAAAAGCACCACTTGTGTCGCTAATAGTAGAAGTACTACGCCGATGGCACGGTCAAACCAAAACCCCTTAGCAAGGAAGAATGTGCGCACCCGTGCCCGTGTCAGCATAATGGATAAAAAAGAAAACCACGCCCAAGTCGCCAGTGCCATATAGAGCCCGTAGCCAAGTTGCACCCATTTAGGCGTATCGATTGAGATCACTAGGGTAAATAACGATAAAAAAAACAGCGTTGCCTTGGGGTTTAACGCATTGGTTAAAAAACCACGGCGAAAGGCCACGAAAAATGACTCAGCAGGCTGCGTGGTAGTAGGGTGAACTTGCTCAACTTGCCCCGGTTTCGCGTGACGTAAAGCCTGAATACCCATGTATGCCAAATAGGCGGCTGCCATGTATTTAAGTAAATTAAATAAATCAGGTGCCTGCGAGATAAGTAATGCCACGCCTACGAGGCAGTAAATAATGTGTACGAGAATACCCGCGCCCACCCCAGCGCTAGTAATAAGTGCATTATCGCGACCAAAACGTACACTTTGACGCAGTACTACGGCAAAGTCAGGGCCGGGACTGGCAACAGCAAAGAAGTGAGCACTGGCAATCGCCAAAAATTCCGGCCAATAGCTCATACTTGCTCCTTACTTAGCAAGGATAGCAGCATCGGGTTCGGACTATGATTGGCCAGTGTGCTGATAATCTTGTGTGCTTTTTTATAATAACTGCGCAAGTGTCCTTTCAAGTGTGCGGTGCCTTGCTTTTCCCCTTTGATAAAACAAAACAACGCCAGTAAAAACACATGTTGCTGCTCAGAAAGCTCACTGGCGCGATTAGCGTAGGGGTTGTAACACTTGCCACAGCCGCCACGGAACTGATAGACGGTGTTGCTAAGCATCACGCCAAAACCAAAGAAGCTGGCCACAACCTCAGTAGCGGCACCTATCATGGCTTCACCACCTGGTGGCAATACCCCACGCTGATAAATCATAATGCGTGCAAATGCTTGGGCATAACTGGCAATTAAGTCTTGAGGTTGATTAATTTGCTGCGGGTTATAAGACACAAAGATCGCATGACTGTGCTCAACACAGTGCGCTTGCTCGCCTCGTAAAGCCCCACTGAAACGCATCAGCGGAAATTGCTGCTCTGGCATCTGCCCCGGACCGAGTAATTGAATAGGCCAATTTTGCAAGCCACTGTGCGCTTTGACTTGGGCAAACACTTGCGCCGCCATTTGCTCTGTGCTGCTACTTTGCCCCTGGAAAAATTCATTACTGGGCTGCACCAAGCGACTGTGATTGCGAAAGTAATCCGCATCAAAATGTTCGAAGGCCCATAAAAAGGCATCAAGCAGCCACTGCTGTTCGCTCTCGGTCAGTAACGGCGAGGGTTTTAACCAACTTAACATGTAATTTTTTATTGCAACTTATGTCGTTAACTGCAAGCATATCAACTTGGGTAAAAAATGATAGCCATCAGCGATATGGCTCAGCTATCGATGTCACACTAACGCTCAAGGAGAGCCCTTATGATCACTCGCTCATTGTTGTTAGCCACGACCCTATTTAGCAGCGTTGCTGCCGCCGATGTAGCCGTGACCCTTTATGGCGGTCAATCATTTAGTCAAAGCTTAGAAACCAAAGAAGGCGCCGATATCGACCTTGAAGATGCTAATCACTTTGCGTTTAGTATCGATAGAACCATTACCGATGCCCGCTATGGCTTTTATTACTCAGCCAACAAGAGCGATATTCAAGGGAATAATGAGCGCCAAGTAAATATTCAACACTATATGTTTCAAAGTGCCGTAGAATATCCCCTAGCGAGCTCGACAACGGGTTACTTTGGGGCTCAAATTGGCGCCGCAAATGTCGACCCCGAATGGTTAAGCAGCGATACCTACTTTGCCACCGGGTTATTCACTGGCGCTGGCTATCATGTCACCGACAACGCTCAGCTTATGTTTGAGGTGCGCTGGTTAGCGACCATTATTAATAATGACAGCGACTTTAATTGCACCATTAGCAATGATCCGAATGATCAATGCCTCTGGCATTTTGATGGAGATGTGCTAAACCAATTCAATACCAGCTTGGCATTTAGTATGCGATTTTAACGAGTTCAGCCATGCCACACATTGTTGTAGAACACTCAGAAGATTTGCCTGTACTCCCCCAGGTACTGGTAGAAAAAGTACACCAAGCCACCTTTTCCAGTGGCCTCTTTGAATTAGATGCGATTAAGACGCGAGCCATCGCCTATCGCCATTATCAACTTGGCGAAAACAAAGAGGGCTTCATTCACATCTGTGCTTACATTATGGCGGGGCGCTCGCCCATGCAGAAACAGCAACTCAGTAATCACTTATTAGAGTGTCTGCGCACTTATTGTCGCGAATCAGATTGTCTCAGCGTCGATGTGCGTGATCTAGAGCCAGATATATACTGTAAAGGGTAATATGGACCAAGACAGATGAGGCGAGTGTTCGAATCTCGCCTCACCTTTGGCCGTTAGCGATATACCATAATGTCAATTTGCGGGTCTTTATAGGCACTGTACAGCAGCCAGTTCTTGTGCGGCACAAAGCTCATTCCCAAATTACGAGAGAAGCCGCGCTCTTGCACCCTGATCACATCGGTCACCTCATTCGTGGCCATATCGTAGCGACTAATACGATAATCGGCGCGATTAACTTTAAAGAAGTACACCTTTTCATTGTGATAATGCCATCCGTAGGCGCCCGACAAGAGCACCTCCTCGGTCAGCGGTGCCGAAGTGCCATCGCTTAAGTTAAGTAAGTACAATCGCTTACCTTGAGGTTTGGCATATATCAAAGTCTGCTCATCCATCGCCATTGCATAAGCGCCGCCATCTTGAGTCAGCACCTGCACGCTCAGGGTGTTCAAATCAATGCTATAAAGTTGCTTCTGGTCAGAAACATAAAGGTGACGGTTGTCTAAAGACCACGTAGGACGGCCAAAATAATTAAGCGACACCTCTAGCTGCTGAGCGCGGCCACTGTGCATATCATAGATATACAAATGATTACTGTGTTCACTAAAGGCATTAAAGGCAATGTAGCGGCCATCATGAGACCAGCTCGGGTCCTCTGCGGTCATCTGCAAATGCGTGAGTTGGCGGCGATTGCTGCCGTCGACCTCGGCACTCCAAAGCTCATCAAAGCCTGACTCATTGGAGACAAACGCTATTTTTTTGGCTTGTTCGCTGTATGCGGGGTAGCGCACACTGTGCTCACCTAGCAGCAAGGGGAAAGGAGTTGAGGCCACATCGGCGTCTAGACTCAACCTCACAATCGATTTAGGAATGCGCCAACGGTGGTAATACAAGGCACCACCTGGCCCATAATGCGGATAGCTAAAGCCAGGTAAATCGAGGGCTTGTAACTGTCCACTGGGCAAATGCAAGTGATAACCTTGACGACGCCCTTGTTCAATAACAGAAAATGTAAGCCGAGATAGCAAAGGATGCCATGCCACACCACGCACATCGAGAAAGCCTGATGTGAGTTGCTGTTGCTCGCCGCTGGTGGTGTTGATCAAGACTAACTCTTCATGGCCTGAGTCATAATTGCGGCTAACCACCAGCTGCGAGGCATCCGGCGATAAAGCTAATGCTTCATCACGAAACTGACAAGGCTCATGGATACAGCTCAAAGGCCGCTTGCTACCAGTGCGCAAATCACGCAAATAAGCAATGTTAGTAGTACCGTCGCTACTCAAGCCGATATACGCTAATGTGTGACCATCTTTCGAGATAGCAACATCAGCACTGCCTTTACTTAAACACTGATCCAGTATCTGCACCTTATTATTAAGCAAAGAATGTTGCACCACTTGGCAGCCGATATCCTTACCCTTACGGTAGTAAAACAATGAATGCATATCAGCGCTAAATACCCCTCGACTCTCACGATACGGGCTTTGCGTAATTGCCTGTGCACTTTGCTCCGGTGCTAATAAGCTTTGTTTGTAAAGGTTGGTGGGTTGGCCTAGGCGGCGCCATGAGTACAACAGCCATTGACCGTCGGGCGATACACTGGGGAAGAGTTCACGCCCTAACTCATCGGTGATTTTAGTGCTGCTTGCCTGCGCTATTTTGGTTGCCGGTTGCGGCCACCAGAAAAAAATGGTCACAGACAGAGCCATAACACCTAAGAAAATCAAAGCTAACGAGCGTTTAAGCGGCTTTGTCTGTGTTTGCTTATGCTCTTGTGCCTGCGGCGAAATACACAAGCGATAACCCGTTTTGCGCAATGTTTCAATGTATTCATGCTGCGCATCGCATTGTTTAAAGGCACTACGCAGATGCCAGATAGCATTAGTGAGTGCTTTTTTGCCTACATAGGCGTTGCCTTGCCAAATATGCGCAATTAACTCGTCGCGACTAACAGGCTCAGGATAGCGCTCGGCTAGATAGCATAATAATTCCATGAATTTGGGCTGCAATGCATGACTATTCTGCCCACATGTAATAATGCAACGGCTTACATCTATATGACACGCACCTATTAAAAATTCCTTGCCAAACTGCACTAATTCTATACAACCCAAAAAGCCAACATATCCACTTTTGCAGTCTACAGTGATTCACTTTAGTTAACCAAGCCGTTTGCGATAAAGGGTCGAGGAATAAAATTAACCATATGATTTTTAAGGAATAGATATTTAATAGATATAAAAAAGGTTGATAAAAGAGGCTCCCTTGTTTGCTAGTTGTCAGCAATCAAATTACAACGGTTACATGTAATTAACCACTGTCATATTACACATAATTAAAGACCCATCGCTGCCGCGCAGGCAAACTGATTTCCCCCCAGTTATTGGTTTAAAACGCTGCGGCAGCACCTCGAATATAATAATAAAGGGAACAATCGTGTCTTACTCCAAAACCCCACTCAAAAAGTGTCTAGTCGCGGCAGCAATTAGCGCCTGTTTTAGCAGCTATGCAGTGGCTAACGAGCAACAAGTAGCGCGACAAAATAACGCCGCGCCCGCCACCGTTGAACAGCCAGAAGAAGTTGAAAAAATCATCGTCACCGGGTCACGACTACGTCGTACCAATTTTGACACGCCTTCACCCATTGTCAGCGTCGGTAAAGACGAATTAAACGACACTGGGCTTGGCTCATTATCTGAGATATTAGTCGATCAAATACCCGCGATCAGTGAATCATTCAGTAACACCAACAGCCAATCTAGTGTACAAAATACCGGGTTATCCACCATAAACCTGCGTGACTTAGGCACTGACCGCACCTTAACCCTGATCGATGGCCGTCGCGTCGTCTCCAACAGCTACAGCGGCAACTATATCAGCCTTGGCACCATTCCTTCTGGCATGGTGCAACGGGTGGAAGTTATTTCCGGTGGTGCTTCAGCCGTTTACGGCTCTGATGCCATTGCCGGGGTGGTTAACATCATCACCCAAACAGATAAACTCGGCAGCGAAATTAAAGTGCGCGGCGGCACCACCCCGGAAGGCGGTGGCGACGAGTTTACCCTGGATGCCGAGCATGGCTTTACCTTTGCTAATAGCCAAGGCTATGGCTTTTTTAGCGCCACATGGGATCGTCAATTTGGCATTAATTGGGAGGATCGTGACCGAGCAGCTATTGAGGCCAGTTATGATTACCTCGCCAGTAAAATGTGTAATGCCATGAACACCATCGATGGTGACCAATGTATGCGCGACATCACTCAAGCCGATTGGCGAGAGCGCAGCGATGGTACCTATGGCGGGGTATTCGAAGAAGGGTTAGATGCCGCTGACGGAGGCTACTACTACACCGCTGATGGCTTACAAAGTGGCTGGAATGAAGAGCGCGATGGTATCAACTATGAGATGTTCGATAAGATTAAAGTCCCCAATGATCGCTTCGCCGCCGCTCTTAAACTTGATTACGATTTGAATGACAGTGTTCGCGGCTATGCGCAAGTGCAATACAGCAAAACCGGTTCCCGCAATGTGAAATCGCCAGAGGACGAATATGAAGGCGCAGATGCACTCATTCTCGACCCATTAACGGGCGCTGCAGGTGAAATTAGCCCAGGATATATTGAGCTTGATAACCCCTTCTTGCCCGATGAAATTCGCGATAATGCGAAAGGCCGTATCAACTGGGACCGCCGCTTTGCCGAAGTCGGTCCAGTGACCACAGATAACAGCCGAGAAACGATTCGTAGCTGGGCAGGCTTAAAAGGCACGGCCTTTAATGATGAGTGGGACTGGGATGTTTCGGTAGGCTATGGCACCTTTGAGCAAAAACAAAAGCGCCTGAATGAGCTAAACACCGTACGTGTACGCCAAGCCCTCGCTTCTGAGCGTCTGGCTGATGGCACGGTGCAATGTAAAGATGCCGAAGCACGAGCCGAGGGCTGTGTACCGCTGAATATTTTCGGTATTGGCTCGATTACACCAGAGATGGCGGATTGGATCCGGGCCACTCCTGTGATCACCACAGATATTACTCAGCTTAACGTGCAAGGCTATATGACGGGCGATCTATTCGAGATGCCAGCTGGCCCAGTGGCGACTGCTTTTGGCTTTGAGTACCGCCGCGATACCCAAGATGTGCTCACCAATAAAGAGCAGCGATATGGCGGCGTAACCTTTAACGTAGTGCCGACCTTCTCAGGTGATATGGATATCTATGAAGCCTTTGCCGAGGCCTCCATCCCCTTACTAAGAGACACAACCTTAGCGAAATCTCTGGATTTAGAAACCTCGCTACGCATTGCTAACTATAGCCCAGAAGGCATAGATACCATGGCGAGTTACCGCGCAGGGTTTAGCTGGGTGCCAGCCTCAGGTTATATGGTTCGAGCCAACTACTCTCGAGCACAGCGAGCCCCGAACATTACTGAGCTAATGTCGCCACCACGCGGTGACTTTGATAGCTTCAGCGATATTTGTGATGGCGTAACAGCAACCTCCACAGAGCTTGGTCATGATGCCTGTCGCCAAGAATCTGGAATTGCCCAAGCGATTGCAAACGAAGGCGTGTTTGAAGATGAAAACAGCGGCTACTCACCTAACACCGGTAACGAACTGCTCAAAGAAGAAACCGCCGACACCTACACGTTAGGATTAACCATTCAGCCAGATTTCGCTCCTAACTTAGGGATGTCGTTCGATTATTATGATATCCAAATCAGTGACTCCATCGAACAAATTGGTAATGAGGATATTCTCCAAGAGTGCTACGCTTCTGCTGCTGTGCCCTTTGGTGAGAATAATAGTTTCTGTGGTGACATTACCCGTGACAGTGATGGTCAAATCACACAAATTTTGCAGCGTGTATTTAACCTTAGCGAAACCCGTACTCGAGGCTATGACATTGCCATCAACTACCGTTACGACTTGCCCGAGTACGGTAGTCTGCGCTTAAAGCTCGATTGGAACCACGTCACCGAGTACAGCATTACCTATGAAGGTAACGACGGCACCGTGGTCAATCGCTACGATGGTGAGCTAGATTCTGGCATTTTCACCGACAAAGCCCGCGCTTCACTTACTTGGTCTTATGAAGACTTACGAGTACGTTGGACCACCAAGTATAAAAGCGACATTGTTGATAGCCATGACCGCGTTGAAGACATGCGCGAACTCTTTGCCGAGAATGCCGCAAGTTGTGCTGCCGGCGATGATAGCTGTGTCGAAAATCCAGAGCAGCCAAAATATTTATATTACCCCTCTTATATCACCCATGATATCTCGCTTTCTTATAATCTCACATTGCAAGGGGATCAGGACGTGCGCCTATTTGCTGGGGTAAATAATATTTTTGACGACCAAGGCCCGTTTATTCCTTACACAGGCGATAATGTCGAGCATGGCGTCGGCAACTTTGATAGTGAATATGGCGGTGGTGTTGGCCGGTTTGTCTATCTTGGAGCCCAATACAGCTTCTAAACGAGTAGGCTCATCCCCTACCTTGTTGACTAAAGCCTCTCAATGAGAGGCTTTTTTATGGCTGGTGATAAAGCTGCCAAGCATTATCGTGCATAAGTTTGTGCTTTTGCGGCAACACCATATCGGCGTACCCCTGCCACACCTGATGATAACTTTGCTGCATTAAACACAGGGGAAAGTTACTGGCGAGCATCACCCGTTCAGCGCCCAGCGCGTTAATACAACACCTAATAACCTGCTGCTGCCACTGCACTGACTTATGCGGATACAACATTTCCCAGCCACTGCATTTGATCAAGATGTTGTCACAGCGACGCAATAACGCTAGGTTGTCTTGCCATAATGACCACCCATCCACACTCACCAAGCCACAATGATTAATGACTATGTTGATAGTCGGCACAGCAGTTGCTAAATCAATAAGACGTTTACATAATTGGTTATCAGCAAGTGTAAATTGCGCCTCAAAAATAAGCCCTTGCTCTGCTAACAGCGCGGCGTTGTCGATGCAATGGGGGTTAAGTAATCGCGCTCCATCTGCGCCTTCGGTGATATCACGAATACCACGCAATAGGGGATGTTTTAACTTAGCTAATGCCTCAGCAAAAGCAGCAGGGGCCAGGTCAATCGCGGCATGACTAATGGCGGCCCCAGTAAATCCCGTGGCAGCCAACCACTGTAGCTCTCGAGCGGGTTCAGCATTGTCAAAACCGGCTTCAATATGCACCGCGCCGCAGTGTTGCAACGGCTCCTTGAGGTGCAAATCCTGTTGCTTAAAATTGCGCGTAATAGCCTGTTTTTGCGGCCAAAATGGCGCTCCTTTGCGCCTTAACCAGTGATAATCACCTCGGCTAAGGTCAAACAAGTGCACATGAGGGTCAAACAGGCGCTGCGACATTTACTGGGCCGTGTAACCACCGTCGATCACCTGCAGTGATCCGGTGATAAACCCAGCTTCATCGCTGGCTAAAAATGCCACTAGGCTCGCCACTTCATGGGCTTGCCCGAGTCGCCCCAACGGCTGCATCGCCGACTCCTGCGCCACCACTTCTTCTTTGTTAGCGCCACTGCGCTGGCAGTAGTTGTCGATGGCATTGTGGAACAACGGCGTTTCTATGGTACCTGGACACACCGCATTGGCCCGAATGCCAAACTCGGCGTAATCCAGTGCGGTGGTTTTCGCCATCGAAGCCAATGCAGATTTCGATAGGCTGTAGGCGAAGGAGTTGCGCTTCCCCACTAGCGCTTGGTCAGAAGAAATATAAACAATCGCCCCTTTATTAGCGCTGCGCATACTGGGCAGCACGGCTTGGGTCGCCGCATAAGCACCTTTTATGTTGAGCGCGATAACTTCATCCAGCAGCGCTTCATCGGTCTGCTCTATGGTGGCGCTGCGATGAATTCCCGCATTGCATACCAACACATCAACCCCTTGCTCACGCTCGCATATCTCTGCAATGATCGCTTTTACACTAGGCACATCGCGCATATCACAATGGCGATACTCGCCTTGCTCCGACGTGACAATATCCAAGTTATAGACGCGATACCCTTGCGCTAATAACTTTTCGACAATGGCCAGACCAATTCCTTTACTACCACCGGTTACAATAGCGATTTCACTCATATTCATTTACGCCTTGATGTACTGTAATCCCCATACTAGCATCAGCGCCAAATAAAAATATAGGAATTGAGATTATGACCTTTCGTATTGATATGAAAGTACGCGATTACGAATGTGATATTCAAGGAATTGTTAACAACAGTGTTTATTTCAACTACTTAGAGCATGCTCGTCACGAGTTTTTACTTGCGCAAGGGGTTGATTTTGCTGCGCTTGCGAGAGATAAAATCAACTTGGTGGTGCTGCGTAGCGAGCTGGATTACAAGGCATCGCTTATGCCGGGGGATCATTTCTACGTTACCGTAGAGGTTGTGCGCGAAAGCCGCTTAAAATTTGCGTTTGTGCAAAATGTTTATCGCAGTGCTGACGACAAAGTGGCCCTACAGGCCAAAGTAATAGGGACGGCGGTGAATGCCAAAGGGCGCCCTTTTGTTGCCAAAGAACTTGAAACGCTAATCGCTTAAGGTGTGGTGCGCTTGAAGGTAAGCACATGCTCGCCGCTCAGCGTCATTTGACGCTCGCCAAGGCGCACAATCGGCGCTGACTTCAACGTCGCCAATAGTGCTTGCTCTGTGCCTGTCAATGCGGCGTTACATTGTTTATAGGTCATTCCCAGATTAGTGACTTCTAAGCGTTGCTCGCGAATATTGCTGGCGGCAAAGAAGTCATTGCAACCGGAAAAGCCATTTAGCTGCAAAGCATCAATAAAGCTGAGTGAGGCTTGATGATGGCGCACATCTTGACCATCAACGGACATAAGCTGCCAGTCATGGTACTTCGCTGCATCCGCTAGCTGCTCGTCAGTTGATGCACAACCGCTCAACGCTAAAACCATAGCCATCGCAAAGACTTGTTTTGCTCTCACCTATTACACCTTACGCTTATTCTTAGCCACGTCCGTAGTGGGTATTAACTATCGCGCTAATGCTAATGCAAAGCAACGTATAATGCACTGCTTTAACTAAAAGAAAGCGATATAAATCATAAGAGTTAACTTTCTTTTTACAGTCTTACACGCTTTGATATAAAGTTACTTACAGGCTAACACTAAGGCGAAACTCCATGATCATTAAACATTCTTTTCGAACGGCTTTATGTGCCGCTATCATAGCTACCTTAAATGGCTGTGGGAGTGGCAGTGACGATACAACATCCCCAGGCCCTAGCCCCGATACAGGGTGGGTTGCCGGTGTTTTTGCTGACTCCGAACAATTTAAAGGCCAATGCGCTGCGCTAGACCAAAAGTACTGGCTGCGCTCATGGAGTAATGAAACTTACCTCTGGTACGATGAAATTGAAGACCGCGATCCCGCGTCCATCACTGATGTCATTGACTACTTCAATGTACTGAAAACGAATGACGTCACCGCGTCCGGTGCGCCCAAAGATAACTTTCACTTTAGCCTGCCCACCGATGAATGGGAGCAACAACAGCAAAGTGGCAGTGTGTTAGGCTATGGTTTTAACTTTCGCGTTGTCAAGGCGACTCCTCCGCGCGAGGTCGTGGTGACCTACAGCGAGCCGAATACTGATGCGAGCACCCAAGGCATTGAGCGAGGTTGGCAAATCGCCGCTGTAAATGGCGTGGATGTTGTCAATAGCGACAATGTCGATGCCATTAACGCCGCTTTGTTCCCCACGCAAACAGGTGTTGAAACACAGTTTACCTTCACCCTGCGCGGCTCCAACCAGCAACAGCGTATTACCTTAGACTCGGCGCAATTCACCCAAGACCCAGTAATGAAGGTGGGCACACTCAGTACCGGCACTGGCAATGTTGGTTATATGCAGTTTAATGATCACAATGCACCTGCCGAGCGTCAGTTAGTTGATGCCGTTAATCAACTCGCGGGCGCCAATATTTCTGACTTGGTGGTTGATATGCGCTACAACGGTGGTGGCTTTCTCGCCATGGCGGCTCAGCTCGGGTATATGATTGCAGGTAGCAATAACACCAACGGGGTGATATTCGAGCAAACTATTTTTAATGATAAAAACCCAGACACAAACCCGGTAACTGGCGATCCCTTAACTCCCTTTCCTTTTATTGACGAATACATTGGCTTCGACCCCGACTCCGGCATCAGCGCGGGCACAGCCTTGCCAAGTCTTAATTTGAACCGTGTATTTGTGCTCACCACCGGCAACACGTGCTCCGCCAGCGAAGCGTTAATTAACGGCTTACGGGGTATCCCCGATAGCCGTAACTTTGAAGTAGTACTCATTGGCGATGGCACCTGTGGCAAGCCTTATGGCTTTTACCCTACCGATAATTGCGATACCACCTTTTTCACCATTCAATTTACTGGCGTCAATGACAAAGGGTTTGGTGAATATGCCGATGGCTTTGCGCCGCAGAATATTACTAATACCGAGCGCGCGCCAGTGCTTGTGCAAGGCTGCGCTGTAGCCGATGACTTTAATCATTTACTCGGCGATCGTAATGAGGCCTTGCTCAGTGCAGCTCTTGGCTACCGCGCGACCGGTAACTGCCCTGCTGCAAGCACTTTAGCTGGCTTAAAAGGTTATGCTGTTAGCAATGCTGCGGCTAATTCAGGAGCAGCTGCCATCGGCGACAACCGCACGCACAGCAAGTTGCAAAACAACCGGATAATGACGCCAGTGAGAAAGGACTAACGGCTATGACTCTTAAAAAAATCACCACCCTGTTGGCGTCAATGCTGTTTATCACCAGTACCGGTTGCAATAGCACCAGCGACTCGCAGCTCAAGCAAACCCTACTGGTCAATGCCGCAGACGAGCAAGTCGCTGAGATTATCAGTCGCATCCTTGACGCTGATAAGGTGCGCCTCAGTGGCGGCGTGTTCACCCAGCAAAGCTCATTGGTACTAAGCCATCCCAATGTGGTCGATAGCCAAGGCAACCCTATCATGGGCAAACAAATCACCATGCCCGATCGCTTTATGCTGATGCGCGATGAAGACCAGTGTTATATCCATCACCTAAATAGCGACACCCTAGTCGCGGCACCACAGCTGCAATGCCAGTAAAAGTAAAAATCCACCTGCTTAGCAGGTGGCTTTGACACTGCCCCCTAAAAGGGGGCTCTTGCCTTATTCAACTCCTAGCTGCAACTGACGCTCTGCTTCCTCTTTCGACTCCTTATCTTGGTGTCGTACATAGCGTCTTATTATTTCTTCATTGGCTCCTACTGAATCAACAAAATAACCTCGTTGCCAAAAGTGATTACCCCAAAGCTTTTTCTTCCTTAAATACGGAAACTTCGCAAACAGTCTTATCGCTGTTCGCCCTTTAATAAAGCCTACTAACTCTGAAACACTCAGACTCGGTGGGGTCCTTACTACTAAATGCACATGATCTATCTGTACGTTTAGCTCAACCACTCTACTTTTTTTCATATTGCAGTAAACATAGATACTTTTGTACAACTCTTTACCCAAGTTGCCCTTTAGAATCTTGTACCTGTACTTTGGGGTCCAAACTATATGATACTGACACCTGTAGAAAACGTGTGATGCCGAATCGTATCTACTCATGTTATTTACCTCTTTTCATTTGCTGGTTACAAACGAAAGGAAGTATCTAACATGAGTCTTCTTCGGGCATAGCCCCTTCGGACGATCACCACCTCCATAGGAGGTGGTTTAAGACTGACAACAAAAAGGGCCAGCGCATAGGCTGGCCCTTTTTGTATCGAGTGAAGCTATTTCACTTCAACTCTTGATGAGCGCATCACGACCTCATCATTAAGCTCAATGCCAATTCCTGGCGCTTCACTGACCTTAAACTTGCCATTCACTGGCTGCGGGTCTTGAATACACAGCTCGCGGTTCCACTTTTTAATGGCATAGGTGTGGTGCTCGTGAATTAAAAAGTTCGGAATCGCACTTTCTAGATGCAAGGACGCCGCCGTAGCCACTGGCCCGCCACACACATGCGCTTGAATACGTACATCGAAGATATCGGCATAGTCACAGACTTTTTTAGTCTCGGTAAAGCCACCGCACAAACCAATATCCGGTTGCAGTACGTCAATACTTTGATCTTCAAGGTAAGGGCGTACACCCCAGCGGTTATATAAACGCTCACCACCGGCGATGGGCACGGCGACTTTGTCTGCCACTTTTGCATGCAAAGAATGGTTTAGGTAATTCACCGGCTCTTCGTAGTACATACAATCGAACTCTTCAGCAATTTCACCAATCTGAATTGCCGATGTTGCTCCGGGCAGGCTATGACATTCAAAAATAATATCCACCTCGTCCCCCACCGCTTCACGAATGGCCTGCATCCGCGCGCGGTACAGTTTCATCTCGCCACGGTCGATGATCTTAGTGCGATCGTAGTAAGTGTTCCCCTGTTTATCATATTGAATTGGGTCCACTTTCACGGCATCGTAGCCTTGCGCCACCGCCTTAAGTGCCGCTTCCGCATACTCTTGCGGCTGCACTAAGGCCTTAAATTCGCTGTCCCAGTCAAACTGTAACTGCGACGCATAAGTACGCAGTTCATCATTCACCTTACCGCCCAGTAATTGGTATACAGGTAAGCCCAAAGCTTTACCTTTGATATCCCAAAGCGCGGTATCTATCGCACTCATAGCGGCGTAGACCACCGGCCCGCCACCGAGGCCCCAAAAGCTCTCACGCAGCATCCGCGACCATAACAGCTCTGTTTGGAATGGGTCATGGCCGATTAAAAATGCATCCGCCATTTCTTTGATCATCGCTGCTGCAGCGCTGTGCCCCAAGTCATAAGCTAAGCCTGCTTCACCTACACCACTGATCCCCTCATCGGTGTGAATACGCACAAATACGGGTGTCCAAGCTGGGCGCTCTGGGCAGTGAATATCAAATATTTCTACACGATTTACTTTCATGGCTTATCCTTGTTATTCAGCAAAGCTAGGGTCAAGACGATATGCTTTACGAAGCATAGCTGGCCACGCTTTTTGCCCGCCGGTGCTGCCGCTGTGGACCACATTCGCTTGATTATAAATATTATCGATAATAGCCTGAGGCACAGGCGTAGGTGGCTGATTCATACTTTGCATGGCTACTTGAATTTCACACGCTCGCTGCAAGTCATAGAAACGCATAAAGGCATCGCCCACCGTTGGCCCGACGGTTAACCCGCCGTGATTCACTAACAACATATGGTTAGTAGTGCCTAAGTCTTGTTGTAAGCGCTGCTTTTCCTCGTCATTCACTGCCAACCCTTCGTATTCGTGGTACGACAATGATGGCAATGAGAACATAGAGTGCTGGCTGTAAGGCTGCAAGCCACCCTTAACACTGGCTACAGCGATGGTTTCTTTCGTATGCAAGTGGATTACACAATGGGCATCATCGCGCACTTCGTGAATGGCGCTATGAATAGTAAAGCCTGCTGGGTTTATTTGATGGGGCGTGTCGTCAAGAATATCGCCTTGCAGATTCACCTTCACTAAATTAGAGGCAGTCACCTCATCGAAGCTCAGGCCAAATGCATTCACCAAGTACTCATCAGTGCCGGGAATACGCGCCGACATATGGGTGTAAATTAAATCGCCCCAACGCATATGCTCAACTAAGCGATAACACGCCGCCAAATCAACGCGCAAACGCCACTCCTGATCACTGACCTTATCGCGTACGCTTAACGGGGGTAATGTCGGGATCACACTCATGAGTTACTCCACTTAAAATAGATGTATAGAAGTCTAAACACTTCCAGGGTGTCATTCAATAAAAAAAGCCACCGCAGGCAAACCTACGATGGCTTTTTTAAAATAATGACCTTATTTTACGTTGGCAAGGTATTCGGCAATGGCTTCAAACTCCGCATCACTGATGTTCATTACCATGGCTTTCATCGCCGCCGACATGCCATTGTTGCGCTTGCCTGACTTAATATCTTTCATTTGCGCGACCATATACTCTTTGTTCTGCCCTGCTAGCTTAGGATACAAAGGCATGATCGGTGCTTTACCATCGGCGCCGTGGCAAGTGTGGCAGTTTTTCTCGGTGTAAAGCGCTTTGCCATCGGCAGCATGAACATTCATAGTTAATGCCGATAATGCTAAGGCACCAGTTCCCACAAGGACTTTTGTTAGTTTTTTCATAGTAGTTACTCTTATGTTGACGGTAGATAAAATGTTAACAATGAGTGTAGACCCATGTTCTTAAACCTAGCAACTAAGAATTAACCTACACTGAGCGCCACCGACGACTGTACTGGTGCCGTCGACTTTGACTACCAGATTAGATCATCAGGTACTTCGTAGTCTGCGTACGGATCGTCCTCGTCTTTTTGGTCGTCCTCATTTTCCACATGGAAAACAATATATTTTTCATCGACCTCGGCTATTTTACGGGCTGGCTCATCTTGCAGCACATAAAACTGACCTTCTAATACGCAAATAGCTAAGCGCCCTTTTGCCAGCGCCTGCTGGGTTTGTGCATTAACATCGATTTCTTTAATTTTATTGTTGTAGGTGAAGTTGAAAGTAAGCTCACCGCGAATCTCATCTTGATTGTGATGTTCAAGAATTTGTTTTACCCGTGCAACCTGCTCTCGCTCTTTAAGCTCCTTTTGGCGCTGCTCATTCAGCTGATTAGCTTTTTCTTGCTGCGCTTGTTTGGTTTGCTCAATGTGCTTTTGCAAATCACTTTGGTCGCTAGTGGCGCCTTTTTTCTTCTTTTTCTTTTGTGCTTTACGCTTTTCCGACTTGGCCAGTTTAGCTTTATGCTCGTTGGTTAGCCCGGCTTTAAGAAGCTGATCTTGTAATGACCCCATAACTATCACTTGTAAAATACGAACTGAATAAGGTTATTTTACTCATCATTTTCGGAAATGACAGTAACAGAAGTGATTGCGAGAAACTTTGACTAAGCGCAAGCCAAGGTTTGCCTCTGAACTTATGATACACTGACGCTGCAGCTACTCATTTTATGTACTTGGGTTTATGTCTTATTGGTTGTTACTGACCTGCTCGGTCTTTACTTTTTTTATTCTTTACGCCGTACAACCCCTTTTGGCGCTGTTCGCACAGCATTATCAAGTATCCCCGGCCACCGCTGGCTCGCTCATGACCCTGACCATGGCCCCTTTGGCCATTGCTCCTTTACTTTATGGTGTCATTCTCAATCGCCGCAACCTATACCGGGTGCTCCAAGTAGTGATGGTCACGCTCGCCTTAACCAACGCCTTGGTACCACTCACTGAGCAATTTTGGCAGTTGCAAGCGCTGCGATTGATTCAAGGTTTGGCACTGCCCGCCGCACTCACCGCGATGACGGCCAGTATTGCGATACGCTACCAAGGCGCTGAAGTGAGCAAAAAAATGAGTGGTTATATTGGCAGTACCATTGCTGGTGGCTTTTTAGGTCGCGCCTTAGCAGCTGGATTCGCTGAGTACCTCAGCTGGCAAAGCTTTTTTTGGCTTAATTCACTGTTATTGTTGACACTCGCTGCATGCATTCGCGCCCATCGTGCGCCCATACGTCAAGCCCATACACCACTGCGGGGTAACCTTAGCGCACTGTTAAATACGCGCATACTTACGCTTTACGCCAGTGTTTTTTGTATGTTTTTCTGTTTTGCAGCGCTGTTGAATTATTTGCCCTTTATTTTGCGCAGTACCTACGCCATGACCAATACCAAAAATATTGGTTTGGTTTATAGCGGTTACCTATTAGGAGCGTTAACGACCTTTGTTACTCCCTATTTGCAAAAACGCTGTGCGAATATTTTCAGTTTATTGGCCACGGTATTTTTAGGCTACAGCGCCACCATTGCGCTGATGTTTTGGCATAGTTTGCCGGTTTTCCTCATTGCCTTTACCTGTTTTTGTGCATCGATGTTTATTATTCATGCCACCGCTGCTCCGCTAGTAAACCGCCTCAGCAGCGCCAGCGCCAGCCTCACCAATGGAGTGTATGTGTCTTTTTACTACAGCGGCGGCGCACTGGGCTCGTTTGTTCCTGGGTTGTTGTATCAAGCCTATGGCGAGCGTGCTTTTTTAGGGTGTTTAATGCTTGTGTGTCTATGTGGCTACTTACTCATCGCCGTGCCACAACGTTTGGGGACCGACAAAACCTGCACTTGATGCTGCCAATGCCTGAACAGACGCAGTAAGTCCTGCTTGGCCACCAGCCAAGTATAACGATTGTCAAAAGGATGGCAGTGATAAAGCATACCAGGTGGAGTGTTCTCCCAAATGGCCTCATCTAGCCATAATTCGACCTGATTTTCAGGGTCATTCATCAATGCCAGCATTGATACACACCCGGGGTGTACGCCTAAATAACGCTGTAACCGCTCATTCGATGCAAAGCCAAGACGCGATACTTGCTGCGCTTTAGACAGCGCTTTGAGATCCACCTGCGCGTCATGGGCGGTGATCAGTAAAAAATGCCGGCGGCCATAGTTGTCTCGTAAAAATAGATTTTTTAGCCTCACTCCGGGACGCTCTAAGGCGATGCTGTCGGCGGATTGTGCCGTGGCTAAGGGCGGGTGAGAGAGCTTCTCACAAGAAATATCCAAAGCCGTAAAAAGCGCCTCCAGCGCTGCAATAGCACAATTCATTACAGGCACTCACCACGCAACTGCACACTTAAATCGCGCCATAGCACTTGTGTTATTTCATAGTCACCAGGGCAATACTGACGCTCATCGAGCTCTTTTTTTAAAGCTGCGGCACCTTGATCTTCAAGCTGCAGTTTCAGTACCCGAGATTCTTCGAAATACTCTTTTTCAGCATAACGTTCAAACTCACGGCGAGTGATGGGTTCATCCGGGTCGAGCATTTCTCTGCGGCTGGCTTTGACAGTAATAACATAGGCGAATATTTTCTGCCCTTGCTCTGTGGTTTTGCCGTAAAATTGCTGTGACTGCACCTCATATTCGGGTTCATCATAAGATGATGAGCAGGCCGTTAAAGCACAGTAAAACAAGGCCACCGTGATTAATTTATACATGATAAAGACATTCTTATTATTAACTTTCCCTACTGTATCAAAGCCCCCGCGCTTTGGGGAGCGTATTGTCGCAAAGCGACATCCCGCACCTTAGTGCGTGCATCAGATAAAGGTAATGTTTAAGTTTGCGTGAATTTTTTTGATGCGGTACTTGACCTTGAAAGTAAAATTAATAAAATACCAAACGTCTTAACGGACAAGCCACTTTTTAGTGGGGCTATAGCTCAGCTGGGAGAGCGCCTGCCTTGCACGCAGGAGGTCAGCAGTTCGATCCTGCTTAGCTCCACCATTTCCTCTTTGTTTTATTATTTTCTTAGTCTGGCATCCAAGCCCATCCCCCGGCTCGGTATCCCTACCTCGCGTTCAAAACTAAAAAAGCAGTGCTTTTTTCGAGCGTTTCTCACCCTGCTTAGCTCCACCATTTCCTCTTTGTTTTATTATTTTCTTAGTCTGGCATCCAAGCCCATCCCCCGGCTCGGTATCCCTACCTCGCGTTCAAAACTAAAAAAGC